>DAIQPZ010000001.1:0-61390 GCA_036787065.1 Anaerolineaceae bacterium
TAGCTTATCACTACCCTGTTTTTTTTGTTACCGAATTTGAGGTGTTTGCGGGTGCTTCGCACCCGCAAACACCTCAAATTCGGGTCTTTTTCACAAGAGCTGAGCAGTTACGCTCAATCAAGGTAAATAGCGCCGCACGCTGACCTGGTAGCTTGAATGAAGGACCTCTCCCAATGGATGGATGGTTAATCCTTTGGGGCTGTCTTCATCGATCACCAGCCCATTGCCCCAGACCATAACCACATGCGTGACAGAACCCCCTTTTTTATCGGTCGTAAAGATCAAGTCGCCGCGCTTAACCGCCCCCCCTGCACCTCAGCCCCCGACAAAGCCTGGTCACCGGCGTCGCGCGGCAGGGTAATACCATAAGCATGGTAAAGACGATACAAAAATCCTGAGCAATCCAAAGAGCCGCTGGGTGAACAAAACCATCACCACCGCAACCTTGTCCGCCTGGCTCCAACCGTTAACCAGGCTGCCCCGGCGCACCCAACCTGGATAACCACGTGGATCTTTGTGAGATGGCTGCTCAACTGCCACAATGCTTGCCCAATCCCCCACTTCTGCCAGAATTAACACACGCTCGCCCAAAATAAGCTGGGTCTGGCGGCTCCAATAATCCTTCTCGTGAGCCGGTTCATCCCATACATCTAAAACCTCTACGGATACGGTTGCAGGAACTCCCTCCCGAGATAGTTGAGTCATTGTGGGCAATTGGGCCGTTCTCGGTGTTGGAACCGGCGGAGGAAATGGGCCGGTGGGTGTCAAAAATGGCATCATCCTGGCGGGGCTTGCCTGATTCGTCTGGTTTGCCCGACTCGTCGGAATTGCAGGTCTCATCTGGCTGGCCAAATCTGTCTTCAACGGTTGAGTCAATAAGGGCCGCGGTGTCGATGTGACCGGGCTGCAGCCAGCTATCAAGGCAGCCCAACAGGCGATCCATAACCAGATCCATCCAAAGCATGTGTGATTTCCTTTTCCGAAAGCTGCCATTGCATAGATTCTACCGTACTTCTAATCACCGGTCACCTGGCGATCTAGCCTGGCATGCTATAATAACCGTCGTGATCACATCCGCGCAAAACTCAAAAATTCAAAGCGTGCGCGCACTTCAAGCAAGGTCCCGTGAACGCGTTTCTACCGGCGCGTTCGTCGTCGAAGGGGTGCGCCTGGTCGAAGAAGGGGCGAACTCCGGCTGGCCCGCCTCACTGGTCTTATACAGCGAAGATTTATCGACCCGTGGTAAGCAGGTGGTAGCGCACCTTGCTAACTCAGGGGCGGAAGTCGAGCTGGTTGCCGGGCATGTCCTGGCATCCATTGCTGATACAAACACGCCCCAGGGCCTCATGGCCGTATTTACAACCCAAGCCCAACCCATCCCAGAAGCAATTGATTTTGTGATCATCGCGGATGGCCTACGCGACCCGGGCAACCTGGGCACGCTCCTGCGTACCACAGCCGCTGCTGGCGCACAGATGTTAATTGTTACGCCAGGTTCGGTGGATGCTTTTGCCCCAAAAGTCTTGCGGGCCGCGATGGGCGCCCATTTTCACCTGCCGATTCAAAACCTGGATTGGCTCGAGATCCAACACCTGCTGAAGGATCGCCCATCCCCACTGCGCTTATTTCTGGCTGACGCGGACCAGGGATTAGCCTGCTGGGAAACCAATCTGTGCCAACCCTGTGCATTGATTATCGGCAGTGAGGCAGAGGGCGCAAGCCAACCAGCCCGCGATCTGGCGGATGCCAGCCTGACCATCCCCATGCCAGGTAAAAGTGAATCCTTAAACGCAGCCGTAGCCGCGTCAATTTTAATTTTTGAAGTCGTTCGACAGCGAGCATCTTCCATCCCCCATCTCGATCTTAAAACTATCTTATGAAAATCCGATCGATTACATACTTTCTAAACCCTGGTTGGCCAATCCAAACCCAACGGATTAATGAAGCGGCCACCTTTATCCATGCTGCCCGCATCGCTTTAACTGAAGCCGGCTTTGAAGTCCAGTCAACCCGCCTGGCTACGGTACCCTTTTGTGATCTGGTGACCCCAACACAGAGCGTCCAGCTTGCCCAGACATTAGAAAAAATCGCTATCGAGAGCGGGTTTGGTTATGTAGCCCTTGGACCTGCCCGCCCTGATCACCTGGAGCATTACACCATTATTCCGGATATCCTGGCTGCTACCCAATCGGTGTTTGTCACCGGTGAAATTGCCTCAAATCAGGGCATATCGCTGCCATGTGTGCGTGCCTGCGCCGCGGTCATACACCACACGGCGACACTCACCCCTGATGGGTTCGCCAACCTGCGTTTCGCCGCCCTGGCAAACGTACCACCAGGCGCGCCGTTCTTCCCGGCTGCATACTCAGCGGGGGAAGAGCCTGGATTTGCCCTGGCGATCGAATCCGCCGATCTGTCTGTCAGCGCATTTACGAACGCCCACAGCATCACTGAAGCACGCAACACCTTGCGCAACAGTATTGAAACCGCCGCTAAAACCCTTGCGCCCATCTGCCAGGCGTTATCAGTCGAATATGGCATTCACTTCTTCGGCTTAGATTTTACTCTGGCGCCATACCCGGAAAAAGAGCGTTCAACCGCAACGGCCATAGAACGGGTCGGAGTCCCCGCCATCGGTCTGGCAGGCAGCCTGGCGGCGGCTGCAATTGTGGCCGAAGCCCTCGACCGCGCCGACTACCCCAGGACGGGTTTTAATGGGTTGATGCTTCCGGTACTTGAAGATTTCACCCTGGCCGAACGCGTTTCTCAAGGGATCTTAACCATCAATGATCTCCTGCTTTATTCGACCGTCTGTGGCACTGGCCTGGACACCATCCCCCTGCCAGGCGGAACCAGCATCGGGCATCTCACCGCGATCCTCCTGGATGTGGCGGCCCTGGCTACCCGTTTGAATAAACCATTGACCGCGCGCTTGATGCCTATCCCTGGTAAAACATCGGGCGATTTGACTAATTTTTCGTTTGCTTATTTTGCCAACAGCCGGATTCTCCCCCTGCCTGCGGCTACCCTGGAAGGATTGTTGGCCGGCAATGAGACCTTTGAATTAAAACCCCGCCGCCGCCAGGAACCCGCTCAAGATAATAATCCAATGGGTAGTGAACCTGAGATTTGAGGTTCTTTCCTCCTTACACGGGAGGGGGGCCAGGGAGGATGGGATTGGTTTTCCAATAAGCCATCCCATCCGGCTGGCGTGATAAAAGGTGGGTTGAGATCAATTCGCGCCGTAAACTGGCCGTATCTTCATGGTAGCGCGCCAGGATCCCATTGACTTGTTTTTCCGTGTAGATGATACCAGGATCGAAATCACACATAATCCTGTGCAGAATCACCTGCAACTTTTTTTGTTGGGAAGGGATAGTTTTTAAGTGTCCATCCGGGAGCAAATAATCGGTTAATACCTTCCGGTCAAATGCTTCGATATCCATTTTTTCGACCAGCGCTGGCAGCGTCCCACGCGCCAGGAGGCGGCGGGCTTTCTCTTCAATCTGGCCTATCTCCAGTTGGTAGACATTATAATAACTGGTGGCGCGCGCACTGACCAATCCAGCAGCCGCCAGGCGAGATAAGTGGTGCGAAACAGTTGAAGGGCCCAACCCTAAAATCGCCGCTAACTGCTCCACCGTCAGCGATTGTTGGGCCAACAAACCCACAATTTTTAACCGGTTAGCATCTGCCAATGCCTTGAAAAAGGTCAACAATTCTTCCGCTTGAGTTTCCATAAAATAATACTCCGTAGAATTAATTCGATAAACATCGAATTAATTCTACGGAGTTTGCGTTATCCTGTCAAGAGGATTATAGGATGGGGTCTTTTTAGCCGGCTACTTCTTGAGCAGCTTTCCCGGAGCAAGTGGTGTACCCAACAAGGGTAAAATCCAATGATCCAGTCCAAGCCAGCCAGCCGTCTTCCAGGCCAAAACTAACCAGGTGGCAAAGACAAACAGGAATGGGTTTGTGCTGACCGTGCCAGCCATCAGGTAGTTGACGTTCATAAAACCGCCAAAGAAGGCCGCAATCCCGGTGAAAATGCCTAAAATCAATGCAATACCAACCAACAATTCACCGAATGACACAAAATAGCTCCACAAAGCCGCATTGGGTAAAACTGCGTTCTGCAAGAACGAGGCGTACCAGGACTGAACGCTGGGATGTGCACCCGCGGTTAGTTTTAAAGCACCCTGAATGAAACCGGTGAGGGCTGTACCCGCTTTTGCGCCAACCCAGACTGGGTTGATAATTTTTTCATAACCCGCAATCAGCCATTCATAACCGACATATAAACGGATTATTAGCCAAAACCAAGACAACCGGATATCCCCGAACAGGAACTTTGCCACGGGTGCATCTTCGATGACGGTATAAGATGTGGCTGAATTTTGCTCTCTACTAGCGACGCTCATGAATTATCTCCTTATCGAATGAAGAATATGAAATTATTGTGACCTTGGGACCAAAATAATCATATCACAATTGGTAATTTTGAAAAGGTATTAAAGGTAAATAAAACCGAGAATATCGGCTATTCTCGGTTTTCTCGTACAAACTTTGTAATGGGTCAGCCTTGAAGAGAAAGTTGGCGAATTCGAGGAATTTGCGTGTGCGAAGCAAGCGCAAATTCCTCGAATTCGGGTCTTTTTCACAGGGGCCCGGTGTCAGCGCACCTGTTTAAATTTTAACAGGATTAAGTTCTTTGAGCAGTCGTCACTCGTCTCAAAATACACTTTTGCTGAGAGCTGTAAACCCGCCTGGTCAAGCAGTTGCAGCCAGAGAGTCTTCTTAGTAGCGATGGGTTTTTCCGCTAATGAAAATTCATACCCGGCTGGGCCGTATTGGAGCGCCGTTCCGGTGAGACTGAGCATATCCAGATACTTATTACCCAGGACGCCGCCTAATTGGATCGTCACCCCAACGATTGGCGCATTGCGCAGATCCAACACCTGCCCGCCGACGCCCATCCAACTGCAGTCGCTGTCGGGGTGAGTGATGATGCTGGCGACAAACACGGGCGTACCGACCATTTCATAAGGCATATTTGCTTTAACCGTCACGGGGGTCGACGTGGTTGGCGTATGGAGGGGTTGGGCGCCAGACGTGTAGGGGATCGAATAGGGTGTTGGGGTGGTTGTTTCCGGATGAGGTGTGCTGGTATCCGTTGGCAATGGAGAAGCGGTCGGGGTCCAGGTTGGGGGAAACTCTTTAATCGGTTTTTGCGTCGCAGTGGCGGTGGGTAATACAATTTCAGCGGGAAATGAAATGGGCGGGAAAGGATTAATCGGCAAATAAGGATCAATATAAATTATTCCAAAATAAGCCACCATCAAGACGATCCCCAATAGGACCAGGGTGGTTAACATATTCCAGACGGATCCCCTGTCATTTAGGGAAGGGCGTGTTTCACTATCTTCGTAATGCATCATCTATTCTCCAGCGACCTATCTTGCGCTTTGGCCTACTATTCGAGAATCAAGGAAGGAAAATATTAATCTTACTTTGCGCACGTGAATCTTCCAGCCATTTTCGTAATACTTGCTTTTCTATAAATGCTCGTGTCTGGGGCGTAAGCGAATGGTTGAGGTCACGTTCAAGCACTAAAATGATATGGTATCCTACCTTACTTTTAATAATTTCCGAGACCTTGCCAGGTGTGAGTAAAAAAGCCGCTTTATCGACTTCTGGCGTCGTCAGAAAGCCTTGCGGGAACCAATCCAGGTCTCCACCCATCACTGGATCAATCTTCACAGCTAACGTTGCAAAATCTGCGCCAGATTGGAGCCGGGAATAAATAAGTTTTGCATCATCCTCATTGTAGACAAGAATCTGCACCACATGCACCTGATCGGCAGTATCTGGGATCCTGGCAATAATTTGGTCGCGCTGCCAGGCTGCATGCATCGATAACGCTAAAGATTGGCGGAAGCTGGCATCGTTATATCCATGCTGGCCTTCCCAATCGGTTAAGGCCTGGTTATCACCCAGCTGGTTGACCAACTGTCCAATACGGGTCTGGATATCGTTACCTGTC
The DNA here is from genome assembly GCA_036787065.1 of Anaerolineaceae bacterium. Lineage (GTDB taxonomy): Bacteria > Chloroflexota > Anaerolineae > Anaerolineales > Anaerolineaceae > JAJYIW01. Next base: position 6,044 of record DAIQPZ010000001.1, read on the forward strand.
ACAAGATGACCTGCCCGGACTGCAGCCTGCGCCAACAATAGGTTATCCACCATATCGTTGATCACCACCTGTTGTTGATCTTTATCGGCTAAGGGAACGCCGCCGCTAGATTTTTGAGCGGCCTGATAACGCCCCAGTTCTGCCTGAAACTCAACCAGGGTAATGCCCTCACCATTCACCTCAGCCGCCAGCGGCCCAGGGATAAGCGTTGGGGTCGGGGTATTCTTGGCTGTCTTTTCTACTAGCGGTGTCACGGTCATCGGTGCAGCAACCTGACCGCTGGCTACTGACGTGAGCGTAGCGGTCGTTGCAATCGGTGGCACAAACGGCGTACTGGTCTTTTTACCCCCACAGGCTGCCAGTAAAGACACGATAACCAATCCACAAATGAACTGCCCAATTTTAAATTGATGATGAAATGGGTAAAGCATACGAGTCATTATAACCTTGTCTGGTCAATCCCGTCAAACAAGGCGAGAAATTCTAAACTGATTGTAAGGTAGGGTGTTACTCCTCAGGCCTCTGTGAAAAAGACCCAAAATTTAGGGGTTTGCGGGTACAAAGCATCCGCAAACCCCTAAATTTTGGCAACTTTCTTCGCATGGCTGAGTAGTTATGATAAAACACCCCGAACGATGATGCCATTCGGGGTGTTTCAACCTTTATCCAGAGTCATTACTCCGGGTCACACGCCAAAATTAGTATTCAGGCGGGGGCATGGGCGAGGACTTTTCCTTCTCAGGAACATCGGTGATCAAGGCTTCGGTGGTGAGGATCATTGCGGCAATGGAAGCCGCATTTTCGAGTGCGCCACGGGTCACTTTGGCGGGATCGATGACGCCACCCTTAACCATGTCGCCGTACTCTTCGCTCAACACATCATAACCGATGCGGTTGTTTTTCTTGCTCTTCTGCATCTGGCGCACGTTCTCCACGATGACGGAGCCGTCTTTGCCAGCGTTCTCAGCGATTTTGCGCATGGGAACTTCAAGAGCTTTGCGGACGATATTGAGGCCGATTTGCTCATCCTCATTGTCCAATTTCTTGCCATCCAGGGCAGGGATCGCATTGATCAGCGCGACACCACCGCCAGGGACAATACCTTCTTCGACTGCCGCGCGAGTGGCAGACAGGGCATCTTCCACGCGATGCTTCTTTTCCTTCAGTTCAGTCTCGGTCGCTGCGCCAACACGGATGATGGCTACACCACCGGACATTTTCGCCAGGCGTTCCTGGAGTTTTTCGCGGTCATAATCGCTGGTGGTATTTTCGATTTCGACACGAATCTGTTCGATGCGTCCCTTGATCGCGGATGTATCGCCCTTACCGCCGATGATGGTGGTGTTATCTTTATCGGTGTTGACTTTTTCAGCCCGGCCCAGATCACCCATGGTGATGGTCTCGAGCTTGCGGCCGGTCTCATCCGAGATGACGGTACCGCCGGTCAGGGTTGCGATATCCTGCAGCATGGCCTTGCGGCGATCGCCAAAACCAGGGGCTTTGACGGCAACGACATTCAGCATACCGCGCAGTTTGTTTAGAACAAGGGTCGCCAGGGCCTCGCCATCGATGTCTTCCGCCAGGATTAACAGGTCGCGCTTGCCAATCTGGACGAGTTTTTCGAGGATTGGAACGATGTCGGCTGCGGCAGAGATTTTCTTATCGTGGATCAAGATGTAAGGCTCACTAATCACCGCTTCCATGTGTTCGTTATCAGTTACGAAGTAGGAAGAAATATAACCGCGATCGAACTGCATACCTTCTACATACTCGGTCTCGAATTCGAGGCCTTTGGATTCCTCAACGGTGATCACGCCATCTTTACCGACTTTGTCCATGACTTCGGCGATCAAAGAACCGATATTGCGGTCCTGGGCAGAGATCGTGGCGACATTGCTGATCTCGTCTTTGGTGGTGATTTCGATGGACTGTTTCTTAATGGCTTCGGCAACCATCTTGGAAGCCGCTTCAATACCGTGCTTCAAGAGCATGGGATTTGCGCCAGCAGCCAGATTCTTAAGGCCTTCGCTAACGATTGCGTGAGCCAGGACGGTCGAAGTGGTGGTGCCATCCCCGGCGATATCATTCGTCTTGGTGGCGGCTTCTTTCAAAAGTTGAGCTCCCATATTCTCAAAGGGATCTTCAAGCTCAATTTCCTTGGCGACAGTCACGCCATCATGAGTGATGGTCGGAGAACCGAATTTGCGGTCTAAGGCCACATTGCGTCCCTTAGGTCCAAGGGTCGTGGCGACTGCATTAGCCACGATATCAATCCCATTCTTCAGGCGCCGTCGCGCCTCATCACCGAAAACCAGTTGTTTGGCTCCCATAGTTGTTTATCTCCTTCTTAGTTTATTAATTACTTACCCACGATAGCAAGAAGATCTGATTCACGGAGGATCAGAATTTTTTTGCCGTCAACCTTGATTTCGGTGCCCGAATACTTTGCGAATAGCACCACATCACCCACTGCTACATCCAAAGGGATACGAGCGCCTTTTTCATTGCGATCGCCGGGGCCGATGGATAAAACATTGCCCTTTTGGGGTTTTTCTTTTGCGGTTTCAGGTAAAACGATCCCACCAGCAGTCACTTCTTCTTGCTCAATGGGTTCAACCACAACCCGGTTGCCTAAAGGTTTTAAAGAGAATGCCATAGCTTGCCTCCTGTTCAATATGATGACCTGAATTAAATTTTGCTGCCGGCACAATGATGCCCAGCCGCACAGTTAAAAGGCGCACATAATGCCTTGATGTGATCTCGATACATTACCGCCTTTGTGACATCCTGGAAGTTTAGCACTCTCATACCTTGAGTGCTAATCCGCTTCGAATGATACCTGTGTTTTAGATTGAAGTCAAGGGGGTTGACAGTGGGATTGTTTAATTTCTTATAAATCTCTTACACTTCCAACCTATTGCACACTGCAGATGTCTTCACTGGCCTTCACAATGCTCATGATGGTTGAATCGGACGCGTAAACATTCTTTACTTTCGTCAGAACCACTATCGCCTCCTTGCAATTATTGTCCCCGGGCCGGTGCATGGCTGCCAGGATTGAACCATATGAATAAAAATAACCCACGGTATTATCGGTTAATGGCACGCCCGTGAGCACTACGGGGGCATCCGCCGAATCATCGCAAGTGTTGCGCACCAGGCAGCTCGCGGCTGCATCGCAGCCATCGATCGCGCATTTGAAAGCCGGCAAGGCGCTTTCATAATTCCGCGACTTGATGTAAATCATACCCAGTTGGGCATAAACGTCCGGGCTGTTAGGGTTCAATGAAATGGCTTTCTTTACATTGAGCACCGCCGTCAGCGCCTCCCCTTTCTGAGCATAAGTATTCGCAATTGCCAGGTAGGGGATCGGGTCTTTAATCCCCAACTGTGCGTTGGTTTTCGCCGCCTTATCAAAATAATCCAGGGCCTGGGGATAATTCTCCAGTCTGCGGTAAATCTTACCGATGGAGATGTAAAGGAAAGTCAGGTTGGGGGAAATCGTTGTGGCTGCTATATATTCCTCGATCGCCAGGCGGTATTCCCCCAAACTCTCATAGACGTATCCATTAATGCGCCTCACATCCATCAGGTTCGGATTCATCACCATGGCCTGTTGGATATATTCCAGGGCGAGTGACCATTTCTGTTCATCCACCAGGATCTCGGCATAAAAAGCCAGCGCCAACGTGTTGGTGTTGTCCAGGTGCCTGGCATTATTGGCTTCCTGATCCGCCTCGAACAGGTTAGCCACCTGTTCCTCGGGGGCCACCAACTTATTCGATGAACGCCAATCCAAGGCAAAAGCCAGAACAGCATGCGCGCTGCTTTCATTGGGGGCAACTTTGACACCTTGCCTGGCATTGGCCACGGCAGCGGTCAAGAGATCGTATTTTTGCTGGTCGGTCGTCTGCAGCGCAGACGAATAAGTCTGAACGCGAGCCAGATTAGACCACGATTGAAAGTTATTCGGGTCCTGAACGGTGGCCTTAAGATAAGCCACGATGGATTTGTCGATATCGCCAGCGGTGAAATTGGTCTCGGCTTCTTGAGCGTATGAATTGGTCGTGCGGGTCGGCGTCGGGGTTGGCAAGAAGGGCCGGAAATCGCCTTGCACGTTAGCCCGCAGGAGCGCCACACAGCCCACAATTAATACGACCCAAACCATCATCCGATAAGGATTGGAATGTGATTTAACTTTTCGAAATGAAGGTTCGTGTCCGTTGAGTTGCATAATCAGGGTTTAGGCGTCGCGCTGGCCTTTGGCGTTGGACTGGGCGTCGCGGTGCCGTTGATATTTTCCTGGCATATCTGCACCATCGCGTGGGCATTATAGATGGTGTCCTCATCATTGGGAACACCCTGGATCAGCGCCTGGGAGATTTGAACCGCCTCGTTGCATTGGTTCTGGCGAGCCAGGGCCAGGCCGTAGCGTGCATAATATATTAATACCGTGGTATCGTAACTTAATGGGATGCCTTGAACCGCCTGACCACCCGTAGCCATTCCACCGCGGATAGCCATACGCAAATTCGTGATAGCTTTGTCGTATTCGTGATTGCGATAATACATCGAGCCAAGGTTGCCATAAAGGTCGGGGTCTACCGGGCTATATTTTAAGGCCTGTTCCCCGTACTGGATGGCCTTGGCAATATCACCTGATTTATTGTAGGTCCTTGAGATGTACAGGTTAGGCAGCGGGTCGGTTGGGATAAGTGCTGCAGCCAGGCTGAATTCGTCGACTGCTTTTGAATAATTAGCCATCAATTCCAGCGTGCGCCCATAAGATAAATGAAGATCGGCGATATTGCCATTTATTTTGATCGCGGCACTGTATTCCGCGGCGGCTTCCTGGAGGTTTTGGGTAACTTCCAACACCATCCCCCGCGCGCGATGGACCTCCATCAAGCTGTTGTCAAGCGCCAGGGCCTTCTTGGAATATTCCGATGCCTTATCCGTACTTAATCCACCTTTATTATTATTTATTTGCAAGGCAAGCATCTCGGCATAATATGCATAAATGATAGCATTGTTTGGGTCCATTTCCAGGGCGCTGTCGAGAGATGCTTTGGCAGCCAGGTAATCACCCAGGTACCCCATATCCCAGCCCAACATGGCCAAGGCTTCCGCGTTATTTTTATTGAGCAGGATCGCGTTTTCAATATTCGGCTGCGCATCTTTATACGCGCCGATGTAAACTTGCAGCCGTGCCAAAGCCAGGTAATTGGCCGCATTTTTGGGGTCAGCCTCGTTAGCTTGCTTGTATAGGTCGATCGCCTGAGAGATCTTACCTTCATTTAATCGGGCTTCAGCTTCCTGCGCGTAACTGCGTGGATCGCGGGTCGGGGTGGTAGTAGGGATAAATAACGGTTGTGCCGTCGGAACGACAAACACATCGAGATACACAAAGGCGCCGACTGCGGCCAATAAAAAGATGACTAACCAGAAATTGACCGACCTCCGGCGGCGCTTCATCGTCCATTTACTGCCACGTAGATACATACTATAATAATATCATGCGCTTTGACGTTTTCAGCCTCTTCCCCCAAATCTTCCAACCCTACTTTGAAGTGAGCATTTTACAGCGTGCTATCCAGCGCGGATTGGTAGAGATCGAACTGTACGATATTCGCACCTGGACCACAGACCGGCATCATGTCACGGATGATGCACCCTATGGCGGTGGTGGCGGCATGGTCATGAAGCCTGCGCCGGTTTTCGAGGCGATCGAATCAGTCCTGGGCCAGCAGCCAGGCCAGGCCGCACCTTGCCCCATTATCCTGATGACCCCTCAAGGACGGGTATTCAACCAGACCATTGCCCGGGAGCTGGCTTATTATGATCGCGTCGCTGTCCTGTGCGGGCGGTATGAAGGTATTGACGAACGCATTCGCCAGCACCTGGTGACGGATGAACTGTCGATTGGTGATTATGTCCTCACCGGTGGAGAATTGCCAGCCCTGGTGGTGATGGATGCGATCGCTAGGCTCATTCCAGGTGTATTAGGTGACCCGGATGGCGCTTCAGACGATTCACATGCCACCGGCCTGCTGGAATATCCCCATTATACCCGCCCCCCCGAATTTCGTGGTTGGAACGTCCCTGAAGTGCTGCTATCTGGCAACCATTTAGAAATCGCGCGTTGGCGCCGGGAGCAGTCGTTGTTACGCACCTATCAACGCCGGCCTGATCTTTTAGCCAAAGCCGATTTATCCCAATCCGATCAAGACTTTTTGCAACGCTCTATCCAGCACTTGAGTGATCAATAACCCATCTGCTCACCCAACCATGAAAAGGCCCGCATGAAATTCAATTACGGAAAGATATTTTTACTTGGGTTTGGTTTTTTTGGAGTCAGTATCGTCTGGGGCGTTTACAACGCGTTTGTGCCTCTTTTCCTGGCGAATAAGTTCCATCTTGCGCCAGGATTAATCGGATTTTTTATGACCCTGGATAATATTGCCGCTCTGTTCATCCAACCGCCTCTTGGCGCATGGTCTGACCGCCTGCGCACCCCCATTGGAAGGCGTTTGCCATTTATCTTGATCGGTGCGCCCATCAGCGCGGTAGCCTTTGGCTTCATCCCTATGGCCGCGATCCTGCCATTATTTGTCGCCTGTACCAGCACCTTACTCCTCAGCATGGCTTTTTGGCGGACACCGGTCATTGCCTTAATGCCGGATCTCACCCCATCTCGATACCGCTCGCAAGCCAATGGAATCATCAACCTGATGGGCGGGGTCGGCGCAATCCTATCCTTTTTAGGCGGAGCCAAACTATATAGTATGAACAAGGCCTTTCCTTTTTGGATGGGTTCAATCCTGGTCCTCGTGGCTGCCTTCATGCTCTTCATCTTTATCCGTGAGCCCAAAGATTACGATGCTGCAGAAAAACAGCCCGGCTTGTTTAAAAGTCTGAAAGAGCTGACTCAGGATAGCGATAAAAGTGGTATCCGTATTTTGTTAGCGATTTTCTTCTGGTTCATTGGCTATTCTGCCATCGAGGCATTTTTCACACTGTATGCGGTAAACCATCTGGGGGTGGCTGAGGCCGATGGAGCGCGTTTATTGGGCCATCTCTCATTATTCTTTGTCTTGTTTGCCTTACCCGCCGGTTATTTCGGCAGCCGCATTGGCCGGCGGAACACGATTTCTATCGGCATAGTGACCTTATCGATTGCCATGCTTTTAATGTATTTTCTGCCCGTGCCCTTCCTGACAATTTTATTGGGTAAGCTGCCCGTCCTGGGGACCATTCCAGTGGTCGGTGTAATCCTGATGTTGGCAGGCGCATCCTGGGCATTGATTAATATTAATTCATTACCGATGGTCGTGGATATGACCGATAACGCCCGTCTCGGCACTTTTACAGGCCTCTATTATCTTTTCTCAACCTTATCCGCCATTGTTGGCCCCAACGTCAACGGATGGATTATCCAGTTTTCCGGGAACAATTACAACACCATCATGATCGTCGCCCCGATTTTTATGGCGGTGGCTCTGATCATGATGCTGGGTGTAAAGCGCGGTGAAGCAAGCGCTGCATTACCCACATAGGTTGAAAGCTGATCCTCTAAAGATCGGCTGATTGGTGAAAAAAAACTTATTGATGCCTTGCATCCCATTTCAATCAGCAGTATACTTATTTGGGGTGGTTGAACAAGATATATGCTTGGGAAAACCTCACCCATACACAGCTTTTCGTATAATTCCATACTTTCTCACTCAGGAGGAGAGCATCTATGACCAAGAAGATATCCATCGTTTTGGTAATGGTTCTATTAGCTTCGGCCTTATTGGCCGCCTGTTCAACAACGGGGAGCAGTACCAAGCTAAAGGTAGGCCTGGTAACTGATACAGGTGGCGTCAATGATAAATCATTCAACCAATCAGCCTGGGCTGGCGTCCAGAAAGCCGCCACAGAATTTGGCTTTGATGCCAAGTTCATCGAATCCAAGCAGCCGACCGACTACGAGAAGAATATCGATCAATTTGCCACTGAAAATTATAACGTCATCATCACCGTAGGTTTCTTGATGGGCGATGCGACCGCTGCCAAAGCCAAGCAGTATCCCACCATCAAATTTGCCATCATCGACAATCAGTATTTCCCAACCAAGGGATCAGCCGCTTGCGCCGATACCGTCAAAGACTGCTATGACGACGGTGGCCTCAAGAATGTCAACAGCTTGATGTTCCAGGAAGATCAGGTGGGTTACCTGGCGGGCGTTTTGGCCGCTGGAATAAGCAAGACCGGCACCATTTGCACCGTTTCTGGGATGCAGATCCCGCCCGTCGAGCGCTACGTCATTGGTTTCCAGGCCGGCGCCCAGTGGGAAAAAGCCGGCACCAAGACCATGAATGTCTACATCCCCTCGTTCACCGACCCCACCAAGGGTAAGGAAACCGCGGTCAGTATGATCGGCCAGGGCTGCGATGTGATCTTTGGCGTAGGCGGCAACACGGGTAACGGTGGTTTGCTGGCAGCCAGTGAAAAAGGTCTGGCGGCTATTGGGGTGGATGTCGATCAATACGGCACCTATCCAGAAGTTAAAGGCTCCCTGGTCTCCAGCGCCATGAAGAACGTCGACGTGGCCGTGTACGAATACCTGAAGGGCGTACAGAATAAGACAGATAAAGCCGGCGCTATAACCGCGAACATCAGCAATGGCGGTGTAGGTCTGGCCCCCTTCCACGATTGGGACAGCAAGGTCCCGGCCGATGTCAAATCCAAGATTCAGGCGGCATCAGACGGGATAAAGGGCGGAACGATTAAAATCGACTTAAGCGCAGTCAAGTAAATCCAGCACAAAGTAACACGGGGTGCTGTACCACTCAGGTACAGCACCCTTTTTTCTAATTATATCCAGGATATGATTATGACATTTGCCTTACAAGCTACGGGCATCACCAAACGCTTCCCTGGGGTTTTGGCTAACGACCATGTGAGTTTTGACCTGGTGAAGGGTGAGATTCACGCTTTATTAGGTGAAAACGGCGCGGGAAAATCAACCTTGATGAACATTCTGTACGGCTTGTACCAGCCCGATCAAGGGGAGATCGGCATCAACGGCGCAACAACCCAAATTAAATCACCTCACGATGCCATTTCTCAGGGAATAGGCATGGTCCACCAGCATTTCATGCTGGTCGCGCCCCTGACAGTCACCGAAAACATCATGCTGGGCCAGGAAACCATCAAAGAGTCGACCCGGTTACTGGGGCAAATCGCGGTTTTAGACAGGCGCACCGTGGCCAGACGGATCCTGGCCTTGAGCCAGGAGTACAGCCTGATGGTCGACCCAAACGCCATCATCCAGGATTTAACCGTTGGCGCGCAACAACGGGTTGAAATTGTCAAAGCCCTCTATCGCAATGCTGAAATCCTTATTCTCGATGAGCCTACCGCGGTTTTGACACCCCAGGAGGCGGACGAACTCTTCGTCATCATGCGCACATTGGTCAAACAGGGGAAATCAATCATCTTTATCACCCACAAACTGCGCGAAGTATTTGCCGTCGCCGACCGGATCAGCGTCATGCGCGGCGGGCAAATGATCGGTACAGTCAAACCCAGCGAGGCCTCTCAAGAGACACTGGCCGAAATGATGGTCGGGCGTAAAGTTATTTTACAGATAGATAAAGACGATGCTCACCCTGGCCAATCGGTATTGAGAGTTGAAAATCTGACCGTTGAAGATGACCGCCGCCACATGGTGGTCAATGGCGTCACCCTCGATGTCCGCGCGGGTGAAATTCTTGGGATTGCGGGGGTCCAGGGGAATGGTCAAACCGAATTAACCGAGGCCTTAACCGGCTTACGCCGCACGAACAGCGGCCATACGTTCATCCTCGATCATGAAACAACCCTTGCTAACCCGCGCAAGGTTCAGGAAACCGGGGCCGCTCACATTCCCGAAGACCGTCACAAACATGGTCTGGTGCTTTCCTTCCCTATTCGAGACAACCTGGTTTTGAATACCTATTATCGCAAGCCATTCGCCAGGGGGATCGAGCTGGTTTATGCGACGATTGAGCAGCAGGCTGAAGAGCTGATCGAGACTTTTGACATCCGCACGCCCAGTATTCTTACCCCCGCCAGCTCTTTATCGGGTGGCAACCAGCAAAAGGTCATCATTGCCCGGGAACTTTCCCGCCCGGTGAAACTCTTAATCGCCAGCCAACCCACCCGTGGCCTGGACGTTGGCTCGATTGAGTTTATTCACCACCGCATTGTTGAAGCCCGAGATAAAGGTGCGGCTGTGCTGCTGATCAGCGCTGAATTGGACGAAATCATGAGCCTATCCGATCGGATCGCCGTCATGTATAAGGGCCGGATTTTGGACACCCTGGATGCAAAATCAGCGACCCGCGAAGAGCTTGGCATGTTGATGGCGGGTGTATCAAGGGAGAAGGCCCATGTCTGAATCGAAAATGACCCAGCCTGAGCTAATCCCTTCCCCAAAAACCACCTTTCAGCGACTCCTGAAACCCCTGGGGACGCCTCTCTTGTCTATCGCCATCGCCTTTATTATAGGCGGCCTGGTCATCTGGCTAACCAGCGGAAGCTTTCAAACCATGCTCCAGGCTTATGAAGGCCTGTTAAAAGGCGCCTTTTTAAAACAGCGCGGCCTGTCCGAAACGTTGGTGGCAACCATCCCTTATATTTTCCTGAGCCTGGCGGTGGCCGTTGGTTTCAAAACCGGCCTGTTCAACATTGGCGTGGAAGGCCAGTTCTATATCGGGGCCATTTGCGCTGCCTACGTTGGCCAGGTCTTACCGAATGTGCCAGCCATCATTCACCTTCCATTAACCCTGCTCGCGGCTGTTCTTGGCGGTGCTCTCTGGGCCGGTATCCCAGGTTATCTTAAAGCCCGCACAGGCGCCCATGAAGTCATCACCACCATTATGATGAACTACATCGCTTTCCGCCTGGTGGAATTCCTGGTCAGTGGGCCGGTCAAAGATCAATATAGCACGGCCGTACAGACGCCGCCCTCGGCAAAATCAGCCTGGCTCTGGTCTTTGGCCAGTATCCCACAGCGACTGCAAGACCCATTGAACGCACTGGGCGCTGCTCTATTTATCGCATTTTTAGCTTATCTTCTGGCCCGCTGGATCATCGGACGCACCAGTTTGAAAACCCGCTGGCAGCAAGGCCATCAAAAAATGTTTATCTGCTCTGGTTTTGCTTTGATCATTGGGCTGCTGATCTTCCTGGCCCTGCCACCTATATCCAGGATTTACTGGCCTTTCACGGACCAATATGACCGGCTGCATATCGGCTTACTCCTGGCAGTATGCGCCAGCGTCTTGGTGTGGTGGTTATTATGGAAAACGACCCTGGGATTTGAGTTGCGCACGGTGGGTGCGAATGCCAACGCAGCTCGCTACGCCGGGATCAACATCACCCGAAGTATTGTGGTTGCCATGGCAATTTCCGGCGCACTGGCGGGCGTGGCAGGCGGTGTTGAGGTGCTGGGCGTATCTGACTGTCACTGTTTACCCATGTTCTTCTCCAGCGGATATGGCTTCGACTCGATTGCCATCTCGTTATTAGCCAAAAATGATCCATTGGGCATCCTCGCGGCCGCTTTCTTATTCGGTGCTATGCGTAACGGCGCGGATCTGATGGAATTAAACTCAGGGGTGTCCAAATATATCATTTCGCTGATCCAGGCGCTGGCCTTATTATTTGTAGCCGCCCCCGCCATTATCCGCACGCTGGTCTCTTTCCGGATCAGGAAGCAAATCAAAGAAGAACACCCGATCTCAACCCGCCCGGGAGGGTAAACCATGCGCACAATCACACAAACAAAAGAAGAAAAGCGGTTCTCTTTACGGGGTAAATGGTGGGTCACATTTTTGTTTGCGATCTTCGCCTTGTTGACAGCTTATTGGCTGCTCAACCTGATCATCGCCGGGCAATGTAATGGCAACTGTGTCATTAACACCCTGTCACAAACCTTGCGCCTGGCCACACCTATCGCCTTCGCGGCCTTGACCGGCCTGCTGTGCGAGAGAGCCGGGATTGTCAATATCGGTATCGAGGGCCAGATGCTGATGGGCGCGATGGTCGGATATGCCATCAACCTGTTTTCATTCCAGGTCTTCAAACAATGGATCGACCCAGCCATGGCTGGCTCACTCAGTCGACTTATGGCCGTCGTGGCTGGGATTTTATCGACGGTGATCCTGGGTTTATTACTGGCAGTCGTCTCGATCAAATATAAAACGGATCAAGTAATCGGCGGTACAGTGATTAATATACTTTCGCTGGGTGTCACAGGCTATTTTTACCGCCAGTTTCTATCACAAAATCTTCCAGCGGGACCGGGTACCTTCCCAATTATTCCCATCCCTGGCTTGAGTCAGATCCCGGTGCTTGGGCCCATTCTATTTACCCAGAAGCCGCTCACCTACGTCATGTTGATCCTGGTGGTTTTCATCCATTACATGCTTTACTTTACACCCTGGGGCTTAAGGATGCGCGCCGTCGGTGAGCATCCTCGCGCCGCGGACACGCTTGGCATCAACGTATTCAAAACGCGTTATATCAGCGTCGTCCTGGGCAGTATTGTCGCCGGGCTGGGTGGCGTTTGGTTTACACTGGAGGCAGTGGACGTCTTCAACCCTGCGATGACCAATGGCCTTGGTTTTATCGGGTTGGCCGCCATGATCTTCGGTAAATGGAACCCGTTTGGCGCGCTAATTGGCGCTTTGATTTTTGGCCTTGGCAGCAGCGTCACTTCCACGGTGAGTATTTTCAGACCTGACATACCCTCACAAATCCCACAGATGCTCCCTTACGTCTTGACAATCATCGTCCTGACAGGCGTGGTAGGCCGAGCCATTCCACCCGCTGCCGAAAACACTCCTTACGAGAAGCAATAAAGGCCCAAAAATAGTCAACCTTCGGGAAGGCAGATGTGTTCTCCCGGCCTTTGTGATTTTCCACCCAAACCGTAACTGCTCCGCCATGCGAAGAAAGTTGCCGAATTTGAGGTGTTTGATTGTGCTTCGCACACGCAAACACCTCGAATTCGGGTCTTTTTCATACGAGAAGAAACCCTGCTTGGGATTGTGCTCATGGATCCTACATTATCTCGGTACGGGCCGGTTGAGAGCGTGGTTTAATGATATGTATTGTGCTACACCTCAAATTCGGTGACTTAATTCTGTGTTAACCGGATTAAAAGTCATAAGCAATCTAGATTTCGAAACAACAGCACGAAAGGAATGGACCATGCCAACTGTCGAAGTATCTCATCTTGTCAAGACCTTTGGTACCTTGCGAGCAGTAGATGATGTCTCTTTTGTGGTGGACAAAGGTGAAATATTCGGTCTTTTGGGACCCAATGGCGCTGGTAAGACCACAGCCATCCGCATCCTCGTGGATATCTTTAAACCCGACCAGGGCACGGTATCGATATTAAACGGCCCAATAACCGAAGCAAAGAAAAATCGCATCGGTTATCTACCTGAAGAACGCGGTCTTTACCAGGATGTCTCGTTGGAACGCTGCCTGATCTATCTGGCAACCCTGAAGGGATTATCCACCGCCAAAGCCCGGTCACAGATCAGCCTTTTTTTAGAGCGATTTGACCTGGCAGAGCATAAAAAGAAAAAAGTAAAAGAATTGAGCAAAGGCATGCAGCAAAAAGCGCAGTTGATTGTCACCCTGGTTCACAATCCAGAAGTGTTGATCATTGACGAGCCCTTCAGCTCACTCGATCCGGTTAACACACAAATGGTTAAAGACTTGCTCAAAGAGGAACGCAGCAAGGGTAAGACCATCATCATGTGCACCCACCAGATGAACCAGGTTGAGGAATTATGTGACCGTCTGGTGCTGATTAATCACGGTAAAACTGTTTTATATGGCTCATTGGGCGAAATCCGGCGCCAATTTACCAGCAAAGACGTTTTAGTACGCGCTTCAAGAGAATTACCCAGCCTGATCCCTGGAGTCGAAAAAATTGAGCCGCATAACGGTTTAACCAAGCTAATCCTAGCGGCAAATTCTACTCCTCAAAGCGTCTTGCGAGAATTGGTTAACTCCAATGTCATCCTGGAGCAATATGAGATCGCAATCCCAACCCTGGATGAGATCTTCATCCATGTAGTCCAGGACAAAGGGGAAGAAGAATGACCAAGTTCCTGCACGTCTTCTGGAATGAATATACCCGGCATGTCTTGCGTAAAAGGTTCCTTTTCGCCCTGTTCAGCGTACCCTTCTTTATCGTGTTTCTCGGCCTGGTAAGCATTCTGACCGTGGTGCTTTCTACCGATACCTCCCCGATTGGCTACGTCGATCACTCGGGATTACTTGTCTCTCCCAGGCGTGTGACCAGTTCAACCGATATCATCATCAAGCCCGTGACGCTCATCTCATACCAGAATGAGGTGGATGCGCGCGCTGCATTGGAAAGTAAGAGAATCCAGGCTTATTATATCCTGGCGCCCGATTACAAGACGTCATCCCGGTCTGAGCTAATATACTTAAAAGAACCCGATTCGTCCATACAAAACCAGTTCGAGGCATTTTTAAAGACCAATCTCTTAACGAGTGAACCCACTCTGGTTGCCAAACGGGTCGACCAGGGAACAATTTTCATCATCCAATCGGCGGACGGCAAACAGGAATTGGATACCTCAGAATGGTACAACATCCTCCTCCCCATCATTTCCGGTGTTTTGTTTATTTCAATCATCTTTACCAGTGGGGGTTATCTGATGCAGGCGGTGGTTGAAGAGAAAGAGAACCGAACGATGGAAATGATCATCACGTCCGTCTCACCCGGGCAGTTAATGGCCGGAAAGATCGCAGGGGATGTTGGGGTCGGGCTGACTCAACTCCTGACCTGGATCATGTTTGGCGCTGTGGCTATCGGGATTGGCGGCCAGTATTTCGGCTGGATATCTCATATTCACGTGGGAATAAACTTCACCCTGCTCCTGCTGACTCTTTTTCCTTCCTTTGTGCTGATCGCTGCCCTCATGGCGGCAGTTGGCGCGACTGTTACGGAAGCTCACGAAGCCCAATCGATCACGGGGCTCTTTTCCTTGCCCATCTGGATCCCCTATTGGTTCATTTATCCAATTATGACCAACCCCAACGGGCCACTTGCCATTGGCCTGAGTTTCTTTCCACTCACCGCCCCGGTCACTCTCAGTCTGCGCATGGCATTTACCGAAATACCAGTCTGGCAGTTAAGCCTCAATATCATTGTGCTGTTCTTATTCGCGATCGGTGCACTCTGGTTGGCTGCGCGCACTTTTCAATTGGGGATGCTGCGTTACGGTAAACGACTTTCCTGGCGGGAAGTGTTTGGTAAGGCTTGAAAACTATGAATAAGACTATCCTCGTGTTTAAAAATGAGCTGATCTCAACGATCACCAGCCGGTCTTTCATCGTCACCTTGTTACTGGTGCCGGGAGTTTCTGCCATCATGATGGTGGTCATATCCATCCTGGGGCAGAATACTTCCCAGGTCGTATCCCAGGTGGTGTTCTCATCCGCACCCAAAACCATCACTGAAGGGTATGTCGATCAATCCGGATTGATTAAAACCCTCCCGGATGGGATCAATGCCAGCCGGTTGATCGCTTATCCAGATGAGACGCATGCCCGGCAGGCCCTGGCTCAAAAGGCTATTTCAGGCTTTTACGTAATTCCTCAAGATTACATCAGCTCTGGAAAGGTGCTTTATATACGTAACGATTTCAATCCTCTGGCAGGACTCGATCAAACCCGTATAATTGAAGAGGTGATTCATTTCAATCTTTTAGGTGGGAATGAATCCCTGGTCAGGAAGCTGAATGCGCCGATGCAATTGAACCGGGTCAGTTTGCTACCCCAGACGTCACAACGCGATCAAGGTAGTTTTCTCACTTTTTTCCTGCCGTATACGGTTACCATGATTTTTTATATCGTCATCCTGACCGCTGCCAGCCTGATGCTGAACAGTGTGACCGCTGAAAAACAAAACCGGATCATGGAGATTTTGATGGTATCCATGACTCCCACTCAGATGCTGACCGGCAAGATCATTGCGCTTGGCCTGGTCGGGCTCATCCAGACGATCGTATGGACTGGGGCTGGATATGGCCTGTTAATCTTAAGCGGACAGAAATTAAACCTTTCGCCGGCATTTAGCCTGCCGCCATCCATCCTTTTATGGGGAATGATATTTTTCCTCCTCGGGTATGCCGTATATGCCGGGCTAATGGCTGGGGTTGGCGCATTAGTGCCCAACCTGCGTGAGGCTTCTCAGGCCACCACCATTATGATCATCCCAATGATCATTCCATTGATATTGATTTCGACCTTGATTAATGCTCCCAACGGGGTCATCTCTATGGTTCTCAGCCTTTTTCCCCTGACTGCACCGGTAGCCATGATGGCCCGCCTATCCGCTGGGGTGGTTCCAATTTGGGAGATACTCCTATCGATCGGACTTCTGGCAATCACCGCCGTGTTGATCATCCGCTCGGTAGCCGGGATGTTCCGCGCGCAAACTTTATTATCCGGCCAGGCCTTCAATTTCAAAGTGTTCTTTAAGGCCTTAACCGGCATGAACTAAAGCCCCGGTCAGGTTAATCCTTCAGTTAAAGTTGCCGAATTTGAGGTGTTTGCGCTTGCCAAGTAAGCGCCTACCCCTCAAATTCAGGTCTTTTTTTACACAAGCCTGAGCAATTACCTGGAACTAATCATAAAAAGAAATCGTCATATCGTATATAATGTGAATCAGGTTAATCACGCCAACTGTTTCAAGTCATCATGATTTAAGGAGAAGAAGAAATGAGAAGGGTTCAAAAAACCGTCATCTTATTTTTAGTTGCAATGCTTTTACTCAGCGCTTGCAACCTACCCAAAAGTACCGCGACCCCATTCGCTACGCAGTTTGGCGAACAGGACATAATCAGAACAGCCGCTGCCCAAACGGTCGAAGCAATGGGGACTGAACTGGCCAGCTCATCCACCCCGGCGCCCCCAACCGTTCCACCCGTTTTTACCCAAACGCCGGTCCCAAATCAACAAGATACCTCCACAGCCTTGCAAACCCTGGTCTCGATCAAGACCAACACGCCCTTGCCCCCAATGCCATCCAACACGCCGACCGGGTCGTGCGATAAAGCGAAATTCTCGGGTGAAACCATTAAGGATGGTACGACTTATTCACCCGGCGCCACATTCTCCAAGGCCTGGACCTTTACCAATGATGGTAACTGCACCTGGGATTCGAATTACATGCTGGTTTTCATCAGCGGTGACGCGATGAATGCGGTTGCCTCTAAACCCCTCACCACCGCGAATGTTGCGACCGGTCAAACGGTACAAATTTCGGTTGATTTGACCGCCCCCAGCAAAACAGGTACTTTCCATGGTGATTGGGGACTGCGCAATGGCACAGGCGTTATCTTCTCGAAATTTTGGGTCGAGATCGTCGTCCCTGGGACTACCTATAACTTTTTAGATAATATGTGCAAGGCAGAATGGCGCACCGCGGCAGGCGTCCTGTCTTGCCCAGGCACCACCACCGACCTGAGTGGGTATGTCTTAAAAGTGGACAATCCCAAATTAGACGGTGGGTACCAGGATAATGAATCAGCCATCGAGACTGCTCCCCAGCCGGTGAACAACGGTTACATCACCGGTAAATTCCCTGCCTTTAGCGTCACCACGGGCAGCCATTTTAAAACAGTGATCGGCTGTTTATCGGGTTCGACCAACTGCTCGGTGAAATTCACCCTGGCCTACATCGCTGACGGTGGCGCTCAAACCAATCTGAAAGAATGGGCCAAAACAAACGATGGTAAGTTTATCTCCGTGGACGAAGATTTATCCCCATTGGCTGGAAAATCAGTCCAATTCATTTTGCAAGTGACCGCCAACGGCACAGGAAGCGCAACCACTCCCTATTGGCTGAAACCAAGAGTTCAATAAATATCAATTTTTTCATATCCATGAGGTAATTTAAGCGGTTGCACTCAAATTACCTCACCTTTTCGGGGGATTTTTAAGATAGAATAAAGATAGATCCTCAGACTTGAGGTGACAATCGCCGAACTTCAGGTGATTGCGGATGCGAAGAACCCGCAATCACCTGAAATTCCGACCTTTTTCACGCGAGCCAGAGCAGTAAAAAGAATTATTACAGGAGACCGTTTTTATGTTAATAAAACAAACAGCTTTTTGGATCACCACACTCATCCTAACCTCAATGCTAATAACTGCATGCGCCAGTTCTGGTCCCACAGCAACCCCGACTCAAGACGCTCAGGCAGTTTACACCCAGGCGGCTCAGGCTGTCCAGTCAGAATTAACCCAATCCGCCGCGCTCACCCCTTCAGCGACCGTGCAACCCACAGATACGCCCACAATGCCGGTTATCCCTACCCTGGCAGTCACGGCTATGCCCCCTGCGACCCAAACGCCAGCCACACCGGCGGCCACTTTAACCAATACCGTCCCAGCCGGCAGCGCCTCCTTGGACCAGGCCACCCTGGTGACCCAATCCGTCGCGGATAAGACCACCTATGGGCCTGGCGAATCTTTTAAGGTTACCTGGACATTGAAAAATACAGGTAAATCCACCTGGACCACCTTGTATGCGCTCAAATGGTACAGCGGTTTACAGGGAGATAACTTGAATGTTGCCAATACAGTCAATCTGGCTAACCCGGTCAAACCAGATGAAAGTATTGATATCAGCGTGTCATTCGTTTCGCCCAAAGACATTAGTATTGCGCGGACTGTCTGGTATTTACAAGACACAATGACCGGCGCGAATATCCTTAAATTAACTCTCGAAATTGAAGTCGCCAACGTCCCCACCGCCACATTAACCGTAACGACTGCAGTAACTGCCACCACAGCCGCTACACTTACGCCAACCGCTGCTTCTAATACCCCAACGGTTACACCCACCAAATAACTTTGGCCCACAATCGCCTGAACGCCTGGTCGGTATCCCTTGAACAACGATGGCAAAAAATCTGTCCATTCTAACAGAAGATGTAAAAACCGAGGCTTATCGCCTCGGTTTTTCACTGGTTGGGGTGACGACACCCGATCCACCCGACCATCTCGATGTTTACCAGCACTGGCTGCAATCCCGACGGCATGCCAGTATGGGCTACCTGGCTACTGAGTCAGCTCGCCAGCGGCGCGCTGATCCCAGACTGGTCATGCCGGAATGTCGCAACATCCTGACATTAGGGCTGCGTTACCCGTCGCCAGTATCGCTGCCTGTCCCTCAAACAGAGCATCCTTTTGGGCGAATCGCATCTTATGCATGGGGTGAAGATTATCATTTTATCTTTCCCGAACTTATGGGACAACTCAAGGATGGCTTAAGGCGCCTCGCCGGACGGGAGGTAACCACCCGGGGATATACTGATACTGGGCCGATCCTGGAAAGGGAGTTAGCCCAACGCGCAGGTCTGGGGTGGATCGCCAAAAACTCATGCCTGATCGCTCTTCGTCAGGGTTCCTATTATTTATTAGCGGAGCTCTTTATGAAGCTGGAATTGGAGCCCGATCCGCCCTTTACACTGGATGGATGTGGGTCTTGCCGGCGGTGTATCGAGGCCTGTCCGACCCAATGCATCCTTCCCGACCGGACGCTAGACTCGGCCCGCTGCATCTCTTATCTGACGATCGAGAACAAAGGGCCGATCAACCGTGAATTGAGGCCCTTCATGGGAAAATGGTTATTTGGGTGCGACGTGTGCCAGATGGTCTGCCCCTGGAATCAACGCTTTGCAGATGCCGCCAGGGAAGGGCCTACCCCAGGATCGCCCATCTTCACACCCCGGTCAGAGGTTCCCTTTCCCGACCTTATCCGGGAATTGGCATTAACCCCACAGGCCTATAATCAAAAATTTAAACGCAGCCCGGTACAAAGACCCAGGCGGCGCGGTTACTTGCGCAATGTGGCGATTGCCCTGGGAAACAGCACTGACCGGGCGGGGCTTCTCGCGTTAGCCGCGACCATCCAGCACGAACCGGAAGTGCTTGTTCGAGGCGCCGCTGCCTGGGCATTGGGTCAATTCGATCTCCCCGCAGCTCGCCAGGCATTAAGTAAAGCCTCATCAACAGAAACCGATCCAGGTGTTCTGGATGAAATCGGCAAGGCACTGAGCAATCATTAAATGATCCTGTTATGGCAGCCAGGCCGGTAAGGCAGCATTTTGCGCGATCACCTGGCTTTGGTGGGTAACCTTATCCCAAACGAGCACTTCGGGCTGGCTGTCGGAGCGTCCTAATTCAAAGCGTTGATATACAATAGCGGTGCCCTGGTTATTCCAATGATACGCCGCCTGGGTATAGATCTGATTATCCGTCACATCCACAGGCGGCTCTTGCTTAAAACCCAACACCCATAGTTGCTTGCTCTGCCCGCCTTCAAGGGAGCGCAGCCCTAAAACCACCGATTGGCCATCCGCCGACCAATCGGGTATGCTGGCATCCAGGCCAGCGAGACTATCCTTAAATGGCTCTCCACCTTTACCACGGGTCATGTCATACGAGTAAACTGATAAATAGCTTTGCTCGCCGGTGGAAAGTTCATTCACAAATAACAACTGGTTTCCGTCTGGTGACCAGGCAATAACCTGATCGATTTGGGTCTGGAGTAGGGTGTCTTTACTGTTTTGAAGGTTTAGCACGTGGAGACTCTGGTGAGCAGTATCATAAAAAGCCAGGTATTTCCCTTCAGGCGACCAGTTGGGTGAATCGCCCGTAATGCTCGCATCCTGGAATAACGACGCTGATTGACCCGAGGTCACTTCGATTGTCCATACTCGGGGGGCATTAAAGGCACTATTTGGCCCATTTTTACGGCTCTTCCGGCTGAAAGCGATTCGATCACTGTTCCAGGACCAGGCTGGCTGGCTGCATTGGTCCGCCCCACAGCTGAGTAACAGTGTATGATTGGCGCCATCACGGGGCATCAACCATATATCGGCGCCATTCTGGTCGTTCAGCAAGGTATAAGCGATGGTCTCGCCATCTCGAGAAACCGCAAAATCTTGAACGGCATTCGCTGTATCGGTTAATTTTTGGGGATTGCCCGTACCCACATCCTTGTACCAAAGATCGCTGCCCTCTTGCGCCGGTGAAATATAGATCAAACTTGGGGACCGAATGGTGAATTTCCAGCTAAAATTTTTCTTTAACTTTCGTCCATCCGTCCCTGGCGCACCAGAAGTTACACTGGCTGAGTAGTTTCCTCCAGCTTTAAAGGGTTCTCGCGGTTCGAACCAGAGGGTCTTTCCATCCCACTGGAACTGCCCGGCAATTTCTGGGGTAATCTTAAAAACCTTTTCGGTAAGATCCTTTACCATCGCCTGGCCAAACTCAACCCCAACTTTCCCCCATGGTCCAATTTGGGTTCCATCCAAGGGATAGGCTTTGACGATACTCACACCCGACTTATTGAAAATAATCAAAATAATTGCCAGTGCCAGCCCTAGAACAGCCAGCGCTGCCCAAACCAAACGATCGAAATGAGGTATTTTCATGGATTGTTAAGGGATAATAAAGGGCATATCCGGATCTGGCGCCATTTGCACACTTTGCGCCCTTATTTTTGGGATGGCCTTGCCATCCAGATAAGCAGCTATGACCTCACCCCGGACCTGGACCCATTGATTATCTGCCAGGTTGGCGGATTGCGGCCATTCCACTTGCATGCCCACCGGTTGGAGATCCGCGACGCTGTTTGTGATCACAAACCGAACCAATAAAAAAGAGCTTGAACTCAACCCAGGCGCATGGTAGATAAAGCCCGTCACATTGGCCGTCTCTCGATTTATTATCGCCGGATCTGGAACTTTTCGAATAAGCCACACCCAATCCAAAATCGTATAGTTATCTGGCTTCATAGCCGCAGGAAAATCTGGGATTTTAGCGCCTGGAGGTAACGGGACAGCCTGGTTAATCCCAGATAACGCCATAGCCCTGACCGGGTAGGGCAATGACTGGCCAATTAAATCGGCGGTAATTGGCAGGATTAACATTAGAAGACTTAAAACCGCCCACCGGCTGCCCGTGACAGGTCGCTGGTTGATTTCTGTCGACGGATCATCCGGCCGGTTGAACAGAATTCTTTGAGCCAGGATAAAAAAAACCAGGGTCACTAACAAAACTAAAAGGGTAAACCTTGGATTGATATAGAACTGGATCTCGTCACCCCCCAACTTATCCAGTAAGTAGAATCCTAAGACGGCCATGATTAAGGCCTGAAAAGTGCGGTAAGTTTTGATCCGCATATTGGGATTATAAACCCGCTCGAGACGTTGGGCGTATAGACTTTGACATTGTCACATTTCCCAACCCCCTCACCCATATGCGCTAACATAAGCAGAACATTAGCGAGCGAAAAAAAGTGCAGAACCTCACTTATTTGATTGAAATGCTGCGAGGCTTTGCGAAGCAATCAGATTGCTTCGCAAAGCCTCCATTAGACATTTCTCTTGTTCATGTCATGTGCCCAATGCAAGCGCGAGCGGCTTAAGTTAGCGCATATGCCCCACTCGCCCCCTTCCGGGGAAGAGGAAATACAAGACCGCTTTTTACAACGGTCTTGTAACAAACAGACTCGGATTGTATTTCCCGATCAGGCTTTATTTATCCAACAAAGCCGCCAGACCGGGCAGCACCAAACCCTCTAACATCTCGAGGGAGGCGCCCCCACCGGTCGAAATATGGGTTATTTTTTCAGCCAGCCCCGATTCCTGAATAGCTGCGACCGAATCACCGCCGCCAATGATGGTGATACCGCCGCAATCAGCGACAGCCTTGGCCACACCATACGTGCCCTTGGCAAAGCGCGGGAACTCAAACACGCCCATGGGTCCATTCCATACCACTGTGCCAGCACCCTTTAGAAAACCAGTGTAAGCTTCAATCGTTTTTGGTCCAATATCTAAAATACGCCAGCCATCCGGAACGGGTCCGGTAGCCATTTCTTTGAGTTGCGCTTCAGCATCGAATTTATCGCCTAAGACCACATCCACGGGTAGGTGAAGCTTGCTCGAGCCATCAGCCAGGAGCTGGCGAGCCGTTTCAACCGCATCGGCCTCGACCAGTGAATCGCCCATAGAAATTCCTTTCGCCGCCAGGAAGGTGTTCGCCATGCCACCACCGATCAGGATGGCGTCCGCTTTGCTCAACAGGTTGCGAATGACGCCAATTTTATCGCTGATTTTAGCACCACCCAGGATTGTGATGAAAGGCCGCTTGGGATCGGCAATGGCCTGCCCCAAATAGCGGATTTCTTTTTCCATCAAAAAGCCTGCCACAGCCGGTAAGAAGTGGGCGACGCCTTCTGTCGAGGAATGTGCGCGATGGGCTGAGCCAAAGGCATCGTTGACATAGACATCAGCTAATGCGGCCATCTTGCGGGCGAGTTCCATGTCATTCTTTTCCTCTTCAGGATGGAAGCGTGTATTTTCAAGCAGCAATATCTGCCCTGGTTTCAGGGCTTTGGCTGCCGCTTCGGTCGCAGGGCCAACACAATCTTCGGCAAAAGCCACTGGTTTGCCCATTAAACCGCTGAGGTAATCCGCGACTGGGCGCAAGGAGAGCTTGGGATCAGGGCCGCCCTTTGGCCGCCCCAGGTGTGAACACAGAATAACTGCAGCGCCGTGCTGCAGGAGATATTCAATCGTTGGAAGCGCCGCCCGGATACGGGTATCATCACCCACTTTACCGTCTTTGATCGGCACGTTAAAGTCAACCCTTACCAGGACTCTTTTGCCGTTGACATCAATATCGTTTACAGTTTTTTTATTGAACATCGATCCCTCTCTTGGTTGCTTCTAATCATAATTCGCCGGCATAACCCCGATTATGCCAGGTTTAGGTGCTTACAAAGTGAGTAAATAAAATGCGTAAGGGTGTTGCCCATGAGCAGACATCCACTACGCATTTATTTTACGATAAGGCTGCCTCCAACGTTGTGTTAGAGTGACTTTGCCATCATTTCAGCCAGGTCAGCGGTCCGGCAGGAGTAACCCCATTCGTTATCGTACCAGGCTACGACTTTCACCAGGCTTCCGCCCATGACCATGTTCGACGCAAGGTCGACGATCGATGAACGGGGATCGCCCTTGAAGTCCATCGAAACCAGGGGATCGTAATATTCACCGCTGGTCACACCCAGGATACCCTTCATAGGACCCTTTGATGCTTCAATAAAAGCGGCATTCAATTCTTCTTTGGTCGTCGGATTGGCCAGGGTTGCCACGAAGTCTACGATGGACACGGTGGGGGTCGGGACGCGCAGGGAATAGCCGTCGAATTTACCCTTCAGCTCAGGGATGACCAGGGAAAGGGCCTTGGCGGCGCCGGTGGTGGTGGGGATGATATTCAAGGCAGCCGCGCGCGAACGGCGCAACTCTTTCTTATGCCCCTGATCCAGGATCACCTGATCGTTGGTATAAGAATGAATGGTCGTCATCACACCGTACACAATACCCCATTTGGAATGCACAACTTTGACCGCCGGGGCCAGGCAGTTTGTAGTGCAAGATGCATTCGAAACGACATGATGCTTGGCAGGATCATATTTCTCATCGTTAACGCCCAGGACGATGGTAAGGTCTTCATTTTTAGCAGGAGCCGAAATAATAACTTTCTTGGCGCCACCTTTATCGATATGAACCCGCGCGCCAGGCTTGCCCTTGGCGGGATCGCCGATGGCATCCGTGAAGATACCGGTTGATTCAACCACGATATCCACACCCAAATCGGCCCACTTCAGGTTGCCCGGATCTTTTTCGGCAAAGACACGCACGGTTTTGCCATCGATTACCAGGTCATTCCCATCGACTTTGACTTCACCATGATAGATTCCATAATTGGAGTCATATTTGAACAGGTGGGCATTGGTCTGGGAATCGAATAAATCGTTGATCGCAACGACTTCCAACGAACCAGCATGATGTTCTATGATTGCTTTAAGGATTTGGCGGCCTATACGGCCAAAGCCATTAATCCCAACTCGAACGGTCATTGTTTACCTCCAGAAATATATATTGGATATTTAATTTTACCATGCCTTACCCAGATCGGGAAAGTAATTGGTTCTGTTACTGCTCAGGTATACGTGAATAAGACCCGAATTTGAGGTGTTTACAGGTGCTCAGCACCCGCAAACACCTCAAATTCTGGGATTCTTTTCTCATGGCTGAGCAGAACCTAATCAGCTAATGGGCCTGTCCGTTCGTAAAAGAGGTCATTAATGACCTGCGCAAGCTTGGTTGAATCGTGTCGCCAGGGGTTTTCTTCGTCGATCAGATCGGCCTGATAAACGGCATAATTTTCTTCTAGATTCGGATCCGTTTTAACCCACCCGATCCCTTGGGGTAACAGCCCGTCATAACGCCGGTTGCAGATTATCAGATCGAATAACCGCCCAGTGACATGCTTTTCTAAGGTGTACAAATGATCAGTAGAAGAATAACCATCGGTTTCCCCCGGTTGGGTGGCCACGTTGCATACATAAAACTTAATCGCCCGGCTCGCACGAATTGCTTCAGCCAGATCAGACACTAAAAGATTGGGCAGCAAGCTGGTATACAGGCTTCCCGGACCCACAATGATCAAATCAGCCGATAGGATTGCCGCGATAGCGGGTGGAAACGCGGGTGCATTACCCGGTTCAAGCCAGACGCGTTTAATCTTTCCCGCCGTTTTAGGGATATTGCTTTCGCCGCTCACCTGTACGCGCTTTTTTGTATCGGCCATTTCCACGTCAGCCACCAGATGCACATCGTGTAAAGTGGCTGGGATAACCTGCCCATGAACCGCCAGAACCCGCCCCGATTCGGCCACAGCCTCTTCAAAACTTCCCGTTATGTCCGTAAGCGCGGAGATAAACAGGTTCCCCAGGGTATGCCCACTTAACCCATCCCCGGTGGCAAATCGGTATTGAAATATTTGGGTCAAGAGGGCTTCATCGTTGGAGAGGGCCGCCAGGCAGTTGCGGATGTCCCCAGGTGGCAGGATACCCATGCTCCGGCGCAGTTCACCGGATGACCCTCCGTCGTCCGCAACCGTAACAATAGCGGTAATGTTGTGGGTGTAGGCTTTCAATCCCCGCAGCAAGTTGGATAACCCGTGCCCACCCCCGATCGCAACGATCCGCGGACCGCGATCTCGCCGCCGGTAATCTGATACAGCTTCGATAACAGTTTTCCCAGGACGGATGAATGGGCGCAGTAATGTGCGGTTAAAACCCCAAATCCCACTCAAAACCAGACCAACTCCAAGCGTACCAAAGATCAACACGCGGATAGGCCGGTCAATAAAACGCAAGGACAGGGTGGATAAAACCGGCAGCCACCAGGTATCGGGCGCTGAGCGGTAAACATCCAGAGTAAAAACCGCCAGGCCAATCCCAAGTAAGGTCGTGCCCGCCAGGATTAACAACAGCCAACGTTTAACCCCTATCCCGGGGATCAGCCAGCGTAATTCCTGGAGCATCGCTTGCCAGCGATGCTTTCTTTTTCTGTCTTTCTCATTGACCATAGCTTACCCATCATAGCAGTCTTTGAGCGGTGCGTCAACAATTTATTCGACTACAGCCATTCTATTCATGGCGGAGACGTTACACTCATGCTATAATTTAAGCATGAGTGTAACGATTGCTGTAGACATTGGGGGGACCCAATTGCGGGTCGCTGTTTTCCCAGAAAAAGGGATTGTACCCTTACAACAAGCAAAAATCCCTACCAGGGGTGATAGTGAAACAGCCGTGGAGCGCCTGATCAAGCTGATATCGAGCGTGTGGCCGACGGATGAGCGGGTGAGAGCCATTGGAATGGCCGCGCCTGGTCCCCTTGACCCCAAAAAGGGCATTATTTTCTCGGCTCCGAACATACCCGGCTGGACCAACCTCCCGCTCAAAAAGATCATTGAGGAGCGCTTCGGTCTTCCCGTAACCCTGGGCAATGACGCCAACCTGGCAGCCGTGGGTGAATGGAAATTTGGCGCGGGTCACGGGCATCATAACCTCCTCTACATGACGATCAGCACCGGCATTGGCGGCGGGGTCATTTGTGATGACCGCCTGGTGCTGGGTGAAAATGGTCTCGCTACCGAATTGGGTCACGTCATGATCATGCCCGATGGCCCCGTTTGTGGCTGCGGGCACAAAGGACACCTTGAAGCTTTTGGCTCTGGTACGGCCATTTCCCGTTATGTTCTTGAACAGCTTCAAAAGGGTGTGCCATCCATCCTACCCATTGCCCCACCCCCTTCTGCCCGCGACGTCAGCCAGGCAGCCGAACAAGGTGACGCTTTGGCGATTGAAGCCATCACCCGCGCGGGGACTTACATCGGCTACGCGATGGCAAATTACCTTCACATTTTTAATCCATCCATCATTATTCTCGGTGGAGGGGTATCCAAGATCGGCGACCTTTTGATTAACCCATTAAAAGCCACCATGCGCGCGAGCATTCTGGCCCCGGTTTACATGGATAAACTGATTATCACCACGGCCGCCCTGGGTGACGACGCAGGTTTATTGGGCGCCCTTGCCGTAGCAAAAGATTTGTAATTGATTCGGTCCTGAAACCGAGTATAAAGAGCCGGCCAATTCTCTTTATACTCACTGTTTTTAAAGGCTTAATGGTAACTGCTCAGGCTAGAGTGAAAAAGACCCGAATTTGATGTGTTTGCGGGTGCGAAGCATCCGCAAACACATCAAATTCGGGAACTTTCACCCCAAGGCTGAGTAGTTACAAGAACCCTGTCTTATTTATAGGAGGTTGTCATGGAACCGCTGAAATTGCCCGGGCCAAAAGCGAGGGCCATCGTCGAACGTGATCAGGCTGTGATCTCTCCTTCCTACCCCAGGGGCTACCCATTCGTCATGGATCATGGCCGCGGTACAGAAGTTTGGGACATGGACGGCAATCGCTTTCTCGATTTTTCCGCAGGTATCGCGGTTGCATCAACGGGGCACAGTCACCCTGAAGCTGATCGAAGAACAGTACATGAAGAATGCCGCAGAAGTTGGCCGCTATACCCTGGATGCACTCCAAGAAATCATGATGCGCCATCCAATGATTGGTCAGGTACGTGGTATTGGCTTGATGATTGGTGTAGAATTTGTTAAGGACCGCCTTACCAAAGAACCAGCGGTCCATTTTAGAGATGACATTGTGGATCATGCGTTTGAACGGGGTTTACTCACCCTCGGCTGTGGTAAAAGCACCATTCGCATCTCCCCTCCTCTGAGCACAAGTCGGTCAGAAATAGACGAAGGCTTGCAAATTCTCGAAGAAGCAATCGCTGTGACGGAGAAATTGGCTATCCATTGAGAATGTTACCTGATTTTCGCGTGCGACAAAGAGATTACCTGCTCGAAATTGCCAGGGCGCTCAATCAAGACTTAGACCTGGATAAGCTTCTGGGGCGGATTCTGGTCATTTCTATCGAGATGTTAGCCGGCCAGGGTGGTCTGATCGCGCTTCGCGATACCTCCGGGGGGTGGCGTATTGCGGTCTCGCATGGTATCCAGCCTGCGTTTCTAAAATCGTTGGAACCCTGGTTAGCTCAAATACCTGATAACGAAGATCCGGCCAAATTCGAAGTGCCCGAGATTAACCGCCTGCTGAAAGAACTAACCTATACTGTCAGCCTGGGCTTCCTTACCGGGGTCGGTCTTCCGTTGATTGATCGCCAACAGGTCATCGGGTTGACGTTTATATTCCGGAATTATCTCGACGTCTTTTCGTCCAATGATCGTCTGGTTTTAAGCAGTTTTGCCAACCAGGCCGCTGTAGCCGTCCGCAATGCCCAACTCTACACCCAGGTGAGGCAGGAGAAACAGCGCGCGGATGCCCTGCTTGACTCGGCTGGGGATGGTATCTTAATCATGAGCCCAGACCACAAAATAGAAAGAGCCAACCCCGCGTTTGGCAGAATGGTCGGCGCCAACCCGGTCGATCTCCAGAACCAGACTCACGAAGATATTATTCGTTGGAACGGTAAACCCCAGGGATTGACTCTGGATTCCGCCGAAGCTGGCGGTTGGCCGCTGACGCCCCTGGCCCAGTTATATGTCGAAGGCGACATCAAACGCGGACAGCAGTCTCCACTGCCTGTCGGCATCACTTACGCGCCATTAATCTCACCTGAAGGGACTCTGTTGAATATCATCGCGACGGTGAGAGATATCACCCGGTTCAGGCAGGCGGAAGAGCTAAAAAGCACCTTCATTTCTATTATCAGCCATGAATTAAAAACCCCGATCGCCCTGATCAAAGGATACGTCAGCACGCTGCGCCGTGAAGATGCCTCGTGGGATCCTCAGGTTGTAAAAGATAGCCTGGAAGTCATCGAAGAGGAGGCCGATCATCTGGCCGGATTGATCGAAGATATGTTGGACGCTTCACGTCTACAGGCAGGTGGTTTTTCTTTGCGTCGCTCAGACGTATCCATGGTAGAAATTGCCCGTCACCTGGCTGAACGATTTCAAACCCAGACCAATCGCCATCAGATCATCGTGGACATGCCATCTGATCTTCCGATCATCTTTGGCGATGAAAACCGGTTGCGGCAGGTATTATCGAACTTGATCTCCAACGCGATTAAGTATTCACCGGGGGGCGAAATCCGCATTACTGCCCAAGAACGGCCCGACCAGATCATCATTGGGGTGAGCGACCAGGGCCCTGGCATTGCCACGGCCGACATCCCACACATATTTGACCGTTTTTACCGCGCCCCAGATATGAGCCGGCAGACGAAAGGGACCGGGTTGGGTCTTTACCTGGCAAGAGCCATCATCGAGGCGCATGGGGGCAGTATCTGGGTCGATCCGAAGGTCAAGGAAGGCGGAAAAATCTGTTTTTCTCTGCCTCGATCAGCCGATTAAGATGGGCCTGACCGAATTTACAGTGGAATATGCCCTGTTTAAACCGTTATTACCTTTATACCCGATGGTATAATTCGCACATTAAACTAACTGCTCAGACCTTCGTAAAACGCCGAATTTGAGGTGTTTGCGCTTTCAAAGCAAGCGCAAACACCTCAAATTCAGGTCTCTTTCAAGAGATTCTGAGTAGTTACGATTAAATAAATTTTTTTTGTGAGAGTGAACGATGCCCCAAACCCGATCGTCTTGTCCGCGCTGTCGCCAGCCGGTTGTTGTTGATCTAAATCAATTATTTGATGTAAATACTGATCCAAAAGCGAAACAATTGCTTTTATCTGGAGGTTATAACCTGATCCAATGCCAAAATTGTGGCTATCAAGGTAACTTAAGTACGCCGATTGTTTACCATGATGCGGATAAAGAGCTGCTGCTCACCTTCTTTCCCCCTGAGCTTGGCCTCCCTCTCAATGAACAAGAACGGCTGATTGGACCCTTAATCACCCAGGTGACTAACCGCCTCCCTAATGAAAAACGAAAGGCTTACCTGTTCCGCCCCCAGACCGTTTTCACCATGCAGGGTTTGATTGAGCGCATTCTCGAAAAAGATGGCGTTACAAAAGAAATGCTGCAAGCCCAACAGCAGCGCGTGAATGTGCTTCAACGCCTGATGACTGCTACAACTGACGATGCACGGGTGGCCATAGCACAGCAAGAGGATCTATTAATCGATGAGCAGTTCTTCATGATCGTCAACCGGCTGCTTGAATCGGCGGCAGCCAGTGGAGACGAACAGGGCGCTAAGGCATTGGCCGAATTGATGAGCAAGCTCATGCCGATCACCTCGGTGGGGAGAGCCCTCCAGGCCCAGGCGCAGGAACAAGATGAGGCGGTGAAATCCGTTCAGGAAGCGGCAAAAAATGGTCTGACGCGCGAAGCCTTAATCGAGTTGGTGGTCAATGCGCCCAGCGAAACACGCCTGGCGACCATCGTCAGCCTGACCCGCACCGGTTTGGATTACACCTTCTTCCAACTTCTCAGCCAGAAAATCGAAAACGCCAGCGAGGCGGATCGACAGAAGTTAATCGACTTACGTGAAAAGCTGGTCGATATGACCCAAGAAATCGACCAGGAAGTCAAGAAACAGGTCGAAGAAGCCCGAAATTTGCTGGAAAGCCTGATCAAGTCGAATGATATTGAACAGGCCCTCGTACAAAACCTGCCCAAAATGACCGATCTGTTTGTTGAAATCCTCAAAAATGAGCTCCAGACCTCGCAGAAGAACGGCGATAAGGTTAGGCAGGATAAATTGCAAAAAATCGTCGCCGTGATCCAACAGGTCAGCGCCCCCCCGGCTGAAGTGGCCCTCATCGAAGAAATGCTGGATGCCGAAAATGACATCGAGCTGCGGAAAATTTTCGAGGATCACCGGGCTGAAATAACGACTGAATTTATCCAGTTCATGAATGGCCTGGTAAACCAGGCTCAAGCGCAAAAACAAGAACCCGAAATTGTCGATAAACTGCAAAAAGCTTACCGGATGGCAATGCGCTTTACTATGGAAGCAAATCTCAAGTAAAATCGACCTGACACAACCAAAAAGGAGCTGGAAAACACCAGCTCCTTTTTATTTTATAATTCTGGCGTTTCTTCGGGATTATCCAGGCGTAAACCATGACCTCTAACTGTCAAGATATAGGCATGCTCTGAATCCAGTGCCGCAAGGCGGTCCCGCAGGCGGCGAACCAACGCATCAATGGCTTGTTCAGAAACACCTTCGCCCTGTTCATCCCCCCAGATCGATTCAACCAATTCCTGACGTGAAACAACCTGGTCGCGGTGTTCAAACAAGACGTGTAACAGGCGAAACTGTTGAACCGACAAGGGAGGAATTAATTCCTGCCGCTTCACCCACACCCGCCTTGAGCGGTTATCCATATGCAAACTGTAAACCGGTTCTTCGCTGCTCGCAATATTGGTATCCAACGGCATGGTCGCATCGGAACTCAGATACACGAAATGTTGTGCCAGAGCAATCTGGATCAGATCGCCATCTTGCATCACCATCGATTCATTGATCCGCTGGCCATTGACAAACGTCCCATTTTTGGAGTCCAGATCTTCCAAAATAACCCCTTCCGATGAAGGCATCAGACGGGCATGGTAACGAGAAACCTGGCGATCCTGGACAACAATTTCGCACGATCCATCGCGGCCAATCACCAACGCATCATTGATTGTCCATCGCTGACCATTTAAAGGGCCCGTTTGCGCAATTAATATCGGCAAATCTATATGATTGCGCTCCATGACTGTACTCCTCTAAACAGGTAATTTGGCTCTCTGGTTATTTGCTATATACCGCGCGTACGCGTGCTCAAACCCCAAAATGCGGACCATTCCACAGGAAATCCTGGAGAACCAATTTAAATTGTTAATGCTTAGAGGTATAATATAGCAGATCTTTGAGATTTTGTGTGACTGATTTTTGGGTGCGGCGGATAGATTTTTGTAACTATTCAGGTTATAATGCCAACCCTAACATCGTTGAAGAGAAGTTGTATGCTTACGCCGTCATTAATTTATCGACCAGCAGCGGCTTATTTGCCGGTAAGCCGCCCGGCATGATCGGGTCATCCAGGTAGTTGGTTGATTTTTTATCAGCCCAGATTTATTTCAGCCAACCCTGCTATCATGTTTTTAAGTCATTCATCCAAGAAACGGATTTTACAGCCGGAAGTTCATTCAGGTCTGGATTATGTTAATCCCGCTTAAAGCAGGAGAAGTTCTCCGGGGGCGTTATAAGATCCGCCGGATTATTGGCCAGGGTGGCATGGGAAGCATTTACCTGGCGGATGATCTGCGCCTTGAAGGCCGCCTGTGTGCATTGAAAGAAGTGGAACAAGACCGTACACTTTCTGCTGATCTTCAAAAAGAAGCGCGAGACCAATTTTTGCGTGAGGCCACCGTCCTGGCCAGGTTGGACCACCCCAATCTGCCCAAAGTATCTGACTTTTTCTCGATCGGCGGGCGTGATTATCTGATTATGGATTTTGTACCCGGCAAAGACCTGCGCACTTTGATGTCTGAGGCTCACCAAAACAATATTTTTTTGAATGAAAACGACGTTTTAAATTGGGCCAGCCAGTTAGCCGACGCGCTCAGCTATCTTCACAGCCAGGAACCGCCCATCCTCCACCGCGATATTAAACCCAGTAATTTAAAAGTGACTCCCAGTGGATTATTGAAACTGGTCGATTTTGGTCTGGTGAAAGTTTTGGCGCCTGGCGAAGTGACCGTCACGATTCTACAAGGGCAAGGCACCGCGCTTTACACGCCCCTCGAACAATATGGAGGAGACAGTGGACACACGGACGTCCGGAGTGACATTTATGCCTTCGGCTCAACCCTCTACCACCTCTTCACCAACCGGCCTCCCGCCGACGCAAAAGAAAGATTTCTACACCCACAAAGCCTGATCCCGCTGCGAGAAATCAACCCGGCCATCTCTCAAAGGGTTGAGCGAGCCGTCCTGTGGGCCATGAGCCTGCATCCCGATGAACGGCCCCAAACCATCGAAATTTTACGCCAGGCGCTCCTTGGAGACCGGCCAATTTTTATCCAACCCAGACCGCTGACCCGTAAACCTGGCTTGCGGGATTACTTAAGATCCACACCTGATAAATTTTTAGTCTGGACCACCATTGGATTAATTTTAATCAGCCTGGTTACTACGCTAATGAAATAAAATTAAAGACCCGAATTTGAAGTGTTTGCCGGTGCTTCGCACCGGCAAACACTTCAAATTCGGAGACTCTCTTCTACCGGTGATCGCGGCTGAGCATTGGCGTATAGTGCCAGATAATTGCCGCGACCCAGCCTGATAGAATCCCCATCAATGTGCCCATCAGTATCCCGTTAGTCCCCGCGCCTTGTATCCACACGGTTCCCCCAGGCATGCCCGCTGCCAGGTAAAGGTAGCCAGCTAAACCACCTAAAACCGCGCATAAACTCCAACGCATTCCCCAACGCAGCGAACCCCATAACCAGAATCCCAGGCCGTAGGCCAAACCGGCTGCCATAGCAATCAACAGGATGGATAAGGCCCATTCGCTTAAGAATGGGCGGCCAGGCCGGGGAAGGATCGGGGTCGGTGCGGTTGTGGGTGTCAACGTTAATGTAGGCGTGGTAGTGGATGTGGGTGTGGGTGTAATGGATAGAGCCTGGGTTGGAAAGATAACCAGCGTACTGCCCGTATCGGTCACATTTAAACCGAGCACATCCGACTTTGTGGCTTTTTCGCTGGTAGCTTTGATCACCAACGAACCAGGTTTCTCGATCCGGTAAGTAGCATGCGCGATTCCAACCTGAGTTTCCGATTCCACCTGTTGGACAGGGCCAGTTTCTCCACCCGTCTGGAATAAAAAATATACCACGGTTTGATTGGGCACCAGGTTGTGGTTTTGATCGTAGATTGGACCCGCTTTGAGTGGGATCGAATCACCAATTTTATAGGTTGGTACGGGGGTTGGTTGGGGTGTTGAGGTTCCAACTACCCTGGGCTTTTCAGGTATATCAAAAGCCAGTGGAATCACCTGAGTGGGATCCGCGGATAAGGCCACACCAATATCATAGCCTACCCCAGGAACAGATACAGGCAGTGCACCGGCCGGGACAATTTCATGGAAAAGCACTTTGGCCGCCACGTCAATAAATTGGGGCGCTTTACTATATAACCCATAATAAGCAGTAATCTTAGAAATATCGGTTGCATCCAAATTATAAGGTGCGCCAAAGGCAAATATAATCACCTTTTTATTATTTAAAAGGTCGGGTCTGGCGCTGAGCAGGTGTTTGTATGCCAGGGTTTCTGGTTTATCCGCAATAGGATTGAGAATCGCGAATACAACCCAGGTAGCATTTTGCAGATCGGTTTCAATGTTTGCTGGCGCTTTGACCTTATTCAGAAAATTATCGACATCAGCCAGAGAATATGAAGTGAGACGGTCAGAATTTACCTGCCTTGATTGTGACGGACCATAAAATTTCAATACCGAATTTTGCAGTGCGTCGACGGTTAATGGAGTCTGGTCCTGGCATTGGTTACACTGCTTTCCGGTCTGAACATCCGTGAGGAATACAATTCTGTCGCGAGCATCTGGCGCCTTGGGCAAGACGCTATCCAGTTCTGTCGCTGAAGGGCTGATGACAGTGACCGATTGGCGGGCGACATCCGATACAACCAGCTTCGACTTATCCAATTGTAGATTCGTCAGGTTGCTATCCGATGACACGACATTTTTAAGGCTGAACGGACTGTTATACAAACGGAGCTTCAAAGTAATAATGCGCACCAGAGAAGCATCCACCTGCTGTTGGAACACCGCATCTGCCTTATATTTTTTAACAAAGAAATCGAGCGTGTTCTTGATCGTTGTATAACTATCCGCATCGCCATTCGATACGAAATTATCCGCATAAAGCAGATCGTTGCCGGCTAAAAAAGCGTTTAATGCGACATTACTCGCATTAAAGCTCTTACCAGAAGGATCATAAAATAATCGTAAGGCGCGGCTGCCTAAATCATCACTGACCGTCAACCCGCCTTTTTGCCTCCAGGTAGCAAATTGTGGGAGAGCCATTAAGCTGCTCATAGCGGCCGGGTCGGAACTGACAGGCTTAATGGAAGGACTGATATTGCCCTGAAAACCCTGATAACGGATATGGGTTACCAACAATCCATCTGTAGTCGACTCGACCGATTGGGCATTCCCGGTGACTGCAGCGAACGGGACTAATTCATTTTTCTTCAAATCATCTATAGTCTTTCTCACAGTGGACACTTCATCGTCAGGCAGGCGGTCAGCCGACCCGCTTCCCGGGAAGAATTTTGAAATCACCGCCAGGCGATTATCGCCGCCCTGATGCAGGCCGGTGATAAAAGCGCGGCCCATTTCACCCACCCAATAAGCGTTACCCCCGAAACTGCGCGTCCCCAAATTCTTACTGCTTTCCGTATGAGTTGTGTCCAAAACA
Source organism: Anaerolineaceae bacterium (assembly GCA_036787065.1). Taxonomy (GTDB): domain Bacteria; phylum Chloroflexota; class Anaerolineae; order Anaerolineales; family Anaerolineaceae; genus JAJYIW01. Next base: position 41,979 of record DAIQPZ010000001.1, read on the forward strand.
TCCAATGATGGCCCAAAGTAAAGGTTAAAACCCAGGTCTTGAAGCTCACTCCCCATAATTACACCAACCTGGGTTGCCAGATCTGGTTTCCAGGTCGCTCCAAGCGCCATTTCATCTGGAAGCATGGTGGCGCCATTGAAGATCTGGTCGGTTGGGTACCCATCTCCCTCTTGGGATAAACCCACAAATAATGGGATATAAGCGGGTTGGTAGGTAGTCCCGGTATTTGGAACCGTCGCAAAGCGGATGGCTGCGTCGCCTTCAATACTTTGCATTTGACCGATTAACTGGTGGACTCCTTCGGGTGTGCGTCCTGCCGGTGCAAAATTATCGTTGGCAGAAGATAAAACAACACCCCCGATGTGGTAATTCGTAATCAGGTCATAGATCTGGCTCGTGCTGCTGACATCCGTCCCCTTAAATGTGATCAGAAAAAGCTGGCCGATCTTTTCCTCGGGGATGAGGGTTTTAATCAAACTTTGCGCCTGCAGCACCGCCGGATCGGTCTGTTGTAAATCTTCAGCCTGGGCATTCCAGGATAACAGGCTCGACGCCAAGATCACGACCAACAAAAAGAAATTACGAAGCCTGTTCAACAACAATACTCCTGAAATAGTGTAACTGCTCAGACATGTAAAGAAAGTTGCCGAATTTGAGGTGTTTGCGGGTGCTTCGCACCCGCAAACACCTCAAATTCGGGTCTTTTTCACGGGGCTCTGAGCAGTTACGAAATAGTTATAGTCGCAATCAATCCAGTAATAATGGAACCTACTCAACCATTAATTTTCGCACCAGACCAGGATCGTCAGAAATGATCCCGTCAATACCCATGGATAACAACTGCTTAATCCCTTCCGGCTGCGCCTCCAACCAGGCGAACATCTTTCGTAACTGCCTGTGCTCTCGTCCAATCAACTCGGAACGGACATCCGTATAATAAGAAATAAGCAACTGGTGGGGAAGTACACCCACAATGGAGCCACGCGCCAGATTGCCCGCCCGGCCAACCTGAGTCAGCAGCCCGGCAGGCACATCAGGCATTAAACGGCTGGAGCGAATCAAATTCAAAGGGTGAAATGAAGAGACAAAAACCCGGTCTGCCAGGTTATGGCGCTTAATTAATTCAGCTACTTTAACTGGGAGCGCATCTCCAGGTGACGCATAATTGGTCAACTCAATATCAATTATTCCGCGCTGACCCATAACCGCAAATACTTCCTCAAGGGTCGGTACGCATTCGCCCCTAAATTCGGCGGAAAAATGGCTCCCGGCATCCAGATCGCGTAATTCTGCCAGGGTATATTTCGATATGGATCCGTGACCATCCGTGGTCCGGTCAACCGTCTGATCGTGCATAACAACTACCACGCCGTCGGCCGTCAATTTGGTGTCTAACTCAACCCCATCGGCGCCATTGTCGATGGCCAGTTTAAATGCAGCCAGTGTGTTTTCAGGCGCGTGGACTTTATCGCCTCGGTGACCCAAAATGATTGGCTTGGGCAGTAAATCCAGCTTCAATCAAGCTCCACAAAGTAAGATTCGGCTGCGCGATCTAACAAATCGCGAGACATAGTCGGTTCTACCGCCATATAACGGGAAATATCCAAAATCTGATCACACAGATCGCGCGGATGAGAAGCGCGCAGCTTGCGATTGCGTTTCACATACCACTCCTGCAACAGATAGGCCAGGCCCTGATCACTATATTCGACGCCTTTTGCTGCCGTCACACGTTTAAAAATTTCTCGATATTCTTCATAAGATGGGTCGCCGATTTCAATTTTATAGCGCAAACGGCGCAAAAACGCCTCATCCACCAGGTCCTTGGGCAGCAGGTTGGTCGAAAAAACCACCAACACATCAAACGGAATTTCGATTTTCCGCCCGGTGTGGAGAGTCAAATAATCGATCCGGTTTTCGAGGGGCACGATCCAGCGATTAAGCAAATCTCTCGGGCGGATTTGCTGCCGGCCAAAATCATCAATTAACAGAATGCCACCATTCGCCTTGACCTGGAAAGGCGCTTCATAATATTTGTGGGTCTCATCGAATACCAGATCAAGACCTGTGAGGGTTAATTCACCGCCCACTACCACAAATGGCCGTCGTATCTTCATCCAACGCATATCCCGCCGTAAGCCGGCGCGCAGCGACCCCGTATCTTTCTTGGGAACATCCTCATCCTGGGCCAACTCGTGGTTGACCGAATCATACAGTTTGATCACCTGACCATCCACGTAAATGGAATATGGGATATAAATCGACTGGGTGGCTACCAGATCACCAATCGACCTGGCGATGCTGGTTTTACCGTTGCCAGGCGGTCCGTAAAGAAAAATCGAGGTTCCAGAATTAATCGCCGGCCCTACCCGGTGAAAAGTCTTCTCAGATAAAACCAGTTGCGAGAGCACCTGGCGCATATTGCGGTTAGTGACCATGATCCGTCCCCGGCTTTGCCGGCGGATGGACTCGTTATATGCGGCGAGTGGCACCGGCGCAGGGCCAGCATACTGGCTGCGGTCAAGCGCTTCACGCGCTCTGGCCATGCCTCCTCCAGTGATGGCATACATATAAGCCCCTTCGCCCAGCCCCATTTCAGACGACTTGACCTCGACCAACTTATCCCGTTTAAGAATGTCTAAAATCTGGTCAACCAGCCCAGAGAAAGGCAAAGCCATCTCCTCGGCAATTTTAAAACCGGTTGCATAGCCCTGGTAATAAAGGATTTTTAAGGTCAGGTCCTGCACCCAGAGCGGGGGCAAGCCAGTTTGCTCGATTTTTGAGATTGGAGGTGGAACAAAAGCCACAGGTGGCATTGCCGATGAACCCGAAACACTGCTTGATTTGGTTGGCACGGAATTTATCATGACTTTCTACCTGGCCTTTCGTTTTCACGTCGCAATGAACCGGACAATGATTCCTTGCATCGAAATGGGCTACCCGATTTTAAACCGGCCAGAATAACAATCAGCCGATTAGAGCCACCCCAATAGGGTATTATAGCACGCCAAATTAAACTGCTATTGAATTAATTCCACTTAAATACTTGCCTAATTAGAACAGGCTTCGTATAATCGTCACCATGAATATCACCGTACTTATTCCTGCATACAATGAAATTAATACCATCCGTGAAATTATCAAGCGAGTTAAGATTACTGGAATAGTTAATGAGATCATCGTGGTCGATGATGGATCGAAAGATGGCACCCGGGAAGTCTTGACGGAACTGGATCAAGCCGGCGCCATCCGAGCAATTTTCCATGAAAATAATCAGGGAAAAGGCGCGGCGGTCCGTACAGGCATTTTAGCCGCCACACAAGACGTGATCATCATCCAGGATGCTGACCTGGAATATGATCCGCGCGATTACCCGGCATTAATCTGCCCTATTGAAGAAGGTATCGCCGATGTGGTGTTTGGGTCGCGCTTCCTGGGTGGCGCGCGCCGCCCCGCCTTGTATTGGAATATGGTCGCAAATAAAATCTTGAATATGCTGACCAATATACTTTACAACAACATCATAAGCGACATGGAAACAGGGTATAAAGTTTTCCGTCGCGAAGTGGTTAAGGACATTACCCTGCGATCGCACCGTTTCGATTTTGAGCCCGAATTTACTGCTAAAATTTTAAAGCGGCATGTCAAGATTTTTGAGGTTCCGATTACGTTTAACCCGCGAGATTATTCTCAGGGGAAGAAGATCCACCTGATTGATGCTTTCTACGCGGTTTGGGCTTTGCTAAAATATCGCTTTGTAGATTAATATCCTAGAATAACAATCAAACTGGTCCGCTGGAATTACTCAAGCCTAACTGCCTATCCTAACTGGATTGATGTCTTTTACATTTAACTGCAGCGATTGCTGCCCCTTGTATTCATTGAGCTCTAACGTGTAAAAAAGATCAATCCGCTCTCCCTCTGCAAGCTGATCCTTCAAGTAACCCTGCCGGAAGGCAATCGCGTCGTAGATAACGCCATGATCATCGGTGACTTTCAATTTCAAATGACTGCCTTCCTTGCCCACCTGCGTGGTCCGTTTCACCTTTAAATTTCGTGAAATGAAGCTGATCTCCGGGTTCCCAATCCCAAAGGGTTGGAAGCGATCAAAATATGGCATCAAATCCGGTAAATTTTTGCCCCAAACTTGCGATAACACCAATTCGGCGTCGGCGTGTAAAATAGGGTGAAGATCTAATCCGGAAAGCGTCGATTGGGCTATTTCAGTCAACCGCTCGATCAGCTCGGGCAAATTCGTATTGCGAACGGTAAAGCCGGCGGCAGCTTTATGTCCGCCGTGACGCACCAGCAGGTGAGCGCATTGATCCAGTGCTTCGGTAATATGGAATTCGGGGATACTTCGGCAGGATGCGCGAGTAAACTCTTCCCCAGAGTGTCCCACAATTGCCGGGCGGTAATATGCCTCCACCAATCGAGAGGCCGCCAATCCGACCACGCCCTCATTAAAACCAGGATCCGCTGCAAAAATGATCCAGGCCCCAGTTGATTTTTTTAATACCTGGTCGATCGCCTGCTTTTGGATATCCCGGGTGATCTGCTGGCGCTGTACATTTTGGGTGTCTAATTTTTGAGCTAATTCACTGGCTCGATTGGGGTCTGTCGCGGTCAACAGCTCAAAAGAAGCCAGGGCCGACTCTAAACGACCCGCCGCATTCAACCGCGGGCCCAACATATATCCAATATCACCGGCGGTCGTTTTATCCAGCCTCAAATTGGCAACCTGTGCCAAAGAATATAGGCCCTGCCGTTTTTGGGCATGAATTCGCGCCAGACCTGCCGCGACCAGCTCCCGATTTTCTCCGGACAATGGCGCCAGATCAGCCACCGTACCTAAGGCAACCAGATCCAGCCAATCTTCAACCTTCACACCATCCACAGGGTAATGCTTCAAATACGATTGGGCAATCTTGTAAGCCAGGCCAACGCCTGCCAGATTTTTATCCGGGTAGACATCCCCGGGCTGCTTGGGATTAATCAATGCCCACACGCTTGGCAGTTCTGGTCCAGGTTGGTGGTGGTCGCAGATGATCAAATCTAAAGGTAATGAGCGCGCAAAATCCGCTTCACGCGGTGAACGAACACCACAATCGACGGTTATAACCAGTCCGATCCCCTGCGCCGCCAATAACGCCAGGGCATCATTATTTAGCCCATAACCTTCATCAAAACGGTTGGGAATATATTCTTTAACCTGAGCGCCAGCCACCCGGAGGACCTCAACCAGGAGAGCGGTTGCGGTCACACCATCCACATCATAATCACCATACACCGCAATGGGTTCATTCTTTAGCACCGCCGCATGCAGCCGCTCGATTGTAATAGACATATCTTTTAATAAATCGGGGTCGGTTTGCGCAGCAGAACGCGCCAGTAAAAAATCAATGGCCTGGTCGGCCGTGGTGATACCCCGGTTGAAAAACAACTGCCGGATTAAAGGCGGATATTCTGTTAACCCTTCACTGATCGAAACGGGTATTTTGGGATCCACCAGCCATCGTTTTGCTACTGGGATCTGATTTTCACTATCCATAATTTTTTTCAGTTATGAGATATAACTGTTAAGTTCCTTCCCAGATGAATTTAGATATACCCTGGGCAGCCGGGCAGCTAACCCACACACGACCTCATAATTGTTTGTCCCCCACCGCCGGGCAATATCTTCAGCGCTGATCACCTGGCTGCCTTGCCGGCCCAATATAACCACTTCATCCTCAAGGTTTGCCAGTGGCAGTTTATCAATCTGCAGCATGCATTGATCCATGCATACTCTTCCGACCACGCGTACAATTTGCCCGTTGAGCAAAACTTCCTGGTTATCCACGCGGCGGAATCCATCCGCGTAACCCACCGGGATCACGCCAATCCTTTCGACCTTGCTGGTCAGATAATGCGAACCATAACTAATGCCATACCCAGCGGGTAGATCTTTGATCGAGGTGAGACGGGTTTTCCAACTCAAAGCGGGTAAGAAATTTCCTGGCAGCGGCGCCGCAGCGGAAGGATGCAGTCCATAAATGGCCACCCCGGCCCGGACCAGATTAAACCTGCCATCCTGATGATAGATAGTCCCCGCGGAATTAGAAGCGTGCACCCATGCGGGATAAATCCCCTGTGCATTAATCGCATCTAACACCGCTTGAAATCGGTTAATCTGCAGACGGGTGGCGCTGGCCTCTGGTTCATCCGCCCTGGCAAAATGGGTAAAAATCCCTTCAATTTTCAATCCTGGCTGGCGATTAAGTGAGAAGATAAAATCCGCTGCTTTTTCATACGCGATCCCCAACCGGCCCATTCCAGTCTCGATTTTCACATGAACCCGCAAATCCCCCAGCCCATCCTGGGCATATGCCACATATTTGGCCACCAGCGCCGGATCATAAACCGTCAGGCTGACGCGGTTCGCGATGGCTAACGGCGCCCTATCGGGGGGAGTATAGCCCAAAACTAAAATAGAGCCTACCAAACCGGCCTGCCGCAAAGCCAAAGCCTCCTCAAGCCGGCTTACCCCACACCAGGCCGCGCCCGCCTCAACGACCGCCTGGGCCACCGGAATGGCCCCATGCCCGTACGCATTGGCTTTAATCACCGCCATCACCGGGCAGCCGGATAGAACCTGCAAAGCAGACACGTTGTTGCGGATAGCGCCCAGATCGATTTCTAACCAGGTTGAATAACTGCACGGATCCATTCATGGTAGTATATCCCGGCTTACATCCCGAAGCAAGCTATTTAAATTCTTCGATGCTCTTGACAATCCTGAACCTTTTGATGATACTGGCATAATGATGGATTATTTTTCTTTTGAAGTGATAGCTCGCCAGGGACGCGCGCGCGCCGGGATTATACACACTCCCCATGGCGATATTCCGACCCCTATTTTTGCTCCCGTCGGGACACAGGCCACGGTTAAATCCCTTACGCCGGCGCAGCTTTACGAGCTGGATGCAAAACTGATCCTTTCCAACACCTATCATCTGTATTTACGACCTGGGGATGAGCTGGTAGCCAGTCTGGGGGGACTGCACCGGTTTATGAGTTGGGATCGCCCAATCTTAACCGATTCAGGTGGTTTCCAGGTCTTTTCTTTAAACGAAATGCGGAAAGTGGATGACGATGGGGTCACGTTTAAAAGCCACATCGATGGGTCCACCCATCGTTTTACCCCTGAAAAAGCTATTTCGATCCAGGAAAACCTTGGAGCCGATATCATCATGGCCTTCGACGAATGTGCCCCACCGTACGACCGGCCTTACATTGAAAAAGCCATGCTCAGGACCCACCAATGGGCTGAACGCTGTCTCAAAGCCAAGACACGTCCAGACCAGGCCCTTTATGGGATCGTGCAGGGGGGTATATACCCAGATCTCCGCCAGAGATCCGCCGAAGTGATCGCAAGCTTAGGTTTTCCAGGACATGCGATTGGCGGGTTATCGGTGGGCGAAACTAAGGACGAAATGCACAAGATTCTGGAGCTGGTTGACACTATCTTGCCAGAAAATAAACCACGCTACCTGATGGGCGTTGGCACGCCCGGCGACCTGGTCAATGGCATCCAGCGCGGAATTGATATCTTTGACTGTGTCTTACCAACCCGGCTGGCCCGCCACCAGGCAGCCATGACGCCAACCGGACGGATCAATTTACTCAATGCTTCTAATGCCCGCGATGAACATCCCATTGTTACGGGCTGCACCTGCTATACCTGCCAGCACTTCAGCCGGGCCTATATCCGCCATCTGTTCGTTGCCAGGGAGATGCTCTCAGCCACCCTGGTTTCGATCCATAATATCCACATACTGCTTAAGATCGCGCGGGATATTCGCCAGGCGATTATCGAAGGTCGCTTTAGTGAACTGCGCAGTGACTACGAGCTCATGCTCGAAACTGGTGAATAAAATTTTTAACGGCCTCCTCGGATTTGTGATGGTCTGCCTGGCCGGCTGCGAACCGATCCACGCTTCACCCCAGCCCACCCTTCAGGTAATGATGATCACATCCACACCGTCTTTGGCCGCATGGCGAAAAATCATCGGCGGCTGTGGATTAAAAATCCCAGGCATAGGTCTGATGGTTGGCGAATATCCCGCCGGTCAACCCGGCCTATCGCAGGCTGATCTTAGCTTACGCCTGGGAACCATCCCCGATCCGCACCTGCCTTACAGCGCCGTTATCGGCTGGGACGAAGTCACTATTATCGTCCAGACGGAAAATCCGCTGAAAGATCTCACCCTTGAAGATATCAGTGCCCTATTCAATGGCAAAGTCCTGGGGTGGAATGATTGGTTAAATACCAAGGGTGTGACAGGATCAATCTCTGCACCTCTGCAGATCTGGACATATCCACCAGGAGATGATTTACGTGATTTCTTTCAACAGGCGATTAACCAAAAGACATCTGCAGGGTCTCCACCCGCGGATGTTAATCAGATCGACCTGTGGACTGCGCCGGATCCATCAGCGATGATTCAAGCCATCAGCCAAAACCCAGGAGCTATCGGGTTCACGTTGAAAAGTAATCTGGTCCAGGGGGATCCGAAGGTACGACCGGTCCAACTGGATGCAAATTCGCGGGACACTTTACGTTTACCAGTTACCGCTGCCACGAAAACAGAACCCCAAGGCTTGTTGCGCCAGCTTATCCTCTGCTCTCAGGCGGCAGCCCATCCATAACCGGTAAAATGTGCGAGCTGCGGCTAATGTCAGCCGTCTTTCCAAAGCTTAATCTTCTCCTTGACACCCATAATCAAGCGTGATAACCTTGCAATTCCAAGGTCAAAGCTCCCCTTCAGTGGTTAGGTCTCCATGTATGTTTTGCCCTGGAAAAACTGGATCATTGGGGATTTCCGTGGTGAAACCCCGCATTTTGGGGAGTGGGCGGGTGCTTCGCACCCGCCCACTCCCCAAAATGCGGACCATTCCACGGGAAATCCTGGAGAACCAAAACCTTAAGTCTAAATTTTAATGTATGGAGTAAGGGTATGGCTGAACGTTTTGTTGGGACCGTTAAGTGGTTTAACGCCTCCAAAGGTTATGGTTTCATCGGACGTGAAGGCGGCGAAGATGTCTTTGTTCATTTCTCTGCCATTCAAATGGAAGGTTATAAACGTCTTAAAGAAGGCCAACAAGTGGAATTTTCGATTGAAAATGGTCCCAAAGGCCTGCAGGCCGCTGATGTTATGATTCCTGAGTAATCATTTTATCCAAAACTAACCAAAAGAGCCCCTGAATTCAGCGGCTCTTTTGCATTTAATCACATTCCTGGTCACCATCTGGGTCCGGCAACTTTCTCTGCTTGGCTGAGTAGTAACGTTTTTTATCTTTTTGCCAGCGCATGCGCCATTTTTTCTAGGGCTTCAGCCAACATCGAGCGCGGACAGCCAAAGTTCAAGCGGACAAAACCTTCGCCTCCTTTGCCAAACCCTTTGCCGTCATTAAGCGCTACCCGGGCTTTTTTCAAAAAGAATTCGCTCGGGTTTTGATCCAGACCCAATTGGCGGCAGTCCAACCAGGCCAGGTAGGTGCCCTCGGGGATGCCCATGCCTATTTGCGGCAGATTGTCTGCGACGAACTGGACCATGAAATCACGGTTGCTTTCCAGATAAACCAGCAGTTCATCTAACCACGGCTGACCATCTTTATAGGCGGCTAAAGCCGCGGTCAATCCCAACACATTGACCCCTTTGACCAGGCCTTTACCTGAACTGGTGAACTGCTTACGCAACTGAGCATCCTGTATCACCGCGACGGAACAATCCAGGCCAGCAATATTGAAGGTCTTGCTTGGCGCCATCAAGGTAATTGTCCGCCTGGCAATTTCAGGAGATATTGAACCCATGGGTATATGCGTTTGCCCGGAAAAAACCAGATCACAATGAATTTCATCCGAGCAAATGACCAGGCCATGGTGCAGGCAAATTTCAGCCATACGGATTAATTCTTCATGGGTATAAACCCGCCCAATCGGGTTATGTGGGTTACATAAAATAAACAAACGAGTCTTCTCAGTGATGGTCCGTTCAAATTCTTCAAAATCAATTTGATATTGCCCATCCGCTTGACGAACCAGGTTTGACTCGACCCGGTTCAATTGGGCGCACTTGGGAGCCCCGAGAAATGGCCCGTAAACCGGCGTCTGGATTAGGACATCTTCACCCGGTTGACAAAATGCGTGGCATGCCAGATTAAACCCGGTAACCACCCCTGGCAATAACAGGATCTCCTCTGGGGTGACCGTCCAGTGATAACGCTCGGCCAGACGTTCTACCACAACTTTACGCAGCTCGGCTGGCTCTTGTGGATATCCGAAGACCCCATGCTGAACTCGATCAAGCAAAGCCGCGATCACGGGTTCTGGGGAACGAAAGTCCATATCAGCCACCCACATCGGCAGCACATCCGGATCGTAATGATGCCACTTGATACTTTCAGTTTGCTGCCGGTCGATAATTTGATCAAACGAATAAGTCATGAGTCACAGTTCTTCTTTCATTGCGAAATTTGGTTCTCAAGAATTTCCCGTGGAGTGGGCCGTATTTTGGGGTATGAGCGCAGGTACGCGCGCTCATACCCCAAAATACGGGATTCACCCCGGCAATTCCTAAAGACCCCGAAATTTAATGGTATTTCAGTTCTCGATTATAATATACTCATAAGCATTGGTGGATTTTTTAGCCATTCCTTCAAACAACAAATCACTGTATACTATGAAGGATGAGTCCTCTTCACCCTCCCACACAAATCCCCCAACTAAACTGTCTGAATTCTCCGGACTGGAAGGATTATGAATTATTGGACAGCGGAGATGGGATAAAGCTTGAACGCTTCGGACCCTATACCTTCGTCAGGCCCGAAATGCAGGCAGTTTGGAGAAAATCCCTGCCCGAGCGCAGGTGGCAGACCGCTCACGCTATCTTTCAACCCTCAAACGAAGAAAATGGCGGTCATTTCCACAAGTTATCCGTGATCGAACCCCGCTGGGAAATGACCTACAAAGATCTTAAATTCTGGTCACAAATTTCTTCTTCACGACACCTCGGTGTCTTTCCGGAGCAGGCCAATCACTGGGATTGGATCCAGGATCAAATCCGGCCATCCAGTAAACCACTCAATGTGCTCAATTTATTTGGGTACACAGGCCTGGCCAGCCTGGCTGCCGCCCGGGCCGGTGCGCGGGTGACACACGTGGATGCCTCAAAAAAAGTAGTCACCTGGGCGCGCGACAACCAGGTCCTTTCCGGCCTGGGCGACCAACCAATCCGCTGGATTGTGGATGACGCCATAAAATTTGTACAACGTGAGGTGCGGCGCCAGGCAAACTATGACGGCTTGATCCTCGATCCGCCCAAGTTTGGCCGCGGTCCCAAAGGCGAAGTTTGGGAGTTTTACAAACTGCTCCCTTCGCTGCTTCAGGAATGCCGCCAGATCTTATCTCCCCAGCCTGTGTTTATTGTGCTGACAGCCTATGCCATTCAGGCTTCGGCCTTGACCATCTATTACGCGCTTCAGGAAACCGTGGCTGGTCTGGGTGGATCGATTGGCACAGGCGAATTGGTCACGGTTGAAGGCAGTGCCGGGCGGTGTATATCGAATGCAATTTATGCCCGTTGGAAAGCGAGTTAATTAAATATGCCAACCCACAAACCATCGATTACCTTTATTGGACCAGGCGTTATGGCAGAAGCCATCATCTCTGGCCTGATCCGCCAATCTGTCGCCACCCCCGAACAAATCAGTATCTCCGGACCGGACGAAGAGCACAATCAGGTCCTGCAAACCCGTTATCACGTCACCCCTTATACAGATAATTTTGCCGCGGCTCAGGCGGCAGATGTCGTCATCTTATCGGTCAAGCCCCAACGCCTGGAAAGGGTATTAAAAGGGTTAAAAGGTGGCATCAACCCGGATGCTCTGGTTTTATCTATCATCGCCGGGGCATCCATCCACACCATCCAACTGGGTCTGAACCACCACATCATCGTGCGCGCCATGCCCAATACGCCCGCGCAAATCGGTGAAGGGGTAACCGTTTGGACAGCTTCTGCCACGGTTAACCCTGAACAGATCGATCTGGCGCGACAGATCCTGGCCGCGTTGGGGGTAGAAATATTAGTTGAGGAAGAGAGCTACCTCGATATGGCCACCGCGGTCTCTGGGTCTGGCCCGGCTTACGTATTCCTCTTCCTGGAAGCCATGGTCGATGCGGGGGTCCATCTCGGACTTCCCAGGCGGATTGCGGAGGAGATGGTCGTCCAGACCCTGCGCGGCTCGGTCGACTACTTCGAGATTAACAAGGCCCACCCGGCTCACCTGCGAAACCAGGTGACCTCTCCCGGAGGCACGTCCGCCGCCGCTTTATATTACCTGGAAAAAGCTGGCTTCCGCACGGCTATTTCGCGCGCAATTTGGGCAGCCTATGAACGCTCCCAGGAATTGGGCAAAGGGATGGTAAGCCACCCGCTCGATAATCCCGACCATACTGACTAAACCCAGGTCCCATACCAGTTTGTTTGAATATTACCCTTTATGAGCCAGACAGACCAGTCTAAACCCATCCAGATCATCAATAGTGTCGCGCCCATCCGCATTTGTGATAATGGCGGGTGGACCGACACATGGTTTGCCGGTCACGGCGCTATTTTCAATATTGGTGTTTACCCATATGCCGAAGTCCAGATCGAGGTATTCCCCCTTGCGGACCGGGAACACCGCATCGTCATCCACGCTGAAAATTACGGCGAAAAGTTTGTGGTCCATCCCGAAAATGGCACGTATGATAAACATCCTCTGCTCGAGGCTGCCATCGATTACATGAAGGTCCCAGAAAATTTGGCTTTTGAAGTTACCATTTTTTCTGAAGCACCAGGCGGCGCCTCCACAGGCACCTCTGCCGCGGTCACCGTCGCACTCATTGGGGCTTTAGACAGCCTGTCTCCCGGGCAGCTAACTCCACACGAGGTGGCATACGCGGCCCATGCCGTTGAAGTTGAGATGCTGCACCAACAGTCCGGCATTCAAGATCAGTTATGCTCGGCTTACGGCGGGATCAATTACATTGAGATGGAAGCTTACCCGCATGCTTCGGTTTCCCAAATCGTCGTACCCAATACCACCTGGTGGGAGCTTGAACGCCGGTTAACTTTGATCTATCTGGGCAAATCCCACCATTCATCCGTTGTCCACGAGATGGTGATCAATAACCTGCAAGGCGCAGGTCCAGATTGCAAACAGTTGGAAGACCTCCGGCAGACAGCGCGCCAATCGCGCGATGCCTTATACGCGGGCGACTTTGAGGCGTTTGGAAAAGCAATGGTTGCCAACACCGAAGCGCAGGGGAGGCTCCATCCCGCATTAATTGGCCCAGACGCCACCCGGGTGATTGAGATTGCCAGACAATTCGGGGCAAAGGGCTGGAAATTGAATGGGGCGGGCGGAGATGGCGGTTCAGTCACCATCCTGTGCGGGGATCTCTCACACGTCAAACGCGCGATGATCCGCGAGATCGAACAAGAAAACCGGCTCTACAAAAATATACCGGTTTACCTCAGCCGTTACGGTTTGCGTATCTGGAAGCGAGATTGCTGTTAAAGATTGCCTATTTCTGAGCCAAGAAGGGCAGCCAGAACAAGTCGTCCACTGTGACCGACGCTGGAGGTGAAAAAGGACCTACCCCACACGGGTTAGCAACTCGCACGCGCCAGTAAAATCTTTTTCCCGTCGACAAATCATTGGGCGCCACGAAGGCCGCGCCAGTCAGACCGGTCCGGTCGAGTACGATTTGTTTGAAATCAACATCCAACGCAATTTGCAGCTCGTAAGTCGCTGGACTTGTGACCGACTGCCATTTGAATTCCGGCCGGCGCAGTAAGAGCGCCGCACCGTCAGCCGGCGCCACCAGCGCGATCGAACCCGGTAGACTTTGTGCCACCCCCACCTGAAGGGTCACTGAACGTTTAACCGCGCCGCTTTCTCCCAGGATCGTGACCGGGTAAACCCCTGGCAGCGTTGTGCCATCCGCGGTTAAATCCAACCCAATCGATAAGCCAGGGTCTACCGGGTTCAGGCTAAAAGATGCCACCATGCCCTGTGGTAGGCCAGACAGGCTCAGGCTAATTGGCGTGATAAAGTTCCTGGCAGCGCTGCTTTGCAGCCCCAACAGGTTTTCACTCGCCATACAGAACTGAGGGTTATCAGATGGTGCCCTTAAGCTATATTCCGCATCCAGAAAAGTTGCACCGGCTACACCCCATTGACCCGCTGTATCCTGGCTGTCAATATAGACGGTATGGCGACCGGCATCCAGACCCGTCAGGTCGATCCGTGCGGCCACCGGCTCTACTGGTTGGTCAAATGCGCCATCCACCGGCGCCATCAGGCCGCTCGAACCCCCTGTCCAGGCAGGTGTATCGATGCTGTACCGGCTGGCCTGGATGGCGATTGGCGTGTGCTGACCGCTCACCGCACCGGCAAAACGGGTATCATCTGCCACCGCGTTGAGCGTGACACCATCCAGGCTATCAACCGCCGGAGTAAGGGTATCTGGACCCGCCGGCAGTTGGTAAGGCAGCCGGGCCGTTTTAGCAGCATACATCAGGGCTTCCATGTTGTCCGGTAAAACAAGCTGCTCGAACTGGTCGCAAGACTCAAAGAAGGATGTGCCCAGTTCAAACGTGTAGCCTGGTACCCCCAGGCTGGCGTAAGCCCATTCGTCGGTGGTGCCTGTGGTTGGGTACAGGCATGTATTCGACTGGCAAACCGTGTAATGATTAAAAAATCCGAATTTCTGCCCCAGGAGGTTGAGTTGTGATTGGTTAGGAGAGGGTAAAGCGGTCCAACCCCAGGGAAAAAGTACATTTTTACCAAAACTATGCAGGCTGATGAATAACCCGGCATAATCGGAAGGCGCGGGATCGCTGTCATTGGGTCCGCGCCTGGCCGGAAAGAGCCCCGCTATATACGCCTGTAGAGCCTGTGTTTCAGGCTCAGAGGCGCTGGATGGCCCTTGAAAATCTTCGTCGCATGGGTTGCGCGATGCACCCCCCCATTTGAAGTCGAAGTTCCGGTTGAGATCGACGCCAAACCAGCCCGTCCCGCAAAAATTGAGGTTATCCCGGTTTTTCCGCCATTCAACCCCACCCTCAGCAATTTTCCGGCCATCTGGATTGGCCTGAGGAATCACATCAATCTCGGTATCGTCCAACAGCCAGGTGACAGTTGGGTCCGTACCGTAAGCTTGCAGCAGGGTTTCAGCGAAGCGTGTGGCCAGCTCAGCCGTGGTATATTCCCTGGCGTGGATTGCGGCTATCACCAGCAGAACCGGTTTCGGTCCAGGTTTTGACCGGTTGGTCAGCTTGAGCACAATGAGATCGGATCCCCCTGCACCGGCGTGGTTAACTTTATCCCAGCTCTGGCCAAAAACAACTGACTGGGCCAGGGCGGGGTAGTGGTCCACCATGGATTGTATGGATTGGTAAGTCTCTTCTACGGTGCGATAACACGGAAAATTGGTAATTCCTGCGATTTGATCCGGTGAGTTGGCGGATGGGGGTTTAATCGCCTGGGTGCGCTTGAGATCGATTGCCAGGGTGAAACCGGCCTGCCGTAGGGCCTGCGCCTGGTTGGCGGTCAAGTAAACCAACGCCTGCTGCCTGGCATGATCGACTTCCCAAATATCCACGGAATTCGCCAGCCATGTAAGCTGGTTGGAATCCGAAAAATGGACCCAGGCCAATACCTGGGATGGCTGAACCGTCTCTAGGCTTGACCCCGTGGCGCGGCCCACAGGCAGCGCCGATCCGATCGTTGAAAGGCACGCGGCGATTAATCCTATCCAAACCCAACGCCACATAACCCGGCCCAAACCATCAAGCATAAATGCCCCGCATCTCATCTGGAAGCTGCCGCGCAATGGCCTGCATCACGATCCGGCAGACGGCGCGGTCTGTCCCTGTTGAAGACAGGTCCCCGGTCTCTTCCAGGCAGAAAAGGCGGCCAAAACTAACCTGAAGGCTGCTATCCGCCTCAAAAACGCCTACAGGTAAAATGGGCAAACCCAGGCGAGCCAGATATTGAATAAAACGGCCCGAGCCACTTGGCGGCTCACCCAATTTCCCGGTTAAAATATCGCGCCCTTCGGGGGCAAGACCAATCACCGCATGTGGGCGCCGCCGCACAACCGTCACCACCTGGCGGACCGCCAGGGCTCGCTCTTCTGCTTCGGAGGGGTTCGGCGGCATTGCTGGCATATTGCTGAAACCATATACCCGGCCAATCGCATGCAATAACCATTGACTCATGGGCTTTAAAACCTTTTCCCGGGGCTGCCCCGGATAGGTAAACGCTCCGGTCATGATCCAAAAGATATCGAGTGGCACGGCTGCGCTGATGGCCAGAGACGTCCAAAAGGCATTATAACCAGGCCGGAAATAATGGTTAAGCGTGATCAGACACGGGCCTGTAACCGGTACATACTCTTGTCCATGGATAACCAGGTCTGGACTCAAGCCTTTGAGCGCTTCCACGGCATCCTTCTTGAAATCACGCTTCTGTTTGAAAAGAACAGCCCAAACCAGGTTTAAAACCAGACCAGAGGATAATGTATATGTGGGGAAAATCAATCTTTCGCTTGACTTCACTTTAATCACGACCTATACTGATTTAAAGTAGACACAAAGTAGGGTCTGGCTATTCAGCCTGAGCTTTATCTTAGCATATTCGTAACTACTCAGCCATGGTAAGAAAGTTGCCGAATTTTGAGTGTTTGCGGGTGCGGAGCACCCGCAAACACTCAAAATTCGGGTCTTTTTCACACGGGTCTGAGCAGTTACGCATATTCTATTCAAAGGGCTTAATTGATTTTGATTAGCCAGTGCTTAACCGAATTCAATCAAACTGGCATTAAACATGTACGCTGATAAGGGAGGTTATCAGACCGATAATTTTTAATGCCGATTGGCAATCAACCGGCATTCCCAGTTTATTCATTCCGATCAGGAGTTTTCAAATGTTATACCACCCTTCAATTGAATGTATCCTGCCCCCTTACATGCTCAAGCAGATTGTCGATCAGGGCTCCTCAGAACAACGCGAGTGGGCTGTGCGTACTCTGCGCCTTTCAGATCAAATACGGTCCCAACGCCTGGCCTTGGCGTCCACTTTGATGGCGCCTGAGCAGCACGTCGTGGCAGGCGGGGTCAAACGGCGCACGGTTTATGATGCTCAGCAAGGTTCTACCCTGCCCGGATCAATCGTTCGCAATGAAGGCGATCTCGACGGCAGTGACCCGGCAGTCAACGAAGCCTACACCGGCGCCGGGGCAACCTATGACCTCTATTGGGAAATATACCAGCGTAACTCGATTGATGATAAGGGCATGGCGATCGAGTCTTCTGTCCATTACCAAAAGAACTATGATAACGCCTTCTGGAACGGCAGCCAGATGGTTTATGGCGACGGCGATTCAGGACTTACCCCAGGACAGCAGCTCTTCAACCGTTTTACGATTTCCATCGATATCATCGGGCACGAACTGACCCACGGCGTCACCCAATTTACCGCCAACCTGACCTACCAGGATGAGCCAGGCGCATTGAACGAATCGATCTCCGACGTTTTTGGTTCTCTGGTTAAACAGCGCCAACTTAGCCAGACCGCAGCCGAGGCTGATTGGATTATTGGGCAGGGATTATTCACTCCTAACGTCAAAGGCGTGGGTATCCGCTCGATGAAAGCGCCTGGGACGGCTTATGACGATCCGGTCCTTGGCAAGGACCCTCAGCCGGCCAACATGAAAGATTACAATCACCTTCCGCCAACAGATGATTCGGGGGGCGTGCATATTAATTCGGGTATCCCGAATTTTGCTTTCTATTCAACCGCGCTCGCCATCGGCGGAAATGCCTGGGAAAAAGCCGGACGGATCTGGTATAAGACCCTGATAGAACAACTCAAACCTGCTTCAAACTTTCAAGATACCGCAAATCTGACCCTGACGGTGGCAGGTGAGCTTTATGGCAAGAACAGCCTGGAACAGCAGGCCGTTGTTAAGGGTTGGGCCGCCGCCGGTATTACCGCAGCGGAGATCGATTTGAATCCCGGTACCAACACAACAGGCTGCCAGAATTTGCTCCGCGGTTTATTTAAAATAAATGCTCAGCCGTAAAAAAATAGAGAGACCCCGAATTTGAGGTGTTTGCGGGTGCGAAGCACCGCAAACACCTCAAATTCGGGTTATTATCAAACAGGTCCAGTAGACCCGAACAAGGGAACTATGAAAATTTCCTTTAAACGCAGCGGCGGTTTCGCCGGAATGCGTCTTTCGTTCACCATCGATACCCTTAGTTTAACCGGCGGCGAGGGGCAAATTCTCGAAGACCTGGTCGAAAAGACCGGGTTCTTCGATATGCCACCCACCTTACCTTCACCACCGGGCAGCGTAGACCGCTTTCAATACCAAATCGTGGTTGAGACGTCTTCAAAACACCACGCGATCGACGTGGGGGAAGCAGCGTTACCCGACTCACTCCGTCCACTGATCGATCAACTGACCAGACTGGCGCGATCGTCAGGTTAGGACATTGATGCCAAGAAATGCCTCAATCCCAAATAAATTGCCTGGGTATTAAAAATTGACTTTTCAACCGATCTCATCTACACTTAAAGGATGCTTGCGCGGGTTTATTCATGTGCGGTGATCGGGCTGGAAGGGGTAATCGTCGAAGTCGAAGTCGACACCGGCCCGGGCCTGCCTATGATGGTGATTGTCGGGCTGCCGGATGCGGCCGTCCAGGAAAGCCGTGAGCGCGTTCAATCTGCGGTTAAAAATGCTGGCCTGCCCTATCCACGCAAACGCGTGACGGTCAACCTGGCGCCGGCCTCCGTGCGCAAGGAGGGCCCAGCGTACGATTTACCCATTGCCCTGGGCGTGTTGGTCGCAACTGAATTGATCCCCCCTGAAAGCCTGGAAAGCGCGCTGGTGATCGGTGAATTATCCCTGGATGGAAGTGTGCGCCACGTGCGCGGCGTGCTGCCCATGGCAGCCTTGGCGCGCCAGCAAGGTTTTAAACGCGTCTTCGTTCCCAAGACGGATTCAGCCGAAGCCGCCCTGATCCCCAACCTGGAAGTGGTTCCGGTGGAGTCTTTGAGCCACCTCGTAGCGTATCTGACCGGGCAAGAACCTGTCTGCATTGTCCCGCCGGTCAAGGTGGATGAAGGTGATATTACCGTTTTGACCGATTTCCGTGAGATCAAGGGCCAGGAACACGTCAAACGCGCCTTAGAAGTTGCGGCCGCCGGTGGGCATAATGTCCTGATGGTGGGTCCCCCCGGCTCGGGCAAGACGCTGCTTGCCAGGGCCATGCCGGCCATCCTGCCGGCCATGACCATTGAGGAAGCCC
>DAIQPZ010000254.1:0-3025 GCA_036787065.1 Anaerolineaceae bacterium
CCAAAAGCTGCTGGGTCGATTCGTAGTCCATCGGGCAGTCGAGCGCCTTATCATCTGCCGGAACGATCACCGAAGAAGCGCCCGCCGACATGATGGCTTTGATCTGCTTGCCTTCGATAATTCCGCCGCCGTAGTCGTAGATCAACTGGCGGAAGGTGGCGCCGAGGGGCAGCTCGTAGTTCCCCGGCTTGTTAACCCGCCCCGAAAGGCTGAAAACCTTCAGGCCGGGGCTTTTATCGGTGCCAAACTGACGGTACCACCCTGCCCCGTTGCGGATGATCAGCGGTACGTTGACCAGTGTTTCCACATTATTAATCACGGTTGGCTTGGAATAAAGCCCAACCACCGCCGGGAAAGGCGGGCGCAGGCGCGGCTGGCCAAGGTTGCCCTCAATGGATTCCAATAAGGCGGTTTCTTCGCCGCAAATATATGCGCCCGCCCCCAGGTGGGTGTAAATGTGGAGGGAATAATCCGTCCCCATGATAGCATCACCCAGCAGGCCGGTTTTCTCCAGCTCAGCGATCTTTTGATCGAGTTGCTTTGCAAGCTGCCAGAACTCGCCCCGCAGATACACGTAAGCGGTATTGGCCTGTACGGCGTAAGCCGCCAGCATCAACCCTTCCAGGAATTGGAATGGATTTGATTCTAAAATTTCACGGTCTTTAAACGTGCCGGGTTCAGATTCATCGGCATTGGCAACCACGTAATGCGGCCAGATGGTATTAGGTATGAAACTCCACTTGAAACCGGTTGGAAAGCCCGCCCCGCCCCGGCCGCGCAGGCCTGAGCTTTTCACTTCATTAAGCACCTCAATCGGCTGCATGCTGGTTACGGCTTTGCGGTATCCCTCGAAGCCGCCGTCTGCAGTGTAAACGTCCAGGTGGTCAATGGAGGCAACGCTGCGATGGCGGAGGAGATAATATTCGCTCATTTGACCTCCTCCTGGGCCTGTTTGCGCAGTTGTGTGACCAGGTCCAGAGTGGTTTCGACTGTCAGGCTCTCGTGATATTCAATTCCGCTTTCGCTCTGCACCTGCAGCATCGGCGCCCGGTGGCAGCCTGCCAGGCAGGTCACCTCTTCGATCGTAAACAAACCGTCCGCAGTAGTCTCGCCAACTTTAACCCCAATGTTGGCACAGAGGTTTTGCAAAAAGGCCTCCGCCCCCATCAGGGCGCATGGCATATCGGTGCATACCTGCAGGCGGAAGCGCCCGCCCGCTGTTTCATGATATAGGGTATAAAAACCCACCACCGAATCGACATCGGTCATCGAAAGTCCGGTCAGCTCTGCCACATCCGCGATGGCCTGCTTTGTAATGTAATTGCCGTTACGCTGGGCGAGAAACAGAAGAGGCATCACTGCCGACTTGCGAAAAGCAGCCGGGTATTTTGCCAGGATTTGTTGGATTTCCTCGGGGTATTTTTGAAGAATCTCGTTCACCGGTCCGTATCTCCCAGAACGATATCGATACTGCCTATGATTCCCACCACGTCTGCCACAAAGTGTGCCCGGCTGAGCAAGGGCATAATTTGCAAATTGGTGAAGGAAGGTGTGCGGTAATGACAGCGGAAAGGCTTGGGGCCGCCGTCGCTTTCCAGGTATACCCCCAGTTCGCCGCGTGGACTTTCGTTAGCGACGTAAACTGAGCCTTTGGGGGCATCAAACCCTTCCGTCCACAATTTAAAGTGATGGATCAACGCTTCCATGCTGACCCCAATTTCAGAGCGCGGCGGAGGTACATATTTGCGGTTATTGCTGCGCACCGGTCCGGAGGGCAGCATATTCATTGCCTGGTTGATAATTCGCACCGATTGGCGCATTTCCTCGACCCTCACCAGGTAACGGGCATAAATATCCCCTTCTTGTTGGGTTGGAATGTCGAATTCATACTTTTCGTAACCTGAGTAAGGGCGGGCCTTGCGCAGGTCATAGGCTACGCCTGAAGCGCGTGCAATCGGTCCACCCACCCCCCAACGAAGGCAGTCTGTGGCGCTGATCATGCCAATTCCCTTGGTGCGTTCGAGGAACAGCGGGTTGTGAGTAAGCAGCGATTCGTACTCCTTAATCCGGCCCGGCATAATCTTCATCAAGCCGCGCACCGCCGAATTAAATTCGGCCGGTACATCCCGCCACAGGCCGCCGGGGCGGATGTAAGTGGTCATCATGCGCTGCCCCGAGCACATTTCAAAAATATCCAGGATGATCTCACGCTCGCGCATGGTGTACAGGAAAGTGGACATGGCCGCCAGATCGAGAGAGGCAGTGCCCAGCCACACCAGGTGCGAGTTCAGGCGGGTCAGTTCAGTCAGAATGACTCGCAGGACTTCTGCCCGTTCCGGTACGTCGATCTCGCACAATTTTTCAACCGCCATGCAGTACACCAGGTTGTTGCCAAGCGGGTTCAGGTAATCCAGGCGATCTACCATCACTTCGGCCTTCTGATACGTCTTGGATTCCATGTTCTTTTCGATGCCGGTGTGCAGGTAACCAATATCTGGGATGCAGTTGACAATAATCTCACCATCCAGCTCGAGCAGCAGGCGCAGCACACCGTGCGTGCTGGGATGCTGCGGGCCCATGTTAAGGAGCATGGTCTCACCGGTCAGGGCTCGGTTCGAAACCAGGTGGCGCAGCTCATCAATTGTAGTTTCACGGTACTCTGACATAAGTGCTCCTCTTACGTCCGGTCCTGGGGATGGGGTTTCTTGGCCATGATCTCTTCTTTGTTGAAGGTGAACTGCACCTCTTCGTATCCCAGGGGGTAATCCTTGCGCAGTGGGTGGCCTTCCCACTCGTAGGGCATGATAATGCGCCGCATATCTGAGTGGCCCTCAAACCGGATCCCGAACATATCCCACACCTCACGTTCGTACCAGTTGGCGTTCGGCCATATTTTTTCAGCGGTGGGGATGGTAGGAGAATTGCCGTTTAATGGCGAGCGCAGGCACAGCACCAGGTTGAGCGATGGTTCCAGGATGTGATAAATCACATGGAAGCGGGGTTCTTCGGCAGGCCAGTAGTCCAC
>DAIQPZ010000027.1:0-12507 GCA_036787065.1 Anaerolineaceae bacterium
CCTCACGAACTGGCTGAAGAAATCAATCATTTACTGTTACTGTTCAGGCACACATGAATAAGGCCCGAATTTGAGGTGTTTGCAGGTGCTTCGCACCCGCAAACACCTCAAATTCAGGGACTCTCTTCTTGCATCTGAGTAGTTACTAATTGCTACCAATTATATCCTGACCGGGTGGTTAAGATTAGGCCTAATAAATGGAAAGGTCTTATTCATACCTGCATGAGCGGAAACCAAAAAATGATAGATTTTTTAGCATCTTTTACTTTCGTCTGGTTTACAATAAAATCAATTACCCACCTATCTTTGAAGCGGAGGCGTTGACATGAGTGAAGGACCACAAAATCAAGAAAACCAGGAAAAAAGCCGGAGCAATAAAGAATCCTGGGACGAGGTTGGAAAACAATTTCAGACCCTGGGGGAGAGTCTGGCGACCGCTTTTCGAACTGCCTGGCAGGATGAAAGCAATCGCAAAAAGGTTGAAGAAATGAAGATTGGACTCCAATCACTGGTGAAGGAAGTGGGGAAAGCGATTGATGAGAGCGCGACATCCGAGCGAGGGCAAAAATTAATCCATGAAGCGGAACGAGCCGCCGATTCACTGCATAAGGCCGGCGTAGAAACCGTGCAAGAGGTGCAGCCTCACCTCTTGACCGCTTTACGCCAGGTCAGCCTGGAACTGCAAAAACTGATCGAGCGGATAGAAAAGGATGAAAAGAAACCCGACGCATCTGAGGAAAGTTGACCTAAAAAAGCCCTCTACTTATTTCAAGAAGAGGGCTTAGTTTTATCAAGCGTAAGGGCTTATTGGAGCGAATTCGCTATCTGGAATGCCTGTGCCGTATCACTGCCCAGACCACCGACTGCGTAGATGACGCTGTTCTTGACCCAGATCAAGGCATATTGAGGGGCATCGTCAACTGGGCGTTGGATTAATGTTCCACTGACACCATCGACCGTAACCGTCTTGTAAGAGGCCGCATTTCGTGGGATGGGGATCACTAAAGAAGAGGCCCAATTAACACTCTGGCTGTACTGCCTGGCTTCGGCTGGGCTCATCCCGGTGAATTCCAGACCGATTTCGGCCAGTTTAGACAGATCCACATCCGCGGGCGCCTCGATCGTGGGGCTGGGGATCTGCATCAGTTCAACGCAATCCGCAAAGCGGCGGCCAGCGGAGCCCATCTTATTATCCGCAGTGCTTAAAACCGGGCAGTTGCCGTAACCGGCGCTGACGCTGTTGGGGATATTGACTGAGATTGTTTCACCATCCAGGGATTGGGGCAGGACTAAATCTTTATGTCCGGCTTCATCCAGCAGAGCCTGGGCGCGCGCGCGATCTACCACAAAATTAAAACTGGTCCCACCTTGAACGGTGAGGACTGGCGTGGTTTGTCCGCTGGGGAGCCGGATGGCAAACCCGGCCAGTTTGCTGGCCGTGGCAGCATCGGAAGCCGTTTGGGGTTTTCCAGGCTGTTTATCCATTTTGATCGAATCGGATAAGAGCTGGCCCATCTGTTTGCCTAAAGCTTCGTTACCGCTAAGCGCAGACAGGCTGTTCTGATCGATGGGAATGACGGTAACCTGTTGGACGCGGAAAAGGTTTAGAAACTGGCTCGCCCAAACGCGCCCGGTCGGGAAGCTTAATATCCCGGCCAGGACCAGTACTGCCACCAGGGCAGCCCATACCGCTTTTGAGCGGAACATGAAATTCCTTGACATAATTGACTCCTTTTGGGTGTGTAAATTGGATTTCAACCTGAATAGGGCAGGTCGTGTCATATAACGGGGGTTGACCCGATTGGCCATTTGAGGCGTGGAGAGATGTGTGAGTTTATCTTCAATGGATTGGCGCCTGGCTTCCATCCATGCCAGCCGTTTCTGGCAAGCCGGGCAGTTTTGAACATGGCCCATGGTCCTGAGATCAGGCTGGTTCATTGGCTCTAGATAGCTTTGCAACTCACCATCTTTTGGATGCATCATAAAGGATCCTTTTTCCTCAAGCATCTGTTAGCTTGTATTTCTTATTAATTAAACACCGTTGAGAATATAAATAGGACAGTGAAAACTAATTAAAAACGAACCCACTGATGTGATTCATGTTTCAGGGGGTTCGTTTTTAATAGAATTTTACCAGGGAGCATTACAATTCAGTGGCGTAATCACCCCACCTGCTGCACTCTTCCTTTAGGGAGGGGCTGGAGGTAGATCTGTGCTTTGCCCCATTGCTGGAATGCATTCATTTTTCCGGACCAGGATGCTCAGGATCTGGTAGGCATGATAATACACTTCGTAATGCTTATCGTCCAGGCGAATGGCCTCATCGGTCGTGAGTGGAAGCTCCAAGAAATCGACCAGGCTAACCGAGGCCGGTGGTTCTTTGAATTCCAGCACCAATTTCCCCGTAACGCCGAGGGTTTCATGGATGCGCAGGATGTAGCCATTACCGTCTTGGGCCGGGAGTACCCAACTGGGAACGAGCGTCTTCAGATCACCGCCAGGGTTTAATATAACTGGGGCATGTAGGGTCGCCATCGTGTGGGTTAGAACCGGGGTGACTAAAACAGGCGCGTAAAGAGCCTCGGCCTGTCCGGCGGTGGATATCCCGGCCGCATCGCTCATCGGATGGAAGCGAGACAAGGAAAAGCGTAGGGTATGCTGTCCTTCTTCGGTTGAATGGATTGGCTGGGTTTGCCATGCAGCCAGGTCAGCTCCTTCCAGGGTTGGATCGACAGGAGAACGTAATAAGGTCAAAGCCAGGTTGCCATCGCGGCAGGAAAAGCCATACTTGGCTTCAGAAATAAGCGCAAGTCCATCCCAACCGGCATCATCCGTCACCGCTCCCCACCGGCTGCCAGGAACTTCCCACATCGCCTCATCATGGGGTAAGCCAGGTACCTGCGGCCTTTGAACACTCCCAAAGGGCGCGCCATAACGGGCCATTTTCCCATGGAAGAGGGTTGGCAGGTGGAATTTCAACATCGCGTGTTTTTCTCGCCAGTAAACCGTCACATCCATACGCAAAACAGGGCTGCCCACCTCGAGGATGTAATCGAACATCATCCGGCTGCCCTCGCCCAAGGGGAGACCGCCCCTCAGGATCCCTCGAACGGGACCGCTTTCGACCACTTCGAGTTGGGTAAATTTAAACATCGGGATTTCCTGGCGGGTCGCGACCTGATCGATCTCCCACGCGTCAAAGGTGGGTGGAAGGTCAGGGTAGAGGCTGAAGTGGGGTGGTTCCGCCAGTGGCCAGGCAGTTCCATTTTCAGTGATGCGTTGGAGCTGGCCGCGTTCGTCAAATTCTATCCTGAGTAAACCATTATCCAGGACTGAAGAGGAGATATCCCAGGCAGGCACATCGGCGGAGGCGGATGAGTTTTTCTTATAAACCTTCTGAACGGATAATCCCTCAGCCAGTAGGCTGGCGATCACTTTGCGATATTCACCTTCGCCGGTAACCTGGATTGGGAGCAAGATTCCATCTACTGTCGCCAAACCGAGGTCGGGTTTAATCTCTTCATTCTTCAATGGGAGGTCAACCACCACCTGGCGATTTATTCCAAGCGGGTTAAAAATTGCGATGGCGGGGAGGATGGCAGGCTGGTCGACTGCCTTTTGATAATCGTCAAAAGCCCTTTCAATAGCTTTTTTCCCCAGGAAGTCCAGGGCGGAACCCAACTGATCGTAGACTAACGGGATCGAGCTGCCCGGCAGCGCATCGTGGAACTGGGAAAAACATAAGCGTTCCCAGAAGGCAGGGGGGATCGCGCCACCGCCAAAAATGGCCCTGACCGCTTCCCAAACCTGCAGGGATCGCTCCAGGTTGCGATAACGGCGTTTGAATTCGCTTTGGGTTGTATAGATACCCCGGTGAAATTCAAGGTAAAGTTCGCCTTCATAAACCGGGAGTTTGCTTCCGACTTTGCCAAGCCGCTCAAAGAAAGGCTCCACCAGCCCCCATTCCACTTTGGGTGTGCCGGCCAGGTTTTTCCAACGCCGGATCATTTCAATCGATTTGACCATGGCGCCGCCGCCGCCGTCGCCAACCCCGGTGTATTTCAGAATCTCATCATGAACGCCCAACTGGCGGTAGCTTTTTGAAATTTCGACCAGGCTGTTGACCGATTCATCCGTTCCACCCGGTACATCAAGATGGGTCAAAACCTGGCTGCCGTCCGGCGAACGCCAGATGAAGGATTGGTAAGGGAATTTCGTGTTGATATTCCAGCTCAATTTGCTGGTGAAAAAGTTTTTTACTCCGGCCAGGTTCATCAATTGAGGCAGGCACACATTGAAGCCAAAACAGTCTGGCAGCCATAAGGTGGTACTATACTCACCGCGTAACGCTTTAAAATAGGTTTGGCCCAAGACCAGTGAGCGCGCAAGCGCCTCACCGCAAGCGATCAGCGTGTCAAATTCAACCCAGGCCCCGCCGGTGGCTTCCCAACGGCCTTTAGAAATCTGATCCTTGATCTGGTGGAAGAGACCCGGATAGCGTCGTTCAAGCGCCTGGTAATTGGCGGGAGAAGTCCACATGAATTTAAATTCTGGATATTCATCCAATAATCTCAAGGCGGTCGAAAAGGTGGTGACGGCTTTTCTTTCACCGATCGTTTCGGGCCACATCCAGACCAGGTCCAGGTGAGAATGGCCAAAGATATTGATCGTGGGCTGCCAGCTTTCGGCTGGAAACTGCGCGTAGATAGTTTTCAGTGCTGGCGCTAATGCGTTGAGACTGCCGTTTTCCCAGGCTGCCAGGGCATTGTCGAGTGCGATCATCAAGCGCCGTAATGCCGGATGTGCTTTTTCCAACTCCGGTCCTGGTCCCCAACCTTTATAGCCTTCACCGTTCCCGTCTTGTTTTAACAGGCTTTCCATTAATTGGCTGAGGACTTCCAGATCCCAATATACCTCCCAGGTTTCTGGGTTGCGGGTGGCAATCCAGGCGCCATCAAAACGCAAGCCGTACTGGTCGATGGGTTTGCCTGGATGCCAGATGGCCGTCTGGTATGTTCCGCAGTCTAAAAAGAGCGTACAGGCTTTATCGGGTAAAGGACAGAATTCATGCGCCACATTGAGACCAGCCCATGGTTCACCATCGATGAACACGGTGGTTTCCCCCCGGCAGTCCCAGAATAGGAAACGCTGCCCCATTTGTCCTAATGAAGGCGTAGGGATGTCGATCTGGAACCAGCGTTGATTCCAATTACCAAAAGGTGGGCCGAAGGTTTCACCGGGAAGTACGGGTTTAAATTGATCAGGTCTGACCTCATCGATGCTTACCGGGTCCTCGATGACAGGCCCACCCCGGACTTCAAGATCCTGGCGGTCTTTCCACAGACGTCCTTCAAGGACCTGCTTCAGCTTGGTTATCCTGATCGGGACCCATTGGTAAAAATAATTGGGTAGTGCGGGCGCAAAGGCTGGCATAGTCATCTCCTAATCTGAAATTATATTTACAGGATAACTACCCAGCCTTGGAGGTGACAGTTTCCGAATTTGAGGTGTTTTTCACGCGAGCTTGAGCAGTTATTCCAGGGTTATGAACTGTACCTGACTATCCCTCTATTTTAAACCCAAAATGACTTCCATTTCACACTCGCCGCAATTAAAACGTAATCTGAAGCGATGTCCCTGTTCATCAATTAGGTCGAGTGGTTCTTTGATCCGCATATCCTTATTCTTTTTCAGGCATGCGCCGATTTGATCGCGGATACAGTATTTTGTGGTCATCACTTTTTCGCCGGTCAGGTCAAGACCCGATTCGGCCGCGGGTTGGATCGTTTCAACGCCATGCCGTTTATAAAATTCATGTGCTTTCTGATTAAGCACATTCCCAAAATAAGTGAGGTTTTTTTCTGGAAAAGGAACGTTGTTGGGTTGTATTTTCCCTATCCAAAGATCGCGATGACTTTTTCGTACCTTGCTAAGGGCCTCGATGGCATCTCGCCGCAGCGCATTGAGATCACCCACCGGGATGAAGAAAGGTCTTTCAAGGTCTGTGATCACAGACTGGCAGTTAAAACCGGTTCCACCTGTTTTTTTTAACTGCTTGATCAGGGTGGCTAACGCCAGTTCGGGTTTTTCCGCGGGGATTTTAGGACCCTTAACCGGCAGGCTGACCTGGTTGCCATCCTCATCTTCAGCGGTGAGAACCAGGTTTTCAGGCTGTTCAGAGACCTTAAAAGTGAGGTTGATTTTCCGCGAGCCAGCAAACTTTTCCAACCGGTTGATGAAAACCTGGTCGTGATTGCGGTACAGGTTTAAACCGGGGTGGATGCCGTCGATTTTATCGGGGGTGATCCAATCCCCATCCACTGCGTTGACGGTTGTGCCCTGAAGTTCACCGTCGCGGTCAAAGAAACACAGCCCGTCGCCGGGGGTAATCGCTTGAGGCAAATGGAGTTGAAAAGCCAGGCGCCTGGTCGACAGGACCTGACCGATCGATTCCCCCACCCATTTTGGAGTTTCATTCCTTCCGATCGGGCTTGAGTTCCGGCCCTTAATGAAATAAGACGTATAACCACGATTAAATGTTTTACCGGGATCGGGGGAGAAATCCAGTTCACTCACGCCGGAAGAGCTTCGCCGTAGGCCTTTTCCTGTCAGGATGCCCTCCAACTGTTGCCGGTAATAGCCCACGACGTTGGTGACGTAAGCTTTATCCTTTAAGCGGCCTTCAATCTTGAATGAACTTACTCCTGCATCCAACAAGTCCGGGATGTAGGTGGACAGGTTCAAATCATGCAGCGATAAGAGATAACTGTCTTTGACCAGGGTAGCTCCGGCGCCGTCTACCAGGCGGTAACGTTTGCGGCAAGGTTGAGCGCATTGCCCCCGGTTGCCGCTTCGCCCCCCGAGGGCATAACTCATCGCGCACTGCCCGCTGTAACAGACACACAATGCGCCGTGGATGAAGCTCTCCAGCTCAAGGGTGGTTTGCGCGCGGATTTCCCTGATCTGCGCCAGGCTGAGCTCCCGTGCCAGTATGACCCGTTTGAAACCCACATCCTGCAGAAACTTAACCCGGGCGGGGGTGGTGTTGTGCATCTGGGTACTGGCGAATAATGGCATCGGGGGAAGGTCACATTCCAGCAAACCGGCGTCCTGGATGATCACAGCGTCCACGCCCAGATTGTAAAGTTGGCGGATAAGTTTAACAGCGAGTGGGATTTCTTCGTCGAACAGGAGCGTATTGACGGTCACATACACCCTGGCCCAATAACGATGTGCATATTGGGCCAGTTGATCGATCGTTTCAAGGGCATTGCTGGCCGATTCACGGGCGCCAAACTGGCTGGCGCCAAGATAAACCGCATCGGCGCCTGCGTTAATCGCGGCGAGGCCAGTCTCCAAATCGCGGGCAGGCGCCAGTAACTCTACTTTTAAGTCGTCTTTTGCGGACAAGGCAACACCTTTTTTAGAAATTTACCGGTGTGGCTGGTTTCGACCTGGGCAATCGCTTTGGGTTTCCCCTCAGCCACGATATACCCACCATTATTACCACCTTCGGGTCCCAAGTCAATGATCCAATCCGCGGTTTTGATCACATCCGGGTTGTGTTCGATCACCCGCACGGTATTGCCGTATCCACCAGGCGGTGGAGCACGTCTAACAGGCGTTGGATATCGACAAAATGGAGGCCGGTGGTTGGCGAAGAAAGTTGCCGAATTTGAGGTGTTTGCGGGTGCTCCGTACCCGCAAACACCTCAAATTCGGGTCATTTTAACAGGGTATGAGTAGTTACCAAAATTGTTGTATTTCGTTAATGAAAATGATAAAATACAATTTCGCTTTTTTTACAAGGGAGAAGAAGTGCCTTCATAATCGATTAGCGCAAGGAGGTTAATTTGGTCACTCACGAGAAAATCGAAGAATGGATCTGTGAAGTAGAAGAACGACCGTCTTCCGCGCCCGTGATCATCCGTTATATTGCCAACCGGTTAAGTGAGCTTACCAGGCGCAACCAGGAATTATTAGCTGATAATATTGCGCTGCGCACGGATAAAAAAGTAGACGATTATGAAAACCGCATTTCCAACCTGGAATACCAGGTGGGCTTGTTGAAACGCCAGCTCAGTGAGCCGGGCTTGATCGACAGCAGCAGCCCAATGATCGCTCAACATGAATCAGCCATCCTGTTCGTCTACAATTCCATAGGTAAAATATTAAAAGCGGTTATCCCGGTTTCCACCTTGGAATCCGGTAAAGCTGTGGCTCAATTTATCACGGGGGAGAATTGGATCGACGCGGACACCCCCATGTTCGTGGTGGTCAACTCGCGAGAGGAACTGCTGCTGATCTATGATTCTGGCCGGACGATGACGCTGAACGTTGATGACATTCCCGCAAACGACGCGACGCAATTAGACTGGCAGCATGCCTATTTACAGGAGCCACGCAGTGGCGAAGCCCTGGTAGCCATTATGCCGGTGGCGAAAATGGGATTATTTGATTATGCCTTACAGATCAGCCGCCGGGGTTTTGTCAAAAAAATTATGGAAGGTTCGTTCGAGTCCTTCATTGCCAATAATTTTATTGGCGCGGGTATCAAACTCACACCGGATAAACCGTTCGGTTTGATTTTTGCTAAAAAAGAAGATAACCTGGTCCTGGTCAGCTGCGAAGGTTTTCTCCTCAGTATGGACGTTGGGCGGCTGCCGTTTGCCGTGGAAGAAATTTTACAACTGAGCACCAATGATCACCTTGAAGCCATTTTTGTAGTGTCCAAAAGCACCCCAACGGAGGTGAAATCTTCTTTCCTGGTCATGACGGAAGGTGGGAAGGTGATTAACCGCAACTTGAGTTGGATTGAACCTGTGTCGTCATTTCGGACCCGCGGACAGTCCTTGTTTTCAAAGGAGAAACGCACATCGGGCGTGCGGGTGGTGGGTGGAGGACTGGCTCAAGATGATGACTGGGGTTTTGCATTGGCGATCAGTGGGCAGATTACCTGCCACCCCATCCAGGAGCTCTTTTCTACTGGGGCTTTGCCCAATCCACCAACCGGCCTGGTTGGGTTTTCTCTCCTTAAAAAATAATTTCTACTCAGGCATAAGTGAAAAAGGTCCGAATTTGGATGTTTGAGGGTGCGAAGCACCTTCAAACATCATAAATTCGGTAAAGGATGGTAAGCCATGGGTCTCAAAGTGGGGATTGACTTTGGAACATCAAATTCTGGCGTGGCAATTTATCGGAATGGGCGCATCGAACTGCTTCCGATCGACCGGCAGAACGTGGTTCCGGAAGTGGTTAAGACGATCTTGTATATCACCCGCGATTATAAAGTGGCCATTGGCCAGGAAGCCGCCGAACACTATTATAAAGACAACGTCAACCGGCGGCGTCACTTTGTAAAAAAATGGGTGGGTGAGATTGACTTTCACGGTGGAGACATGTTTTACGTTCGGGATATTTATGTCTATGTCGATGAGCTCCAACCGGGCCGGCTGCTCCAATTTATTAAAACGGGTTTACGCTCGCCACATTACGACGGCACCCAAATATTTGACCGTTATTACCGCCTATCGGAAATCATCCAGGTTTACTTAAAGGAGTTAAAACAACGCGCTGAGAAGATTCTGGATGAACCCATCACCAGTGTGACGTTGGGCCGGCCAGTTAAATTTTTTGACGATGCTGAAAAAGATCGCAAATCTGAAAACATTTTAAAGGAAGCGGCTTTAAGTGCGGGTTTTGAGCAGGTTGATTTTGAATTTGAGCCCGTTGCGGCGGCTTATTATTACGAAAAGTCGCTAACCCTGCCGCAAAACGTTTTGATTTTTGATTTCGGTGGGGGCACACTCGATATCACTATCATGCGCTTGGGCGATCCGGGGCAGCGTAAAGTGTACGCCACGGGCGGGATTGGCATTGCCGGCAGTGATTTTGACCGGGCTATCATTCAAAAGAGGATGTTAGCCCATTTTGGGAAAGGGGAGCCGGATCTGGGGGTCGAAATCAATGACCTGATCGATTCGCTCACCGACTGGATGGTGATCCCCGATCTCAGCACCCCTCATGCCCGGTTGATCCTCGAGCAGGCAGTCCTGCACAGAAGAGCGCCGGTCCAGATGCGCATGTTCGAGTCCCTGATTTTTAATGATCTCGCGTTCGCCTTTTATAACACGGTCGAACTGACCAAGATTGCTCTGTCCGATCTGGGGGCATCAGTGCTGGCGTTTAGTGGAAAAGATATCGAATTGTGGGAGCTGTACACCCGCCACCAGTTTGAATTGGATATCCTGGATTATCAGGAACAAATTCGCGCGGTATTAATCAACGCGATTAATGCCTCGGGCTTAGAACCCGGCCAAATTGACGCGGTGGTTAAAACCGGCGGTTCATCGAACATCCCGATATTTACCCAGATGCTGGTCAAACTCTTTGGTAAAGACAAGATAAAGGAATCGGATGCCTTCAACAGTGTGACCGCTGGCCTGGCGATTAAGGCGAGCTTAGAAACTTGAGCTAAAGTCGGTTGACCGCTGTAAAAAGCATAATGATAATTGAATAAGTCTTATAATTTGTATAGCTGCCCAGTGCGAGTTGAACATCACGGTTAGCTGAAACCAATTGATTTATTTAATCGATACTCAAAATCATTTCCCAGAGACTAAGAGGAATCTTATGATCCGAATCGGTATTGCAGGCATGGGTGGGATGGGCTGGTTTCATGCCTCCCGTTATTTTCAAATCCCGGACGTTCAGGTGGTGGCCATTGCGGACGTCCGGGCTGACCGTTTAGAGGCCAGGCACGCGGTCCAAATCAATATCGAAAATGAGAGCAGCCTGCCAGACCTGGCGGGTGTACAGCGTTTCAACGGGGCCGATGCATTAATTGCTAAGGGGGACGTCGATATCATCGATATCACCCTGCCTTCCTATATGCACGCGGAATACGTGGTCAAAGCACTACAGGCTGGGCGGCATGTGTTGTGTGAGAAACCCATGGCCTTGAGCGTCGGCGATGCCGACCGGATGATCGAAGCATCCAGGCAGGCGGGTCGGAAACTTATGATTGCCCAGTGCATCCGCTTTTGGCCGGAATATCAATATCTGAAACGGGTAATCCAAGAGGATCACCTTGGGCGGCTGCTATCACTCAACCTTTATCGCATCGGCGGCCGGCCATCTGGTTGGGGGTGGGAGGATTGGTTTCTAGACCCGGCGCGCAGCGGGGGGTCGATGTATGATTTGCACATCCACGACGTCGATTTTGTCAATTATCTGTTGGGTGCACCGGATCATATCCTGGCTTCCAGCCGGCGGGCAACCCTCAATTCGGGCTGCGAGGTGATCCATGCCTTGTTTGGATATGCGGGTGGACCACAGGTGTCGATTTCTGGTGGGTGGAGTGAAGTTCAAATTCCCTTCAAGGCCGGTTATGAAGCCTGGTTCGAAAAGGGATTTCTCCGCCTCGATCCGGATAAGACACCATCTTTGCGGTTGTACGATGGTGTTGATCGGCAAATTGAGCGACCGGCGGTTTATCCGCCCGGGGATGCCTATTTAAACGAAATTCAATATTTCGTCGAGTGTGTTAAAAATAACCAGGACCTGCTGGAATGTCCACCTGAGTCCGCCCGGGAATCGTTGGCTTTGCTGGCGAGGGAAAGAGCGGCAATCGAATCAGCGGAGGTGAAATGAGTGATCGCATTGGGATTATCATACCGTTAGAAAGCAAATCGGATTTGTTCAGTCCAGCCCAGTTTTTTGGGGTCAACAAGGTCGAGTTGAACTGTTGGAATCCGGATATATATACCCCGGCTCTGGCTGCCACCGTCAAAGAAGATGCTCGCCGGCTGGGAATTAAAATTACAGCTTTGTGGGCGGGTTGGCCTGGCGCCGCGGTGTGGGATTTTATGGATGGACCGCGGACTCTGGGGATCGTACCAGCAGAACACCGGCCTCTGCGTATAGCCGCATTGAAAAAAGGGGCCGATTTTGCCCACCAGCTGGGTTTACCCGCGATTATTACCCACCTGGGTTTTATCCCTGAAAATGGATCCGACCCGGCTTTTCAAGATGTAGTGAAGGCGGTAAAAGATGTGGCTGTTTACCTTACCGGACTTGGGATGGAGTTCTGGTTCGAGACCGGGCAGGAAACCCCGGTTACCATGCTACGGTTAATCGAGGCGGTCGGCACGGGAAACCTGGGGGTCAACCTGGATCCCGCCAACCTTATACTGTATGGGAAGGCTAATCCCATCGATTCGTTGGACGTGTTTGGCCAATACGTGCGCAATGTACATGCCAAGGACGGCCTGTATCCCACCACGCCAAATCGGCTGGGTGAAGAGGTTAAAATTGGGATGGGTAAAGTGCGCTTTCCAGGGTTGATCGCCCGGCTGGCGCAAATAGGATACAGGGGTCCTTTCATCATCGAGCGCGAGATCAGCGGTGAGCAGCAAACGATCGATATTAAAGAAGCGGTAGCCTATCTCACTGCCCTTTTGGCTGGGTAACATCCATCACCAGGATGGCCATATCGTCGAGCTGCTG
>DAIQPZ010000027.1:12607-25314 GCA_036787065.1 Anaerolineaceae bacterium
AGCCTCTAATTCCGCCATTTTCCCAGTCATCTGGCCGTTTACATCGGCTAAAGCTTCTTTGATAGTGTTCAGGTATGAATTGGTTGCGAAGAGCAGATTTTTATCATAATCGAAGGCATCTTGAGGGAGCAGATAGCCTTGGCTGGCTAACTGGAGATTATATATTCGATGCTGATTAATGTCCTCCCGCGAGAGGGATGGTTAGGTTCATAATGAAATATATCAAATCCCAGGATTTCACCCGCGCGCCCGTTATTCTGGCAATGCGCGCACCGGCCTGACCGGTAAAAATGGCCGGTGATAACGGCTTGTCTCGTATCATCATCCAGGTGCTGCCACGTAAAAGGATTGACCTCGGCAGGGTATAAATGGGTTGGAACACGGCATTCAGGACATAGGGCAGTCAACCGTTTAACCGCCACAACCCACACGGGTATGTCCATCAGATCGGCATTAACACCCTGGTTAATTAAGTCGTCGATGATCGATGCGCCGCGCAGGATAGTATTGTATTGGGTCAGGACTTGTTTTCCGGAATTAGCAGTTTCGAATATCCCTTGAGCAGTATCCATATCTAAACGGTCAACGACCAAAAAAGGGGATTGGTCTCTTTGCGCATCGATGATCCGTCCGGTATAAGTGTATGGCGGTTTAGGGATCAAGACGCGCACGCGGCTTTTCAAATGACTTGAGATATGGATGGATGACCGGTCACGCGTGACGACAGTGGCCTACCGTTAAGGATAACGTTCCATTAAGCCATGGAATAGAATACCGGCGATGGTTGAACGACCGCCAGGCAGCAGCAGTTCCTAGGCCTTACCGGTCAGGTTTGGCCGGGTCTCGGATCCACATACGATGATCATACCGAAAGTATCAGCAAAAACTACATCGATAGCCCGGTCGAGGGTTGGCAGGTGATAAAAGTCTTTTAGCTTTAACAAAGTCAGATATCCTTGAATCGTTTAATCGCATGACTTCATTTTAGCTTAAGCGCTTCTCTTGTACAACTCCTAATGGCCGATATTTCGCATAGGCGTTCATCCAGATATAAGTTAAATTAGCTCTGAGCGTTTTCATTCCATCCCTAAATGATATTTTTAGATCAGTCACATTTGGCATTGAGATCTTACTGATAAAGCTTATAAAATTTTCGACTTAATATTGATAATTAAGGGATAATATGGTATAATTACATGGATTAGTCCTTCACCTTTCATCAAAACGTTCAGGGGTATGACAAATGTTCTCAAAATGCGTTAGCCATCCGATCACCAATTAGCCTGAGATGGATGTTTTATCTATATGGTTTTTTTGTTTAAAGAGTTGGGGCTCTTCTCCTCACTTAAAAATAGCAGCAAAAATTATTTTATTATCGGCAATTTCCACTGTGGCCAACAATTCGGGCCGCCATAATCCAGACAGGAGACAACCATGAACCGGATACCCATTATTATTGTTCGAGGGCTGGTCGTTGCGGCCATGTTACTCGCTGGATCCAACATCCCCGCTCAAACAGCCCCCATCAGCACAGCGGTCTGTGGCTTGCTGCCTAACAACGCCACATGGTCCTTGAGCAGCAGCCCTTACGATGTGTGCGGGGCCGGCTATACCATTCCGGCGGGATTGACGTTGACGATCGATCCAGGTGTCACCGTGCAATTTGATGCTAAGACGGGAAATAAACTCAACGTACAAGGCGCGTTGGTCGCCAACGGTACAGCAACTCAAGAGATTAACCTCACAGGTGTGGTGGCCAGCCCAGGTTCATGGGGCGGGATCTCAGCCTTTGGATCGGCCTCCGTGCCAGCCCATGTCAACCTGACCTATGTCACCCTCGATTATGGCGGAGGCAGCGGATCGTATGGAGCGGAGGTGTATGCCGATCAGGCCGTGGTATCAATTACCCACAGTCTGATCCGTAACAGCGCGGGCAACGGTGTGTACATTTCCATAAATGCGCAATTTGACGCCCATGCTACCAACTTCGTTAATAATGCTCAAAATGCCATCCAACTTAATCAACCATCCACGGATTTGTTGATGACCGAACTGTTGGCGAGTGGCAATGGCGCCAATGGCGTTGTTCTGGACGGTGGGTCTGCGTGGCATGGACAGAAACGTTGGGTGTACCCCGGTATTCCATATATCGTCGATGCTCCAGAGCGGACTGACCTGGGAGACGTACTGACGATCGACCCGGGTAACACACTGCAATTCACCACGAACGGTTGGTTATATGTCAGAGGACGATTGAACGCGGTGGGTACAGCCAGCGAACCGATTATTATGACTTCGCCGACCAAAATGCCTGGCGCCTGGGGTGGCATTTATATCGATGGAGGCCAACATCAGGCGGTCGCCCAGTTAGACTATGTCACCATCGAATACGCGGGGAATGGCATCAGCGGCGCAAATATCGAAGTAGCCAACGGCCGGCTGATTGTGGCCCACAGCATCATCCGCTACAGTTTACATGATGGTGTGGACTTCGACAGCAACTGGGGCGGTTCCATTTTGGAGAGCCAGATCGTAGACAACGCTCTTTATGGCGTGCGCAATCTGACGCCGGCGCGCGCAGTGTTGGCGACCAACAACTGGTGGGGAGATGCCGGCGGGCCACAATCGGATGTGGCTGGCTGCAGCACAGGCCTAGGCGCCAAAGTTACGGAGGGCGTGTTCTTTTTGCCCGTGCTCATCGGTCCCAACGCGACTGTGCCCTTTCCTCTAAGCAGTGCGCCGATCTTGACTCTGACACCGCGCCGATGGTTCGCCCCCGCCGACGGCATCACGCGTATGTACTTTGATATTACGGTGCGCGATGGCAATGGCATGCCCCTCCCCGGACGCAAAGTGAGATTAACCACTTCCTTTGGCGCGGTGACGGATGGGGGTATCACCGATCCCAACGGCAAAGCGTTGGCGTTTATGACCTCGACCAGCGCGGGAGATGCGGTGGTCAATGCGTCACTCGATGTGGTCGCCTGTGAGGGTGCGCTGTCGCCGGAGACAACTGTGACATTCACGACACCCATCAACGTAACCGAATTGCTGCCGAATGCGCCTTCCTCCTACTTTGATGGCGACATTGAAATAAATCCAATGCCGGTCATTACTGGCGTTCCTACGACGATCACCGCCAAACTCACCAATCCACTCACTACACCCATCACCGTTGATGTGACGTTTAGCTACGCGCAGGCAGGGATCGGTCTGGTGTTTGGGCCGATCAAAGACATCACCGGACAGGTTATTCCGGGTAACAGCAGCGTCTCATTATCGGCGTCATTCCCAACGGTCGTTTCAGGACATTATTGTGTTCAAGTTAATTACAACATCACAGCCATTGGATTGGCCCCTGTACTCCAGCCGCAGTCTGGTAGCAGTGGAAGGAAGCAGAAGAATCTGAACGCGTATCCGGGATCGCTGGGTACGCCGTCGGGGAAGGAGGTCCTGGCTAGAGCCGATAAATCCTTCAAAGCTGTGAGTAAAATCCCGGCTGGTCAAACCCAGGTACAAAAGGCGGTTATAGGGGGGTGGTGGAGTTGGATCAAGGGGATGATGGGTGACATTACCACGGCAGAGGGCCTTGACCCGCCTCGCCAGGACTACAACCAGGTTACCCTACCGGTGCGCCATCCAATTCCACTGGTCCTGCCCGACGCTAATATTTCGGTCCCCCGCGCCGCAGCGTTGAATGCAGTCAACGATGCACTAGTCGAGGTCGTGGCGTTTGGCAACGCTGCGACGACCGCGATGGACCGGTACGGCGGTGCAACCGCGGCCAACAATCTCCAATGGTCATCGGAGCAGGCAAACGAGCTGCTCTATTACAATACAATGTTGGGCACTGCCCTGCTGAGTTATGCCGACCGCCTGGATGCTTTCGTTCTGCTGCTTAATTCGGAAGGAGAAACTCAGATTACGGTTTCGGTAGGCGATGTAACCAGTTATCAGCAGCGGTTGGCGAGTTCAGGCTTTTCCGCCCAGGAAATCGCCGACGCTAAATTGATCGGCCTGACTGACGCGCAGATCGAAACCTATCGTCAGGCAATTATTGCCGGGAATCCTAATGATATTGCCGGCAATTTGTTGGATATATATACAAATGAAGCGTCTATCAGCCGGGCTTTGGGAAATTCGCTGCTCTATCCACCGACCTTCCATCCCGGGTTCAGCGTCAGTGGAGGGGCAGGTCTCAGTCCGAACGCGACCGGCAACACAATGGCTCAGGTTTTTAATTCAGTGTCAACTATTCAGCTCGCCAACCCTCTCGCGGTTCCCGCGCTGATCGATGTGAGCGCACGCCGGATCGATCTGCCTGCCGATTGGACGGTCTATGTCTCGCCGGTGCAGGTCACCCTTGCGCCAGGGGAGCAAACGACGGTAACGGTAACCATTATCACGGGTTCGCCAGTGCCACAAGGGATCACCCCCCGCGTAGCGGTCGAGGGTTACGCCGGGACAACCCTATTGGGTGGTGTGGTCATCGATACGATGGTACCCAATTACACAGCATTTGACGGCAAGCTGCACGTCTTTTTGCCATTGTTGAATAAATAGGGGGCTTGCGAGAAGGTCAAACCATTCTTTCGTAAACGGTTTGACAGGCCAAAGCACCCAGTCCCTAACTTAAATCACCGGCTCGCAAGGTCCGGTGGTTTATTTAAGTAGAGCAGGTTGTGATTCCCAACAGTAATTCCCAATGTGCCATGAATTTTGGTTCTGGTAATAATGGGTGTATAGTTAACCTGTCATACCTTTATTCTTCTTGAATTGACCACAAAAGGGTTGACCGTGACTAAAAAAGTAGGCTTACTGACTGCCGGCAGTGATTGCCCTGGTCTGAATGCAGCTGTGCGCGCCATCGGCAAAGAAGCTCAGGGCTCTTTTGGCATGCAGATCACCGCTTTTCAGGATGGATTTCAAGGACTTGTTGAGAACCGGGTCTTTCCTATAGACGGCTCATCATTTTCGGGGATCCTGTCGATGGGTGGGACGATCCTGGGCACCAGCCGGGATAAACCCGATCACCTGGTGATTGAAGGTAAAGGGGATTTTGATGGGACTGAAGATGCGATCCGCACCTATCAAAAGCATCATCTGGATTGCCTGGTCTGCATTGGTGGAAAAGAGACACAAGAAGCAGCTCTCTATTTGATGGGAAAAGGTCTAAACGTCATCACCCTGCCAAAGGCCATTGACAACGATGTCGCCATGACGGATACCACCATTGGGTTTGATACCGCATTAGAAATTGCCACCGAATCGATCGACCGCCTGCACAGCACGGCTTTAAGCCATCACCGGATTTTAATTGTGGAATTAATGGGCCGCAACACAGGCTGGCTCACGTTAGGCGCCGGCATGGCTGGCGGTGCGGACGTGATCATCATCCCCGAAATCGCTTATGACCCCGAAAAAATTGCTCAAACGATCTTAACCCGCAGTCAGGCCAGGAAAAATTTCAGTATCATCGCGGTCGCCGAGAATATCATCTCACAGGAATACGTGTCCTTCTTC
Organism: Anaerolineaceae bacterium; assembly: GCA_036787065.1. Lineage (GTDB taxonomy): Bacteria > Chloroflexota > Anaerolineae > Anaerolineales > Anaerolineaceae > JAJYIW01. Next base: position 18,131 of record DAIQPZ010000027.1, read on the forward strand.
AACCGGTTGGAACAGGCCAATACACGTTTGAGGATGGGTGAAGATCGCGAGAAGGTTGCCGGACAGATCAAAGATTTTAAGAACCAGCAAAAAGGAAGTACGACTTACCTCGCTAACCGGTTGGAAAAATATACCGGCCTGGAGACGCGTATCGCAATCCTGGGGTACATTTTACGCGGCGGTGCGCCTTCGGCGCGCGATCGATTGCTGGCAACCCAATTGGGCACAACCTGTGTGTCTTTGATTGTTGATAACCACTATGGGGTCATGGTGGCTTCAAGGGATGCCCGGCCGACTCCGGTTCCTTTGGATCAGGTTGTGGGAAAGGCGAAACCTGTACCGCTCGACCATCCCTGGATTATCAGCGCGCGTCGCGTCGGTACCAGCTTTGGTGACTGAAAGAACCCTCGACGGCTGGCATGCAGGGATCCTTCATCCCCCGCTTCAGGGCGCCCTGAGTAAAGCCAAAAGGGGTTCAGAACCACATTCGCTTGAGAGTGCATTTGACAGGGTATTGAAAATAAAGTAACCACCATTTATAATCAGTTTCAACGTTAACGATGTCGAACAGGAGAAAAAAATGATACCAAAATTAACCTTTGGCCGTACGGGGCATTTGAGCACCCGGACTTTATTTGGCGCAGCCGCATTTTCGCAGGTGAGTCAGGCTGAGGCTGACCAGGCGATGGAGGTACTGTTGAAATATGGGGTCAACCATATCGATACAGCCGCATCTTATGGCGATGCAGAACTTCGCCTGGGACCCTGGATCGCACGCCACCGCAATGATTTTTTCCTCGCCTCAAAAACTGGTGATCGCACCTATCAAGAAGCGAAAGAATCCATTCACCGGTCGCTTGAACGCCTGCAGACTGACCATCTGGATTTAATCCAACTGCACGGGGTGATTGAGGATGATGAATGGGAAGTAGCCCTGGGGCCTGGGGGTGCACTGGAAGCCGCTGTGGAGGCCAGGCAACAGGGGTTGGTGCGTTTCATCGGTATTACCAGCCATACCCTGCATGCGCCGATAATCCACCAGCGCAGCCTGGAAAAGTTTGATTTCGATTCGGTCCTGCTTCCTTATAATTTCATGTTGATGCAGAATCCAGTATATGCCGCCGATTTTGAAGCCTTGGTTTCCCTGGCTCAGTCCAAGAACGTTGCTGTACAATTGATCAAAACTGCACAGCGCCGGCCGTGGAGCGATCAATCGCATTTTGCCGCGACCTGGTACGAACCCTTCACCGACCAGGCTTCGATCGATCTGTCGATCCATTGGGCCATGGGACGTTCGGGTACCTTTATCAATACGGCCGGCGATATCCACGTCTTGCCCAAGGTGTTAGAAGCTGCCAGCCATTTTGACCAGGCGCCTTCTTCCGCCCAAATGCAGGCCATGCTCAAATCGCAGGCGGCTGAACCTCTATGGTCTTAATGAAAATGATGATTGGGCTGCCTGGATTGTCATACATCGCTTCCGCGACCTGGTAATTGCATCGTTTTCACCGCCCCAATTTCATCCCGGCCCAGACCGCTGATTTCGCTTGGTCTGGGTTGGGGTATTCAATATCTTGTCATGCATTTGTGATGGCCGGTTGGGCCCTACCGTTCGACCAGCCTTCATAAATTCGTAAAAAAGCGACACTCCCAAGGATCACGACGCTGCCCATAATTTGGATGGGTCGTAAACTTTCACCAAGGAAGATATAGGCGGTCACCGCGGTGAAAGCCGGTTCTGTTGTAGCGATTAAATTTACCACGCTGGAAGGCAGATAACTCAGGCTCACGTTATATAAGCCGAAGCCCGCCAGGGTGGGCACCGCGGCGAGCAAGAAAAGGACTTCCCAACCGGCCCACGCCTTTCCAAGCCAGAGGAAATCGGCGGGGTTGGCGGCAGCGCCTGGGATCATACCACCGCTGAGTAAATTAATCACCACCAGAAAAAACGTGGCGAAGATAAACGTATAGAGCAGGGTGGTCCACGGGTTTAGGCCGCGCTGCGAGGCAGAACGACCGAGAAGGCTGTAAAGAGCGTAACAGACACCAGCGATAATACCGGTTGCCAGCCCGATGAAAACACCCGAAGGATTTACTTTCCAGGCGCCCGGTTCAAATGCACCCGATACCAGCCCGCAGCCGGCCAGGCTGAAGATCACTGCCCCGATCTTGCTCCATCCCAAATTTTCCTTTAAAAACCACCACCCTAAAACCGCGGTAAAGCCAGCCGATGAATAGACCAGAACCGTAGCGACAGCCGCGCCGTTGACGGCAACGGACAGTGTCCAGAAGGAGTTGAATAACGCCAGTACAAAGCCATAACCGGCCAGGTATAACAGATGTTTCCGTTTAACTTCCCACAAGCTGCCCTTAACCAAGAATAACACCGGCAGAAGGGTGATCACCACAAAAATATCGCGCCACATGGCCAGGATCAGGGCTGGGATGTGGTATGTTTGAGTGAGGTAGCGGATAAAGATGGATGTGGTCGATAAAAATGCCGCGCTCGCGACCGCGAACAGGGTTCCTTGTGTGTTATGCGATTTCAATAGGCTGCCCCGTGTGGGGGTTGGTCGATTAAAACGAGCGTCACGGGGCAGTGGTCCGAACCCATGATGTCCTGGTGGTGGATGACGTCAACTACACGGTCTTCCAGGCTTTCCGAGATCAAATAATAATCCAGGCGCCAGCCCACATTTCTCGCTCTCGCGTTGGAGATAAATGTCCACCAGGTATATTCGACCCGCTCCGGATACCTTTTGCGAAAAATGTCTACAAACCGGTGATTGAGGTATGTATCGATCCAGGCTCGTTCTTCAGGTAAAAAGCCGGTTGATTTTTCGTTTGCCTTGGGGTGTTTCAGGTCGATCGATTGATGCGAAGTGTTGAAGTCCCCACACAGGATGACTGGCTGTCCCTGGGCATGCAGCGTGTCGCAAAGCTCCAGCAGGTGGGCATAGAAATCCAATTTGTAAGGCACGCGGCCCAGGTCGTTTTGGCCATTTGGAAAGTAAATATTGAACAGCCAGAAATCGGGGTAACACGAAATAACTACCCGCCCTTCGTTGTCGAATTCGGGGAAGCCCAGGCCCGTTTTCATCTCGTCCGGTTTGAGCCTGGCCCAGGTGGAAGTCCCGCTGTATCCAGGTCGGACTGCCGGGTTCCAGGTCACATAAGGATATTGCTGGGTGATTTTTTCCATACTGGCCGGGTCCAATTGATCCGGACGGGCCTTAATTTCTTGTAAGCATAAGATGTCTGCATCCAGGCCTGGTAAAATGTCTAATAAGCCTTTATTTAAACCCGCGCGCAGTCCGTTGATATTCCAGGTGGTAATTCGCATAACTTTTTATTTTCCTCTGTGAGTTGCTTTCGAACGGATACCACCCTGATTATAATAGTGAATATAGGATTGAGTGTCACGGCTCAGCCGTGGGTAGAAAGTTTCCGAATTTGAGGTGTGCTTACTCGGTACGTGTAAAACCCCTCAAATTCGGACCTTTTTCCCATGGACTTGAGTCATTACGATTGGGTTAAACCAAACTGAGGAGAGAAAATGACCCCGGAAACCATTACGATCGAAGGTGAGTTTACCCGCGAGCAGGAAAAGATATATCTCGACCTGCCATTTGATGTACCGGAAGGTTTCAACCGGTTGGAGGTTGAGTTGGGTTATTCCGATCGTATCGGGTCAGAACCCTTCCTGGAGGGGGGCAACACCATCGACCTGGGGATCTTTGACGAGCGCGGGAGCCAATTTCTGACCAGCGGGTTTCGCGGTTGGAGCGGGAGCGAGCGGCTGCAGATCGCTATCGGCGAAGATGAAGCTACGCCAGGTTATCTCGCGGGACCGATCAACCCGGGGCGATGGGCAATCCATCTTGGCCTGTACAAAATTGGCCCGCAGGGTTGTCACTACCGGATTAAAATTAAATTAAGTGAAGTCGTTCAGTCTCCAGCCCGATCGTCCTCCCAAAACAGCGGGACCGATTTACCCACTTCTCAGCCAACTGCCCCTTTTGCCCCGTGGCTGCGCGGTGAATTGCACGTCCATACCCAGCACAGTGATGGTGAGTTAAGTGTTGAGGCTATCCTGGGGTTGGCCAGGCAGAAGGGTTTGGACTTTATTGCCCTGACAGACCATAACACGATTTCGAGCCAACTAGCGCTGTCGAAATGTTCCGATCCTGGATTAATCTTGCTGCGCGGGGTTGAAGTGACCACGTTTAAGGGCCATTTCAATGTGTGGGGCATACGGGATTGGATCGATTTCAGGATCCAGCGGCCCGATGATTTGAAGTCAGCCTTGCTGCGCGCCGCTGATCTGGGGGGGCTGGTCTCCTGCAATCACCCGAAGCCTTATGGACCGGCCTGGGATTACCCCGAGATCACCCAATTCGACTGCCTCGAAGTCTGGAACGGGCCGTGGGAGGTGATCAACGACATTGCCCTGGAATACTGGCTGTCCCTGTTGGCGAGCGGAAGGCGTATCACGGCGGTGGGTGGAAGTGATTACCACCGCGCAGGCGAGCTGTGGGGGGAAGCCGAAAGACAATTGGGGTCGCCGGCGAATTGGGTGTATGTACCGGGTGAGATCAACGCGAAATCGATTCTGCAATCCATTCGGGATGGGCACGTCTGCCTGTCGGACAATCCATCTGGGCCACTGCTGTCGATCGCGGCGGGAGATAAACAAGCATACTTACCAGGGGACTGCGTTAAGCTGGATCCCAACGGCAGCTTAACCCTGCGCGCGTCTTGCCAGGGTGGGGATGGCGGCCATTTGCGCGTGTTGGACCAGAACGGTTTGGTTTACGAACAGGCGGTCAACGACCCCGTCTTTACTCGTGATATCAGCCTGAAAGCCCTGGACAGTTTATACGTTCGTGCTGAATTGCGAGCCCCCGACGGGCACATGCGTGCTTTGACCAATCCCATTTATCTAGCCAAGTAAATCTTTGGTTCAGCCGCCATAGTATTCAAAAGCACCACCATCAATGGAGCCTTTTAAGACCCTGGCTTCCCCGCTCGCGGGATGGACGTACTACCTGGTTGGAGTCAAATTGAAGTGATAACCAGAAAACCCGGGATCCCGCCCGGCATCGATGGCGCCTGAGCTTGCCTTCAAATGGTAATCGTAATGTGCCCGGTCCACCATGCTGCACCCATCCAGGAGCAGGTTGTGATCTTGTTTGATCGTCCAGGAATAGGCGGTTCCGGTGCCCACCATCAGGTTATTGACCACCGCTGAGACTGGCGAACCGGTAAGGCGGAAGAAAGTGCCATTTGAACCGTCGTTGACCAGGGTGTTGTTGACCGCATAAAAATATTGCAGCGGATTGGTTGCGCCTTCTTCGGCGTAAGTCACGATGGTGGGATTATCATTTAACGGTCATTGCTGGATCAGATTTCCAATTACCTAAGACAGGCTACCGTTGGGCAGGTCAATATTGTAACTGGAGGTTCCATCGGGATCGTCCATGATGCGGTTATATAGAATGACGTTTTCGTAGGCGCGGCTTTTCACCATGCGCCCGATTTTTGCGAGATGGCTAACATAACATCAAAGTCAATTTCTTGACGTGGTTGATATACTGGTTATGATAGTAGCCATCGCCAAAGCAGTTGCGGGCAAATTCGGTGGTCTCAATCCATATCTCGCTTGCCGTGTTGTCCCCGGCCAGGATGCCTTCCTGGTTATCGTGGAAATAACAATGCCGCAAGTTGAGGTTAATACCCTCCTGGCGGATCCCGGCGCCTTTTTGATCGGGGACGGTCGCGCCGGAAAATTCGACCGATTCAATCACGGTGTTATTACCCTGGATGACCCATATTGCCTTACCCATATTGCCTTACCCCCGCGATTTTACCGGCCTTAAGCCCTGGATGGTCAGGTTGTTCTGGCGCCAGGTGGCGGTGTCCCCTGAATACAGACCGGCGTCTATCTGGATCACCACGCCGTCTTTGGCGACCTGGGAGGCCGCGGAAGGGGTTTTTAAGGACCGGGTCGGACCGACCAGGAGAATCCAAATTTGGGTGATGTAAGGTAAGAACAGAGGTTTATCAGCGGTCAAGGGTTGGCCATGCACAGGCTGATTTACCTGCTGGCTGCCGAATCGACTGGTGAAAGCATAACTGGCAGCCGAAAAAGCAAAACCCTTCAAAAATTTTCTGCGGGAAAATTTATCTGGTTTCATTGTCATCCTTTTTACGGCAACAATTTATTAAAAGCTGAGTAACCTTATTGAATTGATGGTTTTTCTGATGTATGATCGGTTTAACTGTTTTTCATCGCAACTGCTTAGCCGCGTGAAGGCTACCAGGATTTGCTCACAAGGATCTAGGCAGATACATTGGGTCTTTGGGATTTGCCGTGGTAAATACCCCAAAATGTGGGTATTCACCACGGAAATTCCCAGAGAGCCGATACATTTCTTGTAGTTTACCTGAGAAAATGGGATACAATCATGGATACCGTTCAAACCAAGTTCGATCCGTTAGTCAATGGTTTTAAATTCGTCAACCATTTTGAATTTCCCGATTTATTCAAAATTAACCTGCCGTTTGTCCGTGCAATCCCGATCGCAACGAACGAGATTGTTTATGGATTATGTGGTGGCATGTGTTTTACCGCCCTGGATTACTTATACGCTGGGAAGCCTGTTCCAGCGACCACCAATGTGGATGATATCAATTACAGCCTTTTTATAAATTTATGGAAGCGGCAAATTGACAGTCTGGGAAAAGATGCGCTTCAGAAAATATTTTCCTTTATGATCCTGGATGATGCGGATTCAACGAAAAAAGTCGTTCTGGAGGAGATTCCCAAGGTGCGGCGCCTGGTCGATCAGGGCCAGCCGGCCGTCCTCGTCTTAATCCGGGTCAAGGGACTGGTCGATCCGACCCATAATCACCAGGTGGTTGTGACCAGTTACGCTTATAATCCAGATACGGATGAATTGACACTTAATCTCTACGAACCCAACCATCCAGGGATGGCACCTACCCTGAATGTGAAAGGGTTAAAAACGCCGGTCAGTGCCCAAATCACACAATCGACCGGAGAGGGTTTGCGCGGTTTCTTTGTGATCGACTATTCATCAAAGCCCCCAGCTTAATGCGTGGTAGACAGATTCCCTCCCCTTTAGGGGAGGGTTAGGGAGAGGTAAACGCCCATTGATCAG
>DAIQPZ010000255.1:0-3005 GCA_036787065.1 Anaerolineaceae bacterium
CGCCCAGGTCGGCCCTGGCGGTATAACTTTTACGGTAATCTTCCCAGGGGTGCCAGTCCGGCAGGTATTCACCCCAATGCGACCGCACCGAAACCGGCCTCCCAAAGCCGCCGCTTTTCAAGAGGCGCTTGATATATTGCAAGGAAGGATGGAAACGGAACTGGAAACCAACCAGCACCTTGCCGCCGCCCTTGATCAGGGCGTCTTCCAGCTCATCAATGCGCTCCAGGTTGTCGGCAATCGGCTTTTCAATCAAGATCGTGCAGCCGGCCTTTGCCGCAGGAATGGCCACATCCATGTGCAGGGCGGTCGGGTTGGAAATGATCACTGCATCCGGGTGATGGCTGAATGCCGCCTCAAGGTCTGTCTCCACCACCAACTCCTCGATTTCTTCACTATCCAGGGTGCTTTTGTGCGAACGGTACAGTAAAATATCCGTCTCACCCAGCGCCCTTAAATTGCGCAGGTGGCGGCGACCGATGGAACCAAAACCAGCGATTAGAAATTTCATGAGACCGTCCTACCCTTCACCTTTTGCCAACCCCACAATCCACTCTCCGGTTCTTTTGCCTGCCCCGCCGTCCGTATACGTGCACTCATCCAGGATAAACTTGCGGCGCTGATCCTGGTCGGCCAGCGGATTGCACATGTAAAGGTTAATGCTATCGCGCAATTGAGTCTCATCAAAGGCCACGCGACCGGCGCTGGCGCGGCGAAAGCGCTGGTGGGTAGGCCACTCGCCAATCTCTTTCAGCGAAAGGCTGAACTTACCGGGTGTGTTCCAGCCCCCCGGCTCATCAATGCAGGCTGCCACAATCGGCCGGTCATGGATGGCAGTCTCAACCACCATGGTCGAGTATACTGTCAGGAACACGTCTGAATAAGCCATCATGGAAGACTTTTCAGGCATGTCTTCACCTGAATAATAGCCCAGTTCGCCGCCCAGCGGCACCGGTTCAACCAGGTGGACGTGGGGCGTGTTTGCCACAAGCTGGCGGATCTGGTTCGCTTCCTGCTCGTACAAGGAGCCTTTCTGAAAATGGTTCGGGTGCAAACGGATGAGGAGCTGGCTCGGTTCAGCCAGGGCCCCATTTGTTCCTGCGGCCAGGCGCGCCAGGGTTTCAACATTTTTATAGTTCGGGGAAAAGGTCACAAAGCTGCAGGCATAAGAAAGCAGCTTGCGCTGTGGGTCCAACCCGTGAAGGACAAAATATTGCGGGCGCGGCATCAACCAGGTCTTGCGAAAATAGCCGTCGTAGGAGGGAATCCCGCCAATATTGACCCGTTCCGGCGCCCAATCTGACCCCAGCACCAGCTCTTGCTTCTGAATTTCTGACCAGCAGGAAATATAGTCCACCTGCGATCCGGGCAAACAGTAACTGCTGGGGTTATCCCATCCCACAATCACCGCCGCATTGCGCACGCCCCGCTGTTTGGCCTGGCGCAGCAGGTAGCGGTCCAGCCTCCAACCCGGTGTGCTGGCAATCACCAGGTCGGGGTGGTATTGGTCGAATAAATCACCGTACAGATCAGGCGTAAAACGCATCTGGGTATTCACCAGCCCACGGCGGGCTGCGCTCGATCGCTGCAAGGTCCAGATCATGCCCCGGATGAATGGCAGGATGAATTTGGCGCGCCGAGAAGCCTCGACCTGCATCTGGCGCAAATGACCCTTGGGAGCCTCCAGGTTGATTAGGTTTGAGCCGCCCATCCAGCGCAAGAAATGCAGCCAGTATTGGGCCGAATGGCTGGTTGATTCAAAATACTTGCGAGCCTGGTTCAACCGCAGCCCTTCTACCACCAGGCCAGGCTGCTTGAATTTTTCCGAAATCTGGGTTTTTAGACCATCATCTGTCAGCAGCACAACTTCCATCCCGGCCTCCAAAAGGGTCGGAAGGACATCCGTCTGCAGGAAGTACACCACTGCCAGCCCATGGTCCGCGCTGATGAAAATCCGTTTTGATGACATTTATACTATATAGCTCCTTTCTACCCGTAGTACGACAATCAAGCGTGTTTGCCTGATTTTCCCATCCCCGGGCACCCTTCCCTCCGGGAAGGGGGAGAAAATAAGAGGTTTGGGGCTTTTTGCCCCGCCGTAGCAGGGCAAAAAGCCCCGGATACTCTTCCTCCCCGGCCCTCTAGGGGCGGGGCCGGAGGTGGGATGAACTACTACGGTTAAGTGCAATGCTACTACAGGTCATAATACCAGTGAAAAATACTGTCATAAAATGCCAATAACAACCGCTTCACAGGCGGAAAATCTAAAAATGTTTTACGAATCCCCGCAGCCCTGGCCCGTTTTACCTCATTTTCCCCTCCGGTGGCGCCTGCTGCCCAACGGTCCAATTTCGTCCCGATCAGGGTGTTACTCATATTCATGGCGTACGGTTCCACAGGCATCAGGCGCAAATAACCGGCGGCGTTCATACGTTGGTCAAGCTGTTTCACCTGCCCCATCGGGCGGTCCATTTCAAACGGTAAAAATTCCGCCAACGTTTTCTTGTACGCCATGAACTGCCAGTGCGAAGCGCCTGCTATCGCCTCTTTCCCTTGATAGGTCAGGCGAACGTCCTCGGTGGCATCATAATGCTGGCGAATTTCCTCTTCATCCTGGCCTAAACTCAGGTCAAACTCCTTGAAAGTCTCCCACGGAATCAGGGCGCCTCTTTCTAATTTCACGTCCGGATTGCGAGCTGCCCAATCCACCGTGCCGGAATAATAGTCGGGATTGGTTCGGAAAGGACGGGCCGTCACCATTCCTACTCGCGGGAAAGTTTCCAACAGTTCGAGCGAGTTTGAAAGCCAGCCGGGATAAAACAGGCAGTCGCTGTCGGTATAAACCAGCACTTCACCCGGTGCGCCGGCCAAAATGACGTTCCAGGCGCCACCCTTGCCCAAATTTTTCTCGGATAAAACCAGGTATTGGATTTTTCCGGCCTGGTGCTCATCCAGCAGGTGCTGGCGCACTTCTTCACAACTCCCGTTGTCAAAAACCAGCAGGT
>DAIQPZ010000100.1:0-9478 GCA_036787065.1 Anaerolineaceae bacterium
GAGTCGGGGCTGATTCACGATTACGACGAATGGCTCGAGCGCCTTGCTCCCCACGAGCCCATCAGTAGCTACCGCCATAACCGCACTGGCGAAGACAACGCGGACGCGCACATGAAACGCCAGGTGATGGGGCGCGAGGTGGTGGTGGCCATCACCAACGGCAAGCTGGATTTTGGCCCCTGGGAGCAGGTTTTTTACGGGGAATTTGACGGTGGCCGGCGCAAGCGCGTGCTGGTTAAGATCATTGGTGAATAAGAATATTTCCCGGCCGGTCTGGTTGTCAGAGTGCGAGTTATGTCCCGTCAACCCTATTTTGATTTGCGCCTGCACGATGACAGTGAACTGGGTGCCATCGTTAGCCGGTTGCTGGCGTCGCTCGAACGACTGGCTGATCGCGGTGCGTTCGTCCTGGTGACCCCCGAGGTGATTGCTCAGCCGTATGAAGGAATGTGCCGAATTTGCGGTGTTTGTGGGTGCGAAGCACCCACAAACACCGCAAATTCGAGTCTTTTTCACAGGGTTTTGAGCTGTTGCGAAAAAAGGAAACACAGATGGAAAAAGATCCAGTCGAAATACAACCGCTTTACAAACGCATCTACGCTATTGTGCGCCAGATTCCCCCAGGCCGGGTGGCATCTTATGGCCAAATCGCGCGCATCGTGGGAGGCTGCACCCCGCGCATGGTGGGATATGCACTGTCCGCATTAAAAAACAGCCCAATTGGCGAGGGTGTACCCTGGCAGCGTGTGATCAATGCTCAGGGCAAAATCAGCCCGTTTGGTGATGGCTTTGGCAGCGCTATCCAACGCCAGTTGTTAGAAGGCGAAGGGATTCATTTCGATCTAGAGGGAAACGTCGACTTTGATCGCGTGGGCTGGCTCGGCCCGGTATAAACCTATCTGACCCGCCGCTTCCACTCTTCTTTCAACTGAAGCTCGCGTGGGCTCATCCCCGAATCGAGCGCCAGGAAATCGGTCAACAAGCGGTTGAATTTGCTGCCCTCGTCCAGCATTGGGAAATGGCCGGATTGTTCGAACAGGATCGAATGGAATTGGGCCGGCAGGTTCAGCGTATCCTCCAATTTGGGCGGAGTCACCGCGGGGTCGTTTTGCCCATTAACCAGCAGGCAGGCAGTCCGCATCCATTTAATCTGATCGCGCAGGTTAATCGACTGAAAGTTGGACAACGAAACCTGGACGGCCTGACCGTCTGTTCGTGGCGCATCGACCCTGGCCGGCTCTGTGGAAGGGTGCTGTCCGAGCAGCCAATCGGCCAGCTCGCCCGGACCAGCCGTGCGCAGGCGGGGGTTAAGCATGCCGGCATCCAGCGGGCAGCTAATAGCCATCAAGCGGTCGATAAATTCTGGCCGGTTGAGCGTGTACAGCATGGCGATCACCGCACCCAACCCGTGGCCCACCAAGGCAACACGGCCGATCCCCATCTGTTCCATAAACCGGTCCAGTAGCACTACCTGCTGGTCCAGGGTATAACGATGAGCATTTTTGGCGCTGTCGCCGAACCCCCACAGGTCCAGGGCATACGCGCGGAAGGAAACGCACACCGCTTGCATGGTCGGGATCCAGTAACGCCACGATCCTACCCAACCGTGCAGGAAAATGATCGGGCGACCGTGCCCAAGCACTTCGTAATGCAGAATTTCCTGGTCCAGAACAATCACACTCATCGTTCACTTGCCATAATTCGATAGAATACTTCTTATCTGATCGGTTAATTCGTTCAGGCCAAAAGGTTTTAATAAATAGGCGTCTGCGCCAGCATCCATCCCGGCCTTGATTTCAGCGTCCTGACCCTTTGCGGATAAAAACATCACGGGTACCTGTTTCAAAATCGGGTCGGCCTTGATCACCAGGCAGGCCTCATAACCGGTCATGCGCGGCATGCGCACGTCCATCAGGATCAGATCGGGCATATCTTGCTGTGCCAGATCAATCACCTCCTGCCCATCTTTGGCGGTTATCACTTCGTGCCCCGCGAACTTCAGGGTAAAAGAAACCAGGTCGCGTATGTCACTCTCGTCCTCTGCTATTAATATTCTCGCCATATCATCCTCAATCGTAACTACTCCGCCTTGGGGTGAAAGTTCTCGAATTCGAGGTGTTTGCGGGTGCGAAGCACCCGCAAACACCTCGAATTCGAGTCTTTTTCATACGAGCTTGAGCAGTTACCCTCAATCAATAATTTGATGCAAAGGCAGGGTAAATGAGAAGACACTGCCCTTACCTGGCTCGCCTGTGCTGGAGAGCCAGATCACACCGTGATGCATTTCCACCAGGTTTTTAACGATAGAGAGTCCCAGGCCGGTGCCAGCGGTTTCCAGCACCAGGGGATCTTCACCCCGGCTGAAACGTTCAAACACCCGACCATGATCCGCCGGGGGAATACCAATGCCGTTGTCTTCGACATCGATCTGGATGGTTTCGCCCATTGGCTTCACGCGCACTGTGACCTGGCCATTTTCAGGGGTATAGTTGTAAGCATTGCTGATCAGATTACCCCAAGAGTGTTCCATCTGACGTTCTGCGCCTGAATCCCCTGTAAGCCGGTAAGTTGTCAGGTTGTTATCATTAGCGCCGGGCAAACTGATTTCCATCGTGTCTACCGGGACGATCTTTTCCAGGTTGGTCAAAATAGCCTGGATGGTGGATTTGAGATCGAGGTTAGCGCTGATCGATTGGGTGATATTGCTAAGGGTCTGCAGGGACTTACCTGGCAGGGCAGAATAAGAGTCGCCGGTCTCACTGTTAATATCTGGGTAATGCATCGAAACCAGAATCTGATCACCGGCAAGCGTTTCGAGACGGCGGGAAGTCCCTTCGATTACGCGGCCATCCAGGACAAACTGACCCTGACCTTCCTCGGCGCACAGGCTCAAAAAGGCCTCAGGTGGACGCGTGCGCCGTGCCAGGCGCTCCAGGTTGGGTATTTCACGCTCCTGCAAATGGTAGAGCTGGCGCGTCTGGGAATTTAAGGAAAGAAGCTTTCTCCCTGCCTGGATCACTAAAAAAGCATCGCTCAGCTGGGCGCCATCTTGGGGTTGGATGGGAACTTTGTTGCCTGAAAGGGGCAACTCATCTCGAGGTGGGTTGGCCAGAACGAGTGGGAAAATACGCTGGTTTTTTGGCGCAGTGCTCAGTAAAAGGCGGATCGCCAGAAAAACGGCTCCGCCTATCACGATTAAAATTAGCCCGAGGCTGATGATTGCGTCAAGCTGAAGCATTCAAACACTGACCCTCGTCCGGGGAGAGGTTTATTCGTTCCACCCGGCTATATCTTGCCGTCTGGCTTCAGCCGCCAGCTCGGTGATCTCGCGGATATCGGCAAACATGGATGTGGATGGGGAGACTATGCCAATCCCAAGGGTCATTAATGGAGTTTGTTCGAGCTGGCCATCCGTATTCATTGCCATGATGAACCCTTGTTGGCGGTCCATAAAGTTATAATGGGTTAAGATCTCGCTGTTGAAGCGAGTCCTTAACCGTTCGCGGATGGCACGTGCGGCATTTTCGGTGGTAATAATGATGAAATTATCCCCTCCCCCGTGGCCAATAAAATCATTGGGTGTACCCAACTCGTCCACCACCTCTCCGACCCATATGGCAGTCGAGCGCAGGGCGTCATTGCCGGCGATAAACCCGTAGACGTCTTTAAACGCGTCAAAATGATTTAAACGCATGTCCATTAACGCCCAACCTTTCAAACGGATAACCCGGCGGAGCTGATCCTCGATCAGCCGTCCAGCGGGCAGGCCAGTTTGTGGATCGGTCAGACTCTCACGCTCTGAACGCGTGATCGCATTTTGAACGCGCCATTTCAGTTCTTCGATATCGAATGGTTTGGTGATATAGTCGTCTGCACCCAACTCGAGCCCCAGCAGTTTATCACTGCGCTCGTCTTTCTGGGTAAGGAAAATGACTGGGACGTGGCTGGTACGTGTATTGGTACGCAGTGTTCGGCATACTTCGTAGCCATCGATATCCGGCAGCATAATATCCAGGATAATCAAATGAGGCATCACGTGCCGGGTCTTTTCAAGCGCTTCGGACCCGCGCGGTGCAATGTCTACATCATATCCCTGGCTGCTAAAGAAAATCCGGAGCATATTAGAGATATCTGAGTCGTCTTCGACGATTAAAAGGCGCGCTTTTCCCATGAGAGCCTCCCTCAATTTCTTAATATAGAACTATTGAAACTGCTCAGCCATGGTAAGAAAGTTGCCGAATTTTGAGTGTTTGCGGATGCGGAGCACCCGCAAACACTCAAAATTCGGGTCTTTTCACTCGGGTCTGAGCAGTTACGAACTATTTTACCTCGAATTAGCATGTTACCATGATTCACTTCTTGTATTACCTGCGCGAGGATAAAGGCGGGGGTGGAGGGCGGAGAAAAAGTGGTGCTGGTCGCCATCTTCATATGCGATATCCTTGTCGATTAAACGGCGTTCTTTTGACGACACCAGGACGACGTCCGATTCGATCATCCTGGCGGGGAAGATCACCATGCCAGCGCCGATCCGGCAGTTGTGCCCAACGCAGCCACCCAGAACGGGCCGGTTGCTGGGTCGAAGCTGACCGAAGGCATCCCGGGCTTTCAGTGGGGCCGAAAAAAGGTTGAAATCGGTAAAAGTTGAGCCAGCCCCAATAAATGTATTCCTTCCAATGATGCACATTTGCAGGCAGGTATTTTGAGCCACCATGCTGTTGTCCATCACCGTGGTCATAAACAGGGCAGCCCTGAAAGGCAGGAAGGTGCCATCGCCGACCACAGAGAGCATCAGTTCGCAGCCCTGTGATACGTTGACGTTATCCCCGATGATGCAGTTTTCGATCACCACGCCCGCGCCGATGGTGACGTTATCTCCGATGGTGGTAGGGCCATGGATTACCGCACTGGGGTCAATTACACAGTTCCGCCCGACCTGTACGGCTTTAGAACATTCCAGGACCTGTTTGCCTTCGTAAAGCGCGGCGCCCAGTACGCCCAATTTGAACCAAGCATCCAGGTTGAGCCGATCTTCAAAACGTGCACCGCGCCCAAATAACCCAAAAATCATATCTGCGACGAAAATGTGCAGCCAGGTGTCGATGGCGATCAGGCTGCGCAGGGGTACCTGATAGATGAGATCACCGCTCTCACGGGCCATATACGTGGGGACATGATAATAGCCGATTTCACGCGCTTTCAAATCGATCACCAAGGCTTCGGCATCTGGTTCTGGCCCATGGGGAAAATACCATAGGTCAGCCAGGTAGTTTTGGCCGGCAGCAGTATATGAATTGGAGAGTGGGTAGATGTGCTCGCGGAAAGCCGGGTCGTTGGCAGAAAAAGCTGCCCGCGAAGCGTGGTTGCGTTTTTGCGCCTGGTGAATAAATTCTTGGATATATCCTGCGTCAAAATACAGGTTGTCCCGGTAGACCAGGCAAGTCTCTGTGGTTTGAGGCATACGCGCTTTTGCAGGAAGTTCGACCTCGCGGGTGGTATAAGACGCCAGCACATCGCGCTGAATGAGCCAGAGCGGTTTGTTCTGGATACGCAAATCTCTCGCCGGCTCATTGAATGGAGCGACAGTACGAGATTCTTGTAAAATAATTTTCAGCATGTCGATCCTACTTATTCGAACGCGAGTTTATCGATCAAAAGTTTGCAGCCTGACTGGGTATGGGGAGAGGGTAAAGCGTCCTCGACTACCTTAGAGTCAATTACCTGGTAGTCAACTACCGAGGAGTCAACTACCGAGTAGCGCTTTCCGCCACTGGCCCAATAAAGGAATTCCTGTAGTAGACCGGTCAGCGTCGGGCAGGTCACACCCCCGGTGGGTTCGTTCCAGCAGAGGGGGCATGTGGGAACCATACGCCAAATGTATTGGTGTTCATTTTCTTCGATTTGCACCTGGAACGCGCCGATTTCTCCAATCAGCCTGGCCAGGGAGGTTAAGCCAGTCTTCAGTTTGGCCTGTGTGGGCAGCAGGCGGAACTTCATATCCAGCATCCCTACCCGTTGGCCATATTCACGCAGGCCATATTTAAAACATTCCCGGCCGCTGCGTAAGGCCAACCCACGTGCGCTGAGTGGACCGTATTGGCTCCTCAAGGCCGTCTGGATCTTCCGACAATCGCTGCCGATCAATTGATTATCCAACTTGTGGGGTGTAAGGCCTGGTTTTAATCGGGGCAGCTCGCACAGGCTGAGCAGTGCATTCAAGTTTTCCTCCCCCATCACTTCTTCCATCCCCAATAAGAGGATCTGGCCCACTTTGTGTTGTTTTTCTGGATGGTTCTGTTCGCCAATCATGAAGGCGCCGCCCCGTCGCTGAGAAAATCTCTGAGTTTTTGCTTGAATAGTTCCGGCTCGTCCAGCATGATGAAGTGACCCGCATTTTTGAAGCGCTCGATGCGGGCTGTGGGAATACCCGCTTGCATGGCTTGCCACTGACGAGGGCTGACAATATTATCTCGATACCCAAACATACCCATGGTGGGGATATTGATTTTGTTCAGGTCGGGGCGGAGGTCAGTCCGGCGTAGGGTGGCGATGCTGATTAAAAACGATTCTAGGGTGGTCTGGGAGAGGTCGCGGTCCATCATGTCGGGAAACTTCGGATCGCGGCAGATGCTTGACGAGGCAACCCGCATTGCCAGGCGGAATGCGCCCATCATGTTGAACAGCAGGAAGGCGATTGGGCGGTACCCGGCAAACTTCAATGGCAGAGCCAGGGAGGACCCAACAATCGGCGAGCCAATAATAACAACCTTGCTGGTTTTGTCAGGGTGCTGGATCGCCATGGACAGGCTGACCGTTCCCCCCATACTGTGCCCCACCAGGGGTGCGCGTTCAATCCCTAGCTGCTCCATGAATTGGTTGACCAGACTGACGAAATCTTGGACGGCATATGTATTTCTTTTTTTACCTGATTCACCAAATCCCCAAAAGTCCAGCGCATAGGTGCGGTAAGACTTCCCCAAAGTGGTCATGGTATCTTGCCAGAGGCCCCACGATCCTAACCAGCCGTGCAGCAATATAATTGGGCGCCCGCGTCCATACACTTCGTAATGTACGATGCCCTGATCAGTAATGATGGTTGACACGTCTAAATGATTGGGTGAGCTAATTATGCTTCACCCGCCTCCATTTCGGCAAGGATGGAATAAAGAAGCTCCAATAAAACGTTTTTAACTGATTCTTTATCATGTGCTACACAAGTCTTAAGCTTAACTTTTGAGTCCAGGCGTAAAGCATGGCGCATGTCTTCGACTTCCCAGGCATCAGGTCGATCTTGTTTGTTGGCTGCGACAATATAAGGCGTGGGTGCATAAGCGCGGAATGTTTCAAGGATTGAACGCGCCTCACGGAATGTTTCAGGGCGGGTGCTGTCGACCATCACAATGAACCCCAGCATGCCCTCGGATAATATTTCCCACATAAAGTCAAACCGTTTTTGACCGGGTGTCCCAAACAGGTACAACACCAAATCATCGTCCACCGTTATCCGCCCGAAGTCCATTGCTACGGTTGTCGTCTCTTTAACTTTCTCCGCTTCGGCTGAAATTTTTCGTTCGGTGGATACCATATCTATTTCACTGACCGAACGAATAAATTCTGTTTTGCCCGCATTAAACGGGCCTGTCACCACCATTTTGACCGTTTGCATAGTGCAACGTCCTCGGGAAAGATAATTATAATGAACGGATACGGCTGATTAGCCGGTTGATCAGCGATTTCTGTTTGTCGCGATTGGGCACAGGGAAGCTTGGCCGGTTGCTGGAAGCAGGCGTACTCCCTTCAGGCCGGATGATCTCGATCAAACCGGCCTGCAATAGCCCATAAACGACCCGGCGAATTTCCATATCATTCATCTTTATCGCGCGTGAGATTTGCCGGATCGTGTTTTTGGGGTTAATGTACGATACTACGCGCCACTCTTCAACACTCAGGTTGACATTTCGCAGGTTCGTGCCGGGGCGGTCGGCAAATTTAAGCGCCATTTCCAGGCTGGGGATCTCTTCCTGAAGTTGTTCCCATTCCTTCATCTGGCGGGCGCCCTCGATGATCAGGTTCTCCAGATCGATGCGAACTGAAATTTTATCCGCTGGTGGCAGCAGTCCGGCTTCAAAACGGAAGGAACCGTCAACCCATGAATAGAGCTGACGGATGATGTTGATAAAGTAGGTTTGCAGGCTTAACAGCACGTCTTCCTGGGTGAGATACCCGGCGTTAATAAGCATCAATCCGAGTTCCTTATCTGTCATCTCCCCGCCCCGTTCCTTGATGGTCCGGTATTGCCCAGCGTTAATTTTATTACTCCGGTACAAGATCGTTGCCAGGCTGTTGTCGTCTTGACCCAGGGACGCAAATGATAATTTCCCTTCCCGGAAATAGATCTGGGTTATGGCGGGACTACCTTCAATAATCAATGAGCCGGTTTTTCGCGCGAGGTTGATTAAATTCAATAATTGGGTGATTGAAAAATCCCGCAAATTACCTTTTAATGCCATAATTTAGGCCCCCGTGGGAGCTCCTTTCAGGGATAATAACACCCTCAAATAAAAATTATACACGCAAGGTTATACCAAGTCAATTAAATTTCAGAAGCGCACGGTCAACTTGCGATCTTGTAAGGTAAAAACTAAATAATTGCCGAATTTGAGGGGTTCGCGGGTGCGAAGCACCCGCGAACCCCTCAAATTCAGGTCTTTTTCACGCGAGCCTGAGCAGTTGCCAATTTGAGATTATAATTTGAAAGTGACAAATAAAACAAAATTCATTTTCAATCCGATGGCAAATTTTGGGCGGGCGAAAGCTTTAGATCAACGCCTGCAGCGTTTGGCGGTGGACCTCGGGGGTGTTTGGACTGAAACTCACCATAGGGGACACGCGATCGATTTAGCTCGTCAGGCCGCTGAAGAGGGCTTTTCTTGCGTGGTAGCCATAGGGGGTGATGGCACCGTGCATGAAGTAGTCAACGGGTTAATGCAGATCCCGCGCGTAGCCAGGCCTTGTTTGGGCGTGGTACCGGTTGGCTCAGGGAACGATTATTCTTCCGCCGTAGGAATGAATCCTGACCCGGAGGCGGCGATCCGACAGGTGATGACAGGAACCAGCCAGCCGATCGATCTGGGACGCCTGGCGATGCCTGATGGCCGGTCCGAATATTGGGTAAACGCCCTTGGGATCGGTTTTGACACCCTGGTTACCATCCGTTCCCGCCAGATCCCTATCGTTCAGGGTTTTGCTTTATACCTTTCGGCTGTCCTCGAAGCGATTATCCGAGATTATCATCCTTTCCACATTAAGGTCGTCGCAGACGGTAAGATCTGGGAAGACGAGTTGTTGATGCTGGTGCTGTGTAATGGGCGGCGCGAGGGGGGTGGTTTCTATCTGAGCAAAGACGGCCGCCCGGATGATGGTTGGTTCGATTATGTGGGCGTGCGGCGCGTATCTCGCCTGGGGATGTTGTTAACCT
>DAIQPZ010000256.1:0-2956 GCA_036787065.1 Anaerolineaceae bacterium
ACCTGGTCGATCGTGACCATAGGGCGTTCCGGTTCAAGCGCGTTGAGTTTGCGCCACAGCCTGCGCTTCTCTTCCTGTATAGGCAGCGCGGCGATTTCCGCCACCCTGGCTGCCAACTCCCTTAAAATGGCACGATCGGTTTTGTTGATCATTGATCAATTCCTTTGTTTTTAGGGGTTAAAATAGAGATACGACTTCTTGTAGTAACCGGATAATATTTCTAATGTTTATGTCTATCCTAATCCCAACCGGTTCCGAATGGTGTGCCGTACTTCAATAGCAGTTTGATAAGCCAATTTCGCCTCAATTTTATTGGCCGACTGCCCCGGATACCGGAATTGTACGGAATATCCTTCGAGTGTGTTTAATTGTTCTCGAATGACCTGAAAACTTGGCTCAATTTTTAGACAAAGTGCCAGCAAATCCAAAAGTATTTGTGTTTTTGGAATGGCAAATCCATTTTCCTGTAGAAATGCCTTGAGATATTTTTCCGCGACTTGCTGAGCGTGAAAACAGACCGCGTCGTAATTGGGTGATCTTCGAGCTATGAGTTCTCGCCCCGCAGTGGCAAAATCGCCCTCGGCCTTCTCGACCCACTCAAGCGTCAGGGGATTCATATAGAACTTTACCTTTGGAGATAATTTCCTGCAGGAAAGCATCTCCCCATTGCAACCGTTGAGCGAGGTTGGCTGGCGTGTACACGATCAAATCTAAACCAAATAAAAGGTCCAGGTATTGGCGGATTTGTTGAGCTTGTTGGGTCGTCCGCAATGGAGTGTCCATCACCACCAGTAAATCGACGTCGCTCTCGGGACGAGGTGATCCATAAGCGTAGGACCCAAAGAGGATGATCCGGCTGGGCTTGAAACGTTCAGCTATTTGATGGGCAAGTTGAGCAATGACCTCGGAAGAGATCCGCTCGCGGACGTCGATAGTGGGGACTTGAAGCGGGGTATCCATTTTTTCTTCATATCATTATACTGCCTCTCCTTATCAGGATATCGATCAAAATCGCTTACCCTCGATGATGCGGCAGAAAATGTCCCCCTTAAGAATAGGATTGCCGCTGCTTCATCGCGCCGCACCTACCGTTCTTCCGGCAGCGGCGCCAGCCGGGGCCTTGCGCGAAGTTCTCTGGCCAGCGTGATCACCAAAAGTACAAAAAGCCCGGTTGCGGCGATCAGAAAACGCGTCTTCACGTCGCTGTGGCCGGCCAGGTTGGCCAGTCCATTAACCAACAGGGGAGAGATAAAGGATCCAATGCCCACGGACCCGGTGAAGACCGCGATGGCGAAGGCTGACCGCTCGGGCGCCACCGACTGGATAGCCAGCAAGATCCCCAGGGGCATCAGGGTTGAAAAGCCAAATCCGCAGACTAAACCGCCGGCAAATACCATGGGCAAGCTGTCGCCGAAATAGGTCAGCAGCAGGCCAGCCGTGGCCAGACCAACCGTCAGGGGCAGGGTAAAGCCCTTTAAGAAGCGGAACAGCCTGCCAAACAGGAGCCCGGAGGCGATCCCGGCTCCAGTGAGAAGGGATGTGGCCAGGCCGGCCGAAGTGGCATCCCCCAGGCGGGTGGAATCCAGGTACATGGCGATGTTCGTGCTGTAGGTCGTATACAGCAGGCTGAAAATAAGGGCAGTTCCGCTCAGATAGGCGATGGAGCGATTTAATCCCAGCCCTCTCCCGCCGGGTTGGGCCATAATTCGTCCCGGCGGGAGGAGGACCGCCAGGCCGGTGATGGCTGGAATGAACAGGAGGAATAACAGGTAAGCGTCAGGCCAGGCGATTTTTGCCAGCAGGCCGCTCAAGATGACCATGATCATCCCGCCGCCGTTGACGAAGGTGGACTGCCAGCCCATCAACACGCCGCGCTCATCGCCTTCAAAGTAATCCGATATCAACGAAGCTGAAACCGGGATCATCAATCCCTGCCCAATGCTGAGGATGCCGCTTGCGAGGAGCAAAGGCGCGATACTGGCGTGAAACAACAGGGGGATAAGCCCTCCGGCCATCATGACCAGCATGGCGAAGAGGGCGATATGCTTTTTGGTGAAGTGGGTGGTTAACCGCCCGGCCAGCAGCGAAAACGGAATGGACGTCAACCCGGGAAGGACCACAATCATTTGCACCGTGGTAACAGGCGTGGTGGGGAAGGCCCTGGCGACTTCGGCCAGGATGGGAGATAAGGCCGTGGCCGACATCATGATTGACGAGGCGATCAGGATCCCTGCTTTGATTTTATTCATACGGCCGTTCTACCTGCTTTCTGGATGATTGACCAGCCAGGGCCACGCGCGCCAGTCTGGTGGGCGCACCGTCCCCGGATCTTTTTCCTTGACCGCCCGGTAAGCCAGGCACAGGTTCTCCGGCGGCGCTTCCACCCCGCTCACGTTGCGGGTGATCAGGAACATGCCCTTACCCCCCATGGGTGGCGTCCAGGAAATAGTCCACTTCGGCCAGGGTGTCTGCTGGGCTGATCCCGGCTATGCCTGCCAGGTTTCTCACCCCTTCCATCCAGGCGCCCAGGGCCGGCGCCCGGTCGATCTCCTGGCCGAGTGCTTGTCGGGTCAGGCGTTCTTTTTTCGTCAATAAGCGCATGTTGACTTTTTTTCTAATGGCTCTTAGCCCGCGGCATCCAGGGCGGCCACTTCGTCGCTGGTCAGGCGCCAACTCAGCGCCGCGGCGTTGCTCTGCATTTGCGCCAGGTTTTTAGCGCCCGGAATAGGCAGCGCGCCTTTAGCGATTAACCAGTTGAGCGCCACCTGCCCAGGTGTCTTACCGCCGTGGGCTTCCCCGATCTGGCGCAGAAGCCCCACCACCGGTTGGACCCGCGCGACCTCGGCGCGGGTGACCGTCAGGCTGCGCCGTCCGGCCGGTGGCATGTGTTCCGGCGTATATTTCCCGGTGAGCAGCCCGCTGGCCAGTGGGTGGTAGGCGATCAGGGTCACACCCA
>DAIQPZ010000257.1:0-2955 GCA_036787065.1 Anaerolineaceae bacterium
GGCCGTGGAAGCGTACGACCCGGCGACCGATACCTGGACGAAAAAAGCCAACATGCCAGAAGCGAGGTGGGGCGCAGCCGCGGTCGCATTAGATGGCAAAATCTACGTCTTTGGAGGAACGAATTCCGATACCGGGCCGGCGACTTCAACCGTCTTCGGGTACGATCCTCTCCTGGATGCGTGGACAACTCGGCCTGATATGCCTTTTAAGAAACAGGTCATGTCCGCCAGTGCGCTCAACGGCAAGGTCTATATCATTGGGGGCTCGGTTAACAGTTTCCCTGACGATTCGCTCGATCGATGGGTGTGGGAATATAGGCCCTGAAATGGTGATTGGGGTCAAAAGATAAAGTGGGATACCCAAAGATTTTACAGAAAAATGGAATTATCGCCTTAATATTATTACTCGCTTTAATTCACGGCTTGCTGTACGTTTTTATCGTTCCCGTGTGGGAACATTATGATGAGCCGGGTAATTTTGAAGTCGCCTGGCTGATGGCTCACCGCACTGGGATCCCAAAATGGGGCGATTATGACCCCGGGATGCGCCGTGCTGTACTTTCATCCATCATTAACAGTCGCTTCTTTGAACAGCGTGGATTCGCGATGGAGCGGCCAAGCCTGAACGACATCCCAGCCTGGATAGGCGTTTCACAGATCGGTGATCCCCCGCTTTACTTTTGGCTGGCCTCCTTGCCGATGCGAATCCTTCCGCCGATGGCAATAAACCGCCAGCTCTATGCCGGGCGTCTGGTTTCGTTGGCGATGTACCTGGCCACCATCCTCGCGGCCTGGGGAATCATGGCAGAACTGCTGCCCCCTGGTCACGCGCTGTGCTGGATGGTTCCAGCGATGCTGGCTCTCCTTCCCGGCTTTACCGACATCATGACCTCGGTGAACAGTGACGTGGGCGCCGTATTGTTCTACACGCTTTGGCTGTGGGTCACCCTGCGCTTGCTGCGCCGCGGTTTGTCCCTACTGAGGTTGGCTGCCTTCATTGGTTTATTTGCGGCCTGTATCCTGACCAAGAAAACCGTCTACCTGGTCCTGATCACCGCTCCAATTGCGTTGGTCCTGATCTTGTTCAAAGGCCGGTGGCAAATCCTGGTATGGAGTATTCTTGGCCTGGCAGGCGCTGTAGTCCTGGCGCAGATGCTGAGCTGGGACGACCCGGCTGGCTGGTACCGCACGACTGACCAGGCCCAACCGGGACGTGTAACGGTGTCAGCCCCAGTTGCTGGCGGCCCGGCTGTTGGGGGATTCGCCCTGCAAGTGGCGTTGAATCCTGGAACGCCAGGTTTTCGTCCTGCCTTTTCCCAAACCATACCCATAGAGACCATGGAAAAGCTGCTGGGAAAAACGGTCACCGTGGCCGGTTGGATGTGGGCTTCATCGCCTGTCCAAACGACGACACCTGCATTGAACGTCTTTGATTCATGGCCTTCGAGTCAAAACCGGGTGATCACGGAGCCGGTTACGCTGGGTACCACCCCCCAATTTTTTGCCGTGCATTACCAGATCCCCGATAAAGCCAGGCTGATCGTACTGGCGGCAGCCCCTATCTCAGATAAAAAACAAAAGGGTCAGGGTTCCGTTTATTACAGTCACCTGATCCTGGTGGATGGCGCATACCCGGCTGACCAGATCCCCAAATTTACCGACAGCCGTTCAGAAGCAGGCGCCTGGGGAGGCCGGCCATTCAACAACCTGGTAAGGAATGCCTCAGCCGTCGATATTTGGCCGCGCTGGAATGGCCCACTGTACAGCTTAATTAACAGTAAACTGGGTGCAGGCACGAATGCGTATGGCTTGATTGCTTACAGCCTGGATTTGCCACGATACAGCGGTTATGCGCTGCTCACGGCTCAAAACCTTTTCCGCACCTTCTGGGCCAAGTTCAGTTGGGGACAGGTGGCCTTAATAGGGTTGAAACCCTACTGGCCTTTCTTGTTTGCCACGTGGGCCGGTGGAATAGGAGCGATGGCGCTGCTCATCCGTCGATGGCGCCAGATTCCCTGGAAGATCACCATCTTGTTGATTTTGGTGGCCGGGTTTAGCTGGGTTTATGCTTTTATCATTGGAATTATTATCAGACCCTTGATCGTGCCAAATTTTATAACTGCAGCACGCTATGCTTACCCGGCGATTGTTCCTACCGCCCTGGCGCTCAATGCCGGCTGGTGGGAAACTGGCAACCTGGCCAAGCGACTGATTCCCAAAAGCCTGCGCGTGCCTCGATGGACTGGCCAGATCGTCTATTTTGTCCTATTTTTCTGCCTGGATGCTTATGGACTCATCAGCATCATCCAATTCTACAGGTAACCATAATGAAAACTGCCGTTAACCTAACCCTTCGCTTGATCGTATTCGTAGTTTTAACGCTGCAAGCAGCCTGCTCTTCATCTACCCGGGTGGTTAGCACACCCACTGCGGCTCTTATTTCAACGAGTAAGGTCCAGGTCACTGAGACCGCCCCTGGAACAAATACCATCACACCGGGTAACCCCGCGACCCAGGCTAATTCCGCTCTCCAATCGACCCCCACACCGACGCTGTTGGCGCCAGCCGCGACCCTGACCCCCAATGGCGTCACCTTTGGTGCATTTCTGGATGCGAAAACTGACGATGGCGGGCTGGCAGAGATGATCTCAGCCCATGCCGCCTGGGTCCACCTGCCCTTTGCCTGGAAAGATGTCGAACCCCAGTTGGGACAACGCAACTGGGCAGCCGTTTCCGGCTTCGAAAAGATCCTGCGCACCGCCGCCAGCAGCCAGATCAACGCCATCCTTTATCTGCAGGATACCCCCGGCTGGGCGCTCAAAGCCGGTTACACCTGTGGGGCAGTGGCGCCAAACAAGCTGCCAGACCTGGGGCGTTTCCTCACCGATTGGGTCGCTCGCTACAGCGCTCCATCCTTCAACGTCAAATATTACGAATTATGGAGCGAGCCGGAAG
>DAIQPZ010000101.1:0-9423 GCA_036787065.1 Anaerolineaceae bacterium
AAAGTGGTCTGTGTCGGTGTTAATGTGCGGGTTGCTGTGGATAATGATGTGGGTGTGGCTGTGATTACTGGTGAGGATGTGAGTGTTGGTGTCAGGCTAGGTGCTACCGATGGGGTTGAGGTCGCCACTGACCCGGTCTGATAGATAATGGCCAGTTTTACGGAATTGGCAGCCGAACCTTCATAACTGCTCACAAATTTTTGGGCATACGCGCTGCCGGCGCCTTTGATGATCACCGAAAGGCTGTTTCCACTTTGCCACCCTGCCTGATTGACCAGCTCTTGAATCACGCTGGTGATATCGGGTAGATAATACCAGGTGTTGGTTGACCAGTTGGTGTCGGTTGATGAGGTCACTTTTGAAGTCGTTAAACCCCTTTGGCCAGGTAAATTGGTCGATGAGAAGGCAGCACTGTTGGCTGAAAGATCGCCGGCTACCTGGATAGCCATTGATATCCACTGGCTTTGAGACGAATAAACCTGCAGTTGGGCCGATGTGATGGTCGCTCCCTTGGGTAGTGACACATTGGTAAATCTTAAGCCAGTATAACTTGAGGTTGTGGATGTGGTGTTACCGAGCCAGATAGTCGAACCGTTGGATGTAAAGGTGGTCCCATCCTGGTTAACATCGTCGCTGCCATTAATTACCTGGAAGGTGGCCGAGTTTTGAGCTGCCAGGGAAGGGTTTGGGTTGAAAGATAAGAAGACCAGAGTGGCCAGGGTTACGAGACTGAGCCAGGTTATTTTCTTCATGATAGGGTTATTTCACCTCATATTATTAGGTTTGGTTCATAAGAAAATCAAATGAACCAATTTATTCAACCGGTACTACCTTTTCCATTGTTTTATCTCGGTGAAGGAAATAGAAAAGTGTGCATAAGCTATAGGCATCGGTTGTAAGGATTGAATCGAGTTATCACCTATGTCAGGGTGATTTATAAGAAGGAGTATACTTTATTAGGACTGGATTTGTCCATAATA
This sequence comes from Anaerolineaceae bacterium, assembly GCA_036787065.1. Classification (GTDB taxonomy): domain Bacteria; phylum Chloroflexota; class Anaerolineae; order Anaerolineales; family Anaerolineaceae; genus JAJYIW01. Next base: position 981 of record DAIQPZ010000101.1, read on the forward strand.
ACAGAACTTGAACTGGAATTCATGTGCCTAAACTCACATTTACCCAGTTCTATGTCATAAACATTAGTTCAGAATTCATGCTTCATCGCCATACTAATTGAAAGGAGCTATCTATGTCCCAAATAAAACCTATCAATTATCTATTTTTACTGTTCATTTCCCAAACCCTTTCGATGGATTATCCCTAATATGAAGTCTATTATCACGGAAGATCCTAACGAACCAACAGTTTGAACTATGGGCCAGGTGATATCGTGGTAAAATCGACCATTATTTCTGCTAAGAGTATTTTTGTTAATGGAGTCTTCCATGTTTAAAGAACTAATCGCAAAAAGTCGGAGTATCCGTCGCTTTTACCAGGATGTACCCATTGACCACACTGTTCTCAGGGATCTGGTGGAATGCGCTCGTCTTTCACCTTCGGGTCGGAATATCCAGGCGCTTAAATTTATCCTGGCTAACCAGGTTGAGACCAATGCCAGGGTGTTCGAATGCCTCGCCTGGGCTGGTTACCTCAAGGATTGGCCCGGCCCCGAAGAAGGAGAGCGCCCCTCAGCTTATATCGTCCTGCTGTTAGATAAGGCCATCAGCCAGGGGGCAGGCGTTGATCATGGCATCGCGGCCCAAAGTATCTTGTTAGCTGCAGTTGAGCAGGGGTTGGGCGGCTGTATGGTCGGCTCGATCAATCAGGAACAGCTTCGTCAAACACTACAAATCCCGGATGGTCTTGACGTTCTCCTCGTCCTGGCTTTAGGTAAACCCAAAGAAGTGGTAGTGGTTGAGCCCGTGGGTCCGGATGGTGACATTCGTTATTATCGAGATGCACAGGCCGTCCATCACGTGCCCAAAAGGGCGTTGAATGACTTGATCCTGCCGTTAGGAGACGTGGCTGAGGTATGAATGACACCCTGCTCAACGCTTTAACTGCGGAACAGCGTGAAATTTTTCTAGGTTTGACCACACCGGCCCTGATCCAGGCTTTCTTGGATTCAATCCCCTATGCACCTGAATATACCAATCGCTGCCCTTTACGCGTGATGCAAGACAGGCGCGCTCATTGCCTGGATGGGGCATTGTTCGCTGCCGCAGTCATGCGCCAGATCGGCTTTCCCCCCAGGGTATTGGCGATGTATCCCGAACCCGGCATGGACGACGACCATCTTGTGGCAATCTACCGGATCAACGGCGCTTATGGCGCGGTGGCGCAGTCCAACTTCGTTGGTCTGCGATTCCGTGAGGCCGTTTACCGCAGCTTACGTGAGCTGGTTTTGTCCTATTTCGAGGGCTTCTACAACATCGATAAGATTAAAACCTTACGCAACTATACAGCCCCATGCAACCTGGCGAGCTTTGATCGCCTTAACTGGACCATCTCAGACGCGGGGGCAGATGCAATCGAGCGAGCTCTGCCCAACCTGCGACGCTATCCTGTGCTGACGTCTGAGATGCCAGCGCGGTTGTCGAAAGTGGACGATCTGACCTATCAGGCAGGTCTGTTGGGAGCGGATGACGCCGGGCTATACCGGCCAAAGGCTTGACCGACCCGACCATGGACCAAACTAACCTCGAGGTCAACCAGAATGGTGGGCATGGTGCGGCTCCCTGGCTGCGCGCCGGTTTGATTGCCGGACTGGCGCTCTCGGTGTTGGAGTTGATCAGCAACTTCATTCCGGTGGTTGGCTTTGTGCTAGCAACACCGTTCAATATCATCGCTTATTATTGCCAGGGGGTGTTGGCAGCACTTTATTCCGCTGAGGACGAACGTTTCACCGCCCGCCGGCGTATATCCCAGGCCGCTCTTTCGGGATTGGCAACAGGGGTGGTGCTGGCAGTCGTGTTTACCTTAATCTCTTACGGCATCCTTGTTCCGGCCACCCTGGGTGGGGCGGTGGCTGCTTTGCCGTTTTCTCTGCTCAACAGCTTAATGGATGTCACCCTGAATGTGACTTTTGCCTGCCTGGGCGCGTGGTTGTACGGGAAGTTGGGTAAAAAGAAATTCGTGATAACCTCGACCGCCGTGTTGGGCTGCTGCGGCGTGGCAGCCTGTTTGCTGGCAGTAGGTGGGGTAGTCCTGCTGGCGGCTTTTGGGTTCGGTGCTTTCAAGAACCTGATCCATCTGCCTTTATTACCCACACCGGTTAACCCGTAATTATACTTATTGGTAACGGCTCAATTACATTTGGGGAAAAGTCCGAATTTGAGGAGTTTGCGGGTGTTTCACACCCGCAAACTCCTCAAATTCGGACTTTCTTCTCACGGCTGAGCAGTTACCTTTATTTCATAATAAAGCGCAGCAGGGCTAACCCGCCAAAAACTGCCAGCACCACGAACCCGGCCAATTGGGTGTGGATCGATTCACGCGAGTCTACCAGTTTGACGGTAGGGGGCAGGCCTTCCAACGTCCAAAGTGGACCGCCGAACCAGGCAAAAACCAGACCGCCTAATAGCCCACCGACGTGCCCCCAATTGTCAATCGCTGATCCTGGTGTCGCGCCGATCCCCAGGTTGAGCAGAACCACGATTAAGATGTTGCCCAATGCTGCCTGGCTGCGGTTGCCTAAAATGCGCCGGTTTTGGTAAAGAAAGGCGGCTTCAGCGACGATCAGGCCAAAGATGGCGGTGGATGAGCCCAGGGCAGGACTGCTGGTAAGGAGAAAAGACATTACGTTGCCAGCAAAAGCGGCCAAAAAGTACAGCGTCACGAAGCGCCAATGACCGTATGAACGTTCGAGCCCCGGACCGAAAATAAACAGGCCGTACATGTTGGAAGCAATGTGCAGGATCGAGGCGTGTAAGAAAACGGGTGTGATCAGCCGCCATAACTGCCCTTGTAAAATGAACTGGTTGATCTTGGCGCCATATGCAAACAGGATGTCACCCCCCAAAAGATAATCGGACAGGTTTTGCAACAGGAACACGCCCACGGTGATGGCTAATAGGGCATAAACCACGTAGGGCTTGGTGCGTGGAAGGCTGACTGTCACCATCTGCTGCTGAGTGGGGGGACTTTGAGGCGGGGAATATGGATTTGGGTATGGATTGGGTTGGTTCACAACGACACCTTTTTATGTTGGACCAGATGGTGTTCGGCATGGATGATCGCTTCGATTGTGGCTACCGTCTCGTCCAGTTTCCCTTCGGGATTAACCACCATATAATCAAACAGATCGATACAGGCCAGCTCCAGGCGGGCTGTTTTGATGCGCAATTTAAGGTCTTCATCGGTTTCGGTGTTTCGTTTCTTGAAATGGCGCAGCCAGATTTCTTCATTTTCTGGAAGCAGAAAGATCAACACCGCTTCAGGATAGAGCGTTTTGATTTTCCCCGCACCCTGCACATCCAACCTTAAAACCACATCTTTCCCACTCCGCAATGCCTGGCGGATCTGCCACTTAGGTACTCCTTTGAAATCCCGATATACGGTGGCATATTCGAGCAGTTCATCCTTGTCGATCAACTCCTTGAATTTTTCAAGGGATACAAAAAAATAATCGACCCCTTCGCGTTCGGTTTCCCGGCGTTTGCGAGTGGTGGCAGTGACCACAAAATATATGGGCAAATTGTGCGCCTTCAGTCCGTTTAGCACGGCATCTTTTCCGACAGCCGACGGCCCGGAGATAATCAACAGGAGCGGTTGTGGGTGATACAGGTCGAAAGTAAGGGGGTCGCCGGTCATTAAAAATGTTCCTTTAGGACAGGGATCAACAATTTGAATGTCTTAATTAAGGTCGCACGACTGTGAAAAGGAGATCTGTCAATCTTTATCTTCGGACGAAAGTCGCACAATTATAAACTTGGGTTAAAATTGACCAGCTACACACCGGCCAGGATTGATTATAATTTATTTTAGTGACTTTAAGATTAAGCGGCTCATTGTGAATTTCGGGTGTAGAATACTGCGTCTCGCGGAAATTCCAATGAACCGGTAAAGCATAAAAGACCCGAGGAGATAAAAATGCCAAATTACGAATATCGCTGTATGAGCTGCCGCCGCCGTTTTGATGTGTTTATGTCTTTCCAGGATTATGGAACGAAGCCGGTAACCTGTCCGCATTGCCAGAGTGTCAACGTTCAGCGCAAGATCGGACGCGTGCGTTTTGCGCGTTCGGATAATACCCGGATGGAGAGTCTGGCTGACCCGAGCAACCTGGCGGGTTTGGAGGACGATCCTCGCGCGTTAGGCCGGATGATGCGCCAGATGAGCTCAGAAACGGGGGAAGAAATGGGACCGGAGTTTGACGAGGTGATCGACCGTCTTGAGGCGGGTCAGAACCCGGATGATATCGAGAAAGAACTGCCTGAACTGGGTGAGGCAGCGGCGGGTGGCGGTATGGACGGCATGGGGGGTATGGGCGGTATGGATGCAATGGATGATTTTTAACCACGTTTCTTCAATGGGTGTAGTCTGCATCAGTGTGCGGCAGCCTGGAGCTGATCCAGTGAGGTGATCCACGATATGCGGTTGATAAACTCGCCCAAGGTAGTGAATTTTTTTCGAAAAGTCACTACCGCTGGCCCAACCGGGTCATTTCCGGCGGAACCGTTGGCGTTTCCACCGTTTGACACATCGTTATACGCCCCGTAAAAAGCGAAATAAGCCTGGTTAATCTTGCGGATCTGATAACCATGGGTCCACAAGAACTGGCGGCGGGTTTCCATATAACTCTCAGCCTGGTCTATTTTTCCTTCAGCCAGCATCTGTTCCACCGTGATACGGGTGAGGTGCATTTCGGCGTTAAAATTAAACACAGGCTGGGCAGGCGTTGACCCTCCATTACTATTTTGCCCACCCGGGTTATCTGGTTGGGGTGGTTGGGGCGCCCGCTCCGGGTAATAGCGGCGGATCAACGCCTGGCCGATCTCACGGCCGGCCAAAGATGCGGTGGTCTCGTTGATCGAGCGTAGCACGGGTGAGGCATCGTAGCTGATCCCCAGGGGGCGTAGGGTCAGGTAGTTGTGGATCCATTCATGCGAGATGGTTTCAGCCAGCCAGTTAAGGTCAGTGGTCCGCAATACCATGGTAGGATACAAACCGATCCCCCCGATCCCAACCACCAAAGCCGAGACACCCAGGTTCTTCTGGAGGCGGTTTTCGAGAGCGTCTTTTGATTCAGTTGCCAAACCGGGGTTGAGCGATATGTCGGCATCCTGGCGGATCTGGCTCCGCGGTGAGATGATCAGTGCGTCCGGCGGGTTGGTGGAATGATAAAGAATGGGTGGGATGGGTTGACCTCCCAGGGTCAATCCATCCTGGGCAGCGATGACGGCGACCTGGCTTTCCAGCACAGCTTCCGCCAGGGGCGCCAGTTGGGCCATACGGGCATTTTCTTGATCTAAAGTCTGGCGCAGCGCCAGACTTTGCGCATGGGGATCCTTAATAGCCGGGTTGGCAAACAATGCGTTGATCTGAGCTGTGATCTGGTTGACCTGTTCCACTTCTTTGAGGTACTCGTAGATCACCTGGCGTTGTTCAGCCGGGGTCAGATAGCCTGGTGTGGCAAGGGAAGCCTGAGTGACTTTCACCCACAGTGCGTTAACCGTCCATGAGATGAAGTCAAATTCGTCCATGCGGGTATACGCGCGCACCTGTTCAATTTTATCTGCGGCGAGCGAATCACTCCGTCCGAGAAGTAAACTTACGAGTAAGGTGAACAACAGCACCTGGAGGATCCGCTTAATCCACTTCAACATAATGGTGCGAATTATACACTACCCCTCTCGCGGGGCGCTTGCGGGTACGAGGCTTATTCCTTATTCCCCGGATATGAGTTAAAATATTCGTTACTGCTCAGGCACACGTGAATAAGGGCCGAATATGAGGTGTTTGCGGTTGCGAAGCACCCAAACACCTCATATTCGGGGACTTTCTTCTCGCAGGTGGGTAGTTCTAAAAAAGTGTATCGATTTTCGGACGATCATAGAGCCTGGAGCCTTTTCTTACGAAGTCAGCGGATCGGACCCAGAAACGACCTTTCGTTGGATAGGATGGAGAGATGAAAATTATTAGACCCATATTAATCGTATTGCTTGTGCTTGGTTTGGCCGCGGGTGGTTATTATGCTTACACATATTACCAGGCGACAAGCGCTAATCAGGCAGTAACCTACCAGACCGTTCAGATTGTCAAGGGGAATCTCAATGCGGTGGTGGGCGCCACCGGCACCGTACACGCCAACCAGACCTCAACACTGGTCTGGCAAATTTCGGGTTCTGTGTTGTCTGTGGCTGTCGCGGTGGGCGACCAGGTTGATCAGGGCAACACCCTGGCACTTTTGGACCGCACGACTTTACCTCAGGCGATGATCCTGGCCGAAGCCGACCTGGTGACGGCTCAACGCAACCTGGATAACTTGCGCCATTCCAACCTGGCGAATGCTCAAGCTTTCTCAAACCTGGTTTCGGCGAAAAAAGGATTTGATGATGCCAAACGCCATTGCAATATCTACAATTATGATCGCGGCACTGAGGATCAGGTGGCATCCGCTCGCGCCGAATATTTGTTGGCCCAGAACCAGGTTGATTTCTACCAATCCCTTTATGATCACACCCCCGGTGACCCAGAAAAAGATTCCAAAAAAGCAGTGGCCTTAACCAACTTGTAAGCGGCCAAAACCCGGCGCGATAAGACCCTCGAAAACCTGAACTGGTTCCAGGGAACGCACTCTCAGCAAGATTTAAATGAAGCCGATGCCGCCTAGTCGGTAGCGCAGGCCAAATTCGACGATGCCCAGCGCGAGTGGGACCGCCTTAAAAATTGTCCAGACCCTCAGGACCTGTCTTCGGCGGAGGCGAGAGTGATCGCTATACAAGCCACACTCGAGCAGCGCGCTTTACATGCGCCATTTTCGGGCTCCATCACCGAAGTGAAAATCAAGCCAGGCGACCAGGTATCACCGGGCTCGGTGTCATTCCGTATCGATGACCTCACGCCATTACTGGTGGATGTGCCTATCTCGGAAGTAGACATCAACCGGATTAAAGTCGGTCAGGCGGTCAATATGACATTTGACGCGGTCCTTGGAAAAACCTATAATGGAAAGGTAAACATGGTGGGGCGTATCGGCACAACCAGCCAGGGGAATGTTGCCTTCACTGTGACTGTTGAACTGCTAGACGCGGATGAAAACGTCCGTCCAGGGATGACAGCGGCGGTGAATATCCTGGTGGATCAGCGACAGGGCGTTCTGTTGGTGCCAAACCGCGCCGTCCATACCAGCAACGGACAGCGAGTGGTCTATGTGCTGCGCAAAAAACTGGCAGAACAGGTCACCATCGAATTGGGATCCTCGTCTGATACCCACAGTGAGGTGCTTACAGGCGACCTGAAGGAAAACGACCTGGTGATCTTGAATCCGCCCCTGTCCGTTAGTGGTGGGTCTTTCCAGATGGGGAGGTAGTTATGGATGATTGGGTAATCGTCGCTGAAAATGTGATCAAAGAATATCGAATGGGCCAGGTGATAGTCCAGGCTCTGGCGGGTGTGTCATTGAAAATTGCCCGAAATGAAGTGGTAGCGATAATGGGACCTTCGGGCTCAGGCAAATCTACCTTGATGAATATTTTAGGCTGTCTGGATCGCCCAACCAGCGGCAGTTATCTCCTGGATGGCGAGCAGGTGTCGGTCCTGAACGACAACCAGTTGGCCAGCATCCGCAACCGCAAGGTCGGTTTTGTCTTCCAAAGTTTCAATCTGCTGCCGCGCGCAAGCGCCCTGGCTAATGTAGAGCTTCCATTGCGTTATGGTGGGAATTCACACGGCCGGCGCGATCGGGCACGCGAAGCCCTAAAGGCTGTTGGCCTGGCAGACAGGATGAACCACCGCCCCTCCGAGCTTTCGGGCGGACAGCAGCAGCGGGTGGCGATTGCGCGGGCGTTAGTCAACGAGCCGGCCATCATTATGGCGGATGAGCCGACTGGAAACCTGGATTCCCATTCGGGCAAGGAGATCATCGATCTGCTGCTCAATTTGAACCGGGATAAAAAGACAACTTTGATCATTATCACCCACGATCCCAAGATTGCTGCCCAGGCGCAGCGGGTGATCCAATTACAAGACGGTCTGGTGGTCGATCTGCCGTCGAGGGATGGGGTGATGGTTGAAGAGACAGCCCTAACACCGCCAGCGGTATAAGGTTTTATGGGAGGTACCTGCTCAGGACCGTGTAAAAAAGACCCGAATTTGAGGTATTTGCGCTTACCTGGTAAGCGCAAATACCTCAAATTCGGCAACTTTCACTTCAGGGTTGGGTAGTTACAATGGGAGTGTTATTCGGATGGCTGTTTGGCAGAGTATTTTAGAGGCATTAGAAAGTATTACCGCGAACAAATTGCGAACCGGCCTGACCATATTAGGAATTGTGATCGGCGTGGCGGCGGTGATTGCCATGCTTGGGGTCGGTCAGGGTGCGCAGAACACGATTACCGGTACAATCAGTGGTATTGG
>DAIQPZ010000102.1:0-9403 GCA_036787065.1 Anaerolineaceae bacterium
TTTCGTAACTGCTCAGCCATGGTAAGGAAGATGCCGAATTTTGAGTGTTTGCGGGTGCTCCGCACCCGCAAACACTCAAAATTCGGGTCTTTTTCACACGGGTCTGAGCAGTTACGCTTTTTATAGGGTTACACCCATTACTATTTTGTTAATTTTGGCCTCCATCTGGCAGGAACACACTGCCGCTTGTTTGGGCGAAATATATGTAATTAAAACACCCAAAAAATGAAAAGGTTATGAGGGCATCCACAGCCGGGTGGCCTTTTTTAACCAGGGGGAGACTGTCCAGCCGCCGTAACCGATCAAAGCGCCCGAGGTATCGATCAAGACATCCACGTAAGTGGATGAGCGCCCGGCGACAAAACGCTGGTGGAATTCATCGCTGATTGCGTACGCGATCACCAGGCCCAGCACTACCCAAAAGAGATGGCGTTTATCCTGACCCATGCCCCGGATCATCGCAAGCGCCATCAGCGCATACCCGAGCATGTGACCGCCTTTTTTAACAAAAAAGTCAATCGCGCCAAAACTGGGCATCTCTTTGGATGGTGTCGAAGAGGCAAGAAAGATAATCGCCATCACCACGACGGCTGGTCCCCAACGTTGTACAATCGTTCCCACTGACTTGGTCGGCATACTGCCTGCATGGTAACATGAGCACAAGTCATTGTCAATTAAAATCCCCTAACATGAGCAACCGGTTATCATTTTCCTCTTCCCCCTATCTGATCCAGCACGCGGATAACCCCGTGGATTGGTACCCGTGGGGTCAAGAAGCCTTGGATCGGGCCAGGCAAGAAAACAAGCCCATTTTCTTAAGCATTGGATACGCCGCCTGCCATTGGTGCCACGTGATGGCCCATGAGACCTTTGAAGATCCGCAAGTAGCCTCCTTTTTAAACCAGCATTTCATCGCCATTAAAGTCGATCGGGAAGAACGGCCTGACCTGGATGGGATCTATATGAACGCGGTGGTCGCCATGACCGGGCAGGGCGGCTGGCCATTAAGCGTCTTTTTGACCCCGGATGGGCGCCCATTTTATGGGGGAACTTATTTTCCACCCGAGCCGCGCTACAACCTACCTTCATTCCAACAGCTCATCCAACAGATATCTATGGTTTGGGATGGCGACCATGCCCAGATCGAACGAACCGGTAACCAGCTCACCGAACAAATAGACCGGCAGATGGCTTTCCAGGCGCCGGCATCGTCCACCTCAGACCCATCCGAGTTCCTTGAAAAAGCCTGCCAAACGGTCCTCGACAGTTATGATTTGGAGGATGGCGGTTGGGGGTCCGCGCCGAAATTTCCACAACCCATGGTGATCGAATTCTTGTTGAAACGGGCATGGTTTGGGAATGACAAGGCTTTACAGACCGCCCGGCACGCCTTGAATATGATGAGCCGGGGAGGAATGATCGATCTTGCCGGTGGTGGTTTCCATCGCTACAGCACCGATTCTCACTGGCGGGTGCCCCATTTCGAGAAAATGCTTTACGATAACGCGCAATTAGCCCTGGTTTACCTGCACATGGCCGTGATAACCCGGGAACAGACCTGGAAATTGATCGTCGAAGAGACTTTAGATTTTATTTTACGGGAACTGACTGGCCCCGAGGGCGGTTTTTACAGCAGTTTAGATGCCGATGCTGCCGGGGAAGAAGGCTCTTACTATACCTGGTCTACCGCTGAATTAACGCAGGTGATCAAGGCTAAAGACGAATTTAATTTTTTCATGGCAGCCCATGGTTTAGAACAATCAACCCGGGGTAGTGAGGCGCTGATCCTGCAGCGCGCGCAAGATGATGCTACCCTGGCAGAAACATTTCACATGCCTGCCGATGAAATTCCCGCGCGATTGAACCGCCTATACCAGCGGCTGCGAGAGGCGCGCCAATCGCGCCCCCGACCTGGTACCGACGATAAGGTCCTGGTCGCATGGAACGGCCTGGCACTGGTGGCATTCGCCGAAGCAGCCGGTTATCTGCACCGGGAAGATTACCTTGCCGCGGCGCGTAAAAATGCGTCTTTTATCCTCGACCATCTCCTAGAGGGGGGAAAGCTATTGCGCTGCTGGCGCCAGGGCGTCCCTGGACCCCAGGCTTACCTGGATGATTATGCCAGCCTGAGCCTGGGCCTCTTAGCGCTTTACCAGGTGGATCCGGATCCCCGTTGGTTTTTAGCGTCGCGCCAATTGGTGAATGAAATTCTGGCTCACTTCAAGGATGCGCGGGGTGGTTTTTTCGATACCCGCGATGATCACGAGGCATTACTCGTCCGGCCCAAAGAAATCCAGGACAACGCCACCCCCAGCGGTAATGCGCTGGCAGCCGCCGCGATTCTTCACCTGGCGGCCATCACGGATAGGCCTCCCTTACCAGAGAATTTCCAACCCATGTTGGACAGCCTTCAAGACCCGGCCTCGCGTTATCCGCTGGCCTTTGGTTACTGGTTGAATACGCTGGATTTCTACTATTCGTCTGTTCTGCAGGTTGGTATTCTGACGGATTCATCCGAGATCAATTCATCCGCGTTGTTCCAAGTCTTTTGGGAAGCGTTTCACCCACACGCCCTGTTGGCAGCCTCCGCCTACCCACCCCACCCGGATGGCCCCAGCTTATTGGCTGACCGTTCCCTGGTGGGCGGAAAAACCACGGCCTATGTGTGTGAGGGTTTCCAATGCCTTCTGCCCGTGACCCGGCCCGACGATCTACGGAAACAGCTCGGATATTTCAAGAACCCATAACGGTTTCCTCTGAAACGTCACCTTGACGAAACCCACGAAGACGACTAAAATTTTTCCTCGCCGTGTGTGTGTCCACAGTGGATATGACAGGCGAAAAAAAATTATCTAAAGGCATATGCCGTAATCATACAAATGAGCGAAGGTAACCTTGCAAGAGGGTGAGAGGCGCTCGAAGGATGAAACTCATGAAAAAAGAAGTGATTAAAGCCAGCCACCGCAGCGTGATTGGCAAACAGGTGGGTGCTTTACGCCGCCAAGGTAAATTACCGGGCGTCATTTATGGTCATCACATGCAGCCTACCCCCATTTTGATGGATCTCAAAGAAGCGACCCATATCTTGAGCACAAACACCGGCTCAAGTCTTCTAAACATCGAGCTGGAAGGAAAGAATCTCTCCGTTTTGGTCCGCGAAAAACAACGCGATTTTATTCGCAATATTTTGACCCACATCGACTTCCAGGCGATTTCTCTTGCCGAGAAACTGCGCACAAAAGTTAGCGTTGAACTCACCGGTCTTTCTCCAGCCGTCAAAGAATTCAACTGCTATGTCATCACCAACATGAATGAATTGGAAGTCGAATGCTTACCCCAGGATCTGCCCGAACGGATCATCATCGACATTTCCGTTTTGGAGAAGATCGGGGATGTGGTACTGGTGAGCAGCGTGGTGATATCTGATAAAGTCACCATTCTGAGCAATCCGGAAGAAGCGATTGTGGTTGTTACCGCAAACAAGGAAGAAGCAGAAGAAGTGGTTGAAGAACCCGTTGTTGAAGAACCCGAAGTCATCGAACGTGGCAGGAAAGAAGAAGAGGAAGCTGCCTGATAGGCAATTTCCCCAGGTTTCAATCGATTTGGAAGGGGGCTGTCTGAAAAGTGAAATCAGACAGCCCCTTAACGTCCTCAAAACGAACTTTGAAAAATGGCAAAAAAACTGGCGGTCGTAAAACCGCCAGTTTCGCGTTTATGATGGGGCATCAGCACAATTTGCCTCATCATATATTCTTTGAATACTGGCGCCATGTTCTTCTTTGACATGTTCCCTATTGAATCACAGTTCCTTTATTCCTAAAAGAAACTACCTCTACTTTTGAGACAGCCTCTATTTTTCCTCCTACCCGTGCAGCCAGTGTTGTATGAGTCTGGTTTTTACGCTTTCGGCCACCAAGATGCTGAATGTGACGGCGACGGTGACGGCAATTACTTCCCAGCGGTGCAGTTCGCCAAACTGAAACAGGCTGCGTAGGATGGGCAGGCTGAGCGAGAGAGCCAGGAAGCCGACCGCACCGCCAGTGACCCACCACAGGGCTTTGTTAGGCACACGCAGGGTAGCCAGGATTGAATGGGTCCATGAGCGATTGGTGAAGATCAGCCCCAAATTGGCCAGCACCAGGGTGACAAAGGCCATCATGCGAGCCTCGGTTTCGCCAAAATTGTTCAGGTAAGCATAGGCATATATGCCCATCACCACTGCCAATACGCCCAGGCCCTGCACCAGGCCGGTGAGGATCATCGCGCGGCCGAATAGGGGGTCGTCCAAGCGGCGCGGCGAGCGGTTCATAATGTCGGCTTCGTTAGCTTCGGCCTCAAAGACCACAGTGCAGGAGGGGTCGATGATCAACTCGAGGAAGAGAATGTGCACCGGCAGCAGGGCCAGCGGCCAGTTGAGCAGCACCGGCAACAACGACATGCCGGCGATGGGGATGTGCACCGAGAAGATGAAAACCATGGCCTTCTTGAGGTTGTCGAAGATGCGCCTGCCCATACGTACGGCGGCGACGATGGAGGCAAAGTTGTCATCCAGCAGTACCAGAGCAGCCGATTCGCGGGCCACATCGGTGCCCCGCCCGCCCATGGCGATGCCTATGTGGGCAGCCTTGAGCGCGGGGGCGTCGTTGACCCCGTCGCCTGTCATGGCGACGATTTCGCCGTTGGCTTTGAGCGCGCTGACAATGCGCAACTTCTGCTCGGGCACGGCGCGTGCGAAAATGCAAACGGTTTTGATGCGCTCTTTGAGCTCATCGTCGCTCATCACGTCCAACTCGGGGCCGGTGATGATCTGGTCAGCCGGTTTCAGGCCGATTTCGCGGGCGATGTTGCGGGCGGTGCCGGGGTAGTCGCCGGTGATCATGATTATGCGGATACCGGCTGTATAGCATTCCTGCACGGCTTTAGCCACTTCGGGGCGCACCGGGTCGGCCAGGCCGATCAGGCCGACAAACTCAAACTCGAAGTCATGCTGCTGGTCCGGCAGATCCGGCGCGCTGAAGTGGGCGCGGGCCACGCCGATGACACGTAAGCCGTCGTCAGCCATCGCATTGATTTGTGCGTTGAGGGCTTGGCGGCGTGTGAGGGATAGGTGGCACAGATCAGCCACGGCCTCGGGGGCGCCCTTGGCAGCGACCACATAATCGTTGCCATCGGGCGAGTGCCAGACGTGCGACATGGCCAGCAACTTTTCAGAGAGCGGGTATTCCTTAATCAGGGTCCAGTCCTTGTGCAGGTGACCGGTATTGGCAAGGGTGCGCCCGCCCAGCTCCTTCATAGCCTTTTCCATTGGGTCGAAGGGGTCGGCTGGGCTGGCCAGGATGCTGTATTCGATGATCTCGTGCTGGTTTTCGTGCAGGTTGAACTGCTTGCCATCGACCTCGTAGATCTGTGCGTCGACCACCATGCGGGTGACGGTCATGCGGTTGAGGGTCAGCGTGCCGGTTTTATCCACACACAGAGCGGTGGCGGCGCCAAGCATTTCGATGGCCGGTACGCGGCGGGTGAGAACCTTGTGCTGCGAAATGCGCCAGGCGCCCAGCGCCAGGAAGACGGTCAGCACCACAGGAAACTCTTCGGGCAGGATGGCCATGGCAAGGGTGATGCCGGCCAGAAACCCGCGCAACCAATCGTTGTGCATCAGGCCGAAAACCACCACCACCAGCGCGCACAGGCTGAGGCCCACCAGGGCAAAGGTTTTGACGATTTTGCGGGTCTGCTGCTGCAAGTTAGTGTCTTCGGGTTCGAGAATCTGCAAGACCTTGCCGATCTTGCCGATTTCGGTGCGCGGGCCGGTGCTACGGACCTGGGCGATGCCCTGGCCCTTGACCACCATGGTTCCGGAATAGATGAAAGGCAGGTCGTCACCGCCGGGAAGGCCCATTTCGAGACGGCCGTCCCAGGCTTTCTTGCGCACTGACACTGATTCCCCGGTGAGTAACGATTCGTCCACACTGAGGCTGCCACCCACCAGCAGCACGGCGTCGGCGGGCACGCGGTCGCCTTCGGCGATGAGAATGATGTCATCGCGCACCACCTCGTGCCCGGCGATGCGCTGCTGCTTGCCGTCGCGGATGACCAGCGCGCGCGGGCTGGACAGGTCGCGCAGGGCTTCGAGGGCATGCTCGGTTTTTTGCTCCTGGTAAATGGTGATACCGATGATCACCACCACGAAGCCCATCAACATGAGAGCCCCTTTGCTGTCGCCCAATAACAGGTATAGCAGGCCGCAGGCGATCAACATCAGGAACATGGGTTCGCGAACCACTTCCCAGAGGATATGGATAAAGTTGCGTTTTTTGGCCGCGGGCAGGGCGTTGTATCCGTCCTGCGCCAGGCGTTCCAGGGCTTCCTGTTCGGTCAGACCCTGCATGTTGGTTTCGTCGAATTGAACCGTCATGTCAGACACTCCATAAAATAATTTTTTTTAGAAGAGGACGGCCCAAAAGAACTTTGGGCCGTCCTCTTCTTTTATGTTTATTGGGAATTTCCGCAGAAATTCTGAGGTGCTTATTTATTGGCTCAAAAGGGTGATTAAATTCACCGTCATTCGAGCCGTCGCCCCCCACAACAGCTCTCCGTGATAAGGTGAAAAATAAATGACCTCGATCAGCTCCCCACCCCGGATGAAAGGTCTCTCTTCCCGGTTCACTCGCTCGGCCAACCAGTTGAGCGGAATGCTAAAAACAGCGGACACTTCATCGGGAGATAGTTTAAAGGGGTATGGCCAGGGGATGATGCCCACCACAGGGGTAATCCGGTAACCGGTGCCGGTCAATAATTTTTCCATCTGACCCAGCACCCGCACGTCTGTGGGCTCCACGCCAATTTCTTCCCAGGTTTCCCGCAAGGCCGTTTGTTCAACGGAACCATCGCTATCTTCACAAGTTCCACCGGGGAACGCCACCTGCCCCTTGTGGTCGATCACCTGGTCGGACCGGCGGATGAATAACAGGCGCCATTCGCCATCCACCCGGACCAACGGCGCCAGGACGGCTGCCTGGCGGATGCGTTCACGTTCTCCCATCGAGCTCAGTTGGACTTCTTGAACGTCCCCGGATGGGGTGGCTTGCTGGATTAAACGAGCCAGGCTGCTTTCATCAAGTCGCTCAAACACCGCAAACCCTCTAAATATCACCTTCCGAATTCGATTCATTGATCAAAGCCCGGATGCTGGCATCCTCGCTGGCTAAAACCGGACGCGCAAAGATCAGAAAACCCGTGTGAGCAATCATGCGGTCGGTAGGCCGGAAACGAGACGGCTCGGCTTTATAATACCTGATTAACACTTCACACACATCGATAAAGGCAAACTTTTCCTGGCGCAAGGCGTTGAGCAGCAGGCACACCTGGTTGGTCGTCGGCAGGATGCTGCCAAAGAAACCACCCGGCTTCAAGGCAGCGCGCACCTGGCGCATATAATCAAACGGGTTGGCGACATCTAAAAAAGCGGAGTCGATCCCGCTTTCATCAAAACCGTTAGCAATATCCCTCAGCTTGAAGGTCACCCGCTCGGACAGGCCAAATTTTTCGAGGTTGGCCCGGGCCACTTTTTGGGACTCTTCGCGGTTATCATACGAAAAGACATGCCCTTCCGGACCCACCGCAAAAGCCAGGGCGGTGGTCAATGCCCCAGAACCCGTGCCGGCTTCCAGAACCGTCTGACCAGGACCGATCCCCATGGTAACAAAAACAAAACCGATCTCTTTCGGATACATGATCTGGGTGTTGCGTTTGAGATCGCGCAGCAGGTTGCCCAGGGAGAGCTGCATCAAGAAAAAAGTCGTCCCCAAATGGGTGGTCACCTGGCTCCCCCATGGACGACCGATCAGATCGTCGTGTTTGATGATCCCCCGGTGCGATTCAAAATTTGCTCCGCCCTTCAAGCGGAGGATGAAATGTTTATGGCGTAACCCAACCAATTCTACCAGGTCACCCTCTTGAGGCGCGTCGCTGTGAGTGTTCCAGGACAATAGTGATCTCCAATCCGTAACTGCTCAGCCGTGAGAATAGAGTTGCCTTATTCATGTGTGCTTGAGCAGTAACTCCATTCCTTAATCAGGTTTCTCGACCTGGATCAGGCTAAGCCAGTATCCAACCCCGAGGAAGATTAAACAGCCCAAGAGACTCATCCCAAGATGCAGCGGGCCAATATTAATAAAACCCCAACCTAGCATGCTGGCCAGAAGATGACCAATCCAAAAGCCAACCCAGCTCAAGGCCACATACAACAGAAGCCTTCCCAGGTTTCCCCCGCGCCATAAATGAAACAAAGCCCCAATCAAGGTCGCGACGAACCCGCCAAAAATAAATGCTGGTAATGTCATCGGGCACTTCCTTCCTGGTTACTCGATAATCCCGCCCCCAAGACAAAGCTCATCCTGGTATATGACCACAGCCTGTCCGGCTGTGATATCCCGTTTGGGTTGCTCAAAGTTTACCCTGAAACGCCCGTCTGACAAAGGGGTGACCTTGGCCGGGGCATCTTCCGCTCTATAACGGATTTTTACCAGGGCCTGAAAAGCGTCGACGGGAGCGCTTCCCGAGATCCAGGTGGCGCCGCCCGCGTAAAGCTCAGAGCGGCCCAGATCACCTTTCACCCCCACAATCAAGGTATTCTCTTCCAACCGCTTATTGATCACAAAATACGGCTCACTGGAAGAAAAGCCCAAGCCTTTGCGCTGTCCAATGGTGTAAAAAGCCAATCCTTGATGCTCCCCCAGGTGCTTGCCCTGGCTGTCGAGGATCGGCCCGGGCTGGCTGACCTCAGGGATATATCGTTGTAGAAATGGTCGATAATCCTCGCCGGCCAGGAAGCACAGATCCTGGCTGTCCGCTTTCTCAGCGACTTCCAACCCATTATCGCGCGCCATCTGGCGGACCGCCGGCTTCGTGAAAGAACCCAGCGGGAGCAAGGTATGGCTGAGCTGCTCCTGGCTGAGGACGCTCAACACATACGATTGATCTTTTCGGCTATCCGCACCCCGCCTGAGTTCAAATAAACCACTCGCCCCTCTTGCTACCTGCGCGTAATGACCGGTCGAGAAATATTCCGCGCCCAGGCTGAGCGCATAATCCAATAAAAAGCCCCAGCGGATGGTTTTATTGCACACCAGACATGGATTGGGGGTGATATTTTCCGCATAACCTTTGAGGAAAGATTCGACTACCCGCTCGCGGAATTGAGATTTGACGTCCGCGACATAAAACGGAATACCCAACCCGGCCGCCACGCGGCGGGCCTGGGCCATCGAATCAGGGGTACAGCAGCGGTTAAATTTCTCCGAGCCGGCTTCACTCCACAAACGCAGCATGACGCCGGTCACGTCGTAACCCTCTTTGACCAATAAAGCCGTAGTGACCGAGCTGTCGACCCCCCCACTCATGC
>DAIQPZ010000103.1:0-3924 GCA_036787065.1 Anaerolineaceae bacterium
CAAACGGCCGGCGTAATTAACAAAGGCCGCCACCTCGCCCACCGTTGCCATTCCCAACACCGCCAACCAACCGCCCGCGCTGGCAACAATCGCCAGGCCCAGGTAATTGACCATATTCATCAACGGCCCCATGAAGCTGGCGAAAACACGCGCGCGCAGCGCCACCTTGCGCAATTGCTTATTGACCACTGAAAATTTTTCGATGGCCGCATCTTCCTGGACAAAGGCCTTGACCGTATGCTCGCCGGTAATACTTTCTTCGATGATCCCGTTCAACTCACCTAATCTATTTTGAGTCTCGCGGAACCCCTGGCGGGTATAACGCGCGATAAAGCGGGTCAACACGTACGTCAGCGGCATCACAATCAGGCTCACCAGGGCCAGTTTTGAGTTTAAGATGAACATGATCGCGACCACGCCGATCAGGCCAAAGATGCTCGAGATCAACTGGCTGAAGCTTGAGACAAGCACGTTGCTGATGTTCTCAACGTCGTTGGTCAGGCGGCTCATTAATTCGCCGTGAGAACGCTTATCAAAGAAAACCAGGGGCAGCGTTTGCAGCCCGGAAAACAGGTCTTTGCGGATATCGCGCACGGCGCGCTGCGCCACACCCACCATCAGGTAATTTTGCAGCCAGGTCCCGCCGGCCGCAAAAAGATAGGTGACGATCATCAAACCGATCAACCGGCCTAACCCGGGTAAATTCGCTTTGCCAATGTAGCTGTCGATGGCAAGGCCCATTAAATAAGGACCCATTAAATCGACCAGTGAGGTGAGAATGACCAGGAAGGCGACCCCAACCAGAAGCCATTTCTGGCGTTTCAAATAACCGGTCAGGCGGATCAAGGTTCCCCGAGTATCTTTAGATTTCTCGGCCTCCCGCATGAAGCCCATTGGCCCTCCGCGGCCCGGGCCAGGAAATAACGTTACAGGCTGCCGGTCCTGGGCGGCGGATTTACTTTTAGTAGAGGATTGTTCACTCATGGACAACACCTTTACCCAACTGAGATTCGTATATTTCCCTATAAATTGCGCTTGAGGCCATTAACTCGGGGTGTGTGCCCTCTGCCTTAACCTGTCCATCATCCAATACCAATATTTTGTCCGCGTTCAATACGGTGCTGATGCGTTGGGCGATGATAAAGCTGGTGCGCTGGCGCATGATGGTTTCAAGCGCTGCCTGGATCTTTATTTCGGTTTCCACGTCCACCGCGCTCGTACTGTCATCCAGAATCAGAATGGCCGGTTTGATCAGAATGGCCCGGGCAATGGCCAGGCGCTGCTTTTGCCCACCCGAAAGGTTGACCCCGCGTTGGCCCAATTGAGTTTCGTAACCCTGGGGCATGGCGAGGATAAATTCGTGCGCCTGGGCCGCTTTGGCAGCCGCTATCACCTCATCCATCGACGCTTCCGGGCGGCCGTAGCGGATGTTATCCGCAATCGTCCCACTGAACAGCACGGTCTCTTGCAAAGCCACACCGATTGAGCGGCGTAAAGCGTTTTGGTCCAGATCGCGCACATCGTGCCCGTCAATCCGCACCTGCCCGGCGGTGGGATCGTAGAAACGCGCGATGAGATGAACCAGGCTCGATTTACCCGCGCCGGTGGCGCCTAATAAAGCCACCGTTTGCCCGGGTTCAGCCGTAAAACTGATCCCTTTTAACACGGGATCGCTGCCGTTACTGTCATAACTAAAAGCCACGTGGTCAAACTCAACTCTGCCCTTAAGTTCAAGATCCTTTCGCGCTTCTGGGCGGTCCTGCACTTTAGCCTGGCTGTCCAATACCTCTTGCATGCGCCTGGCGGACGCCCCTGCGCGTGAGAGTTGAATCACCAACTGGCTCACCATCATCAATGAAAACAACGTCATCGAGAGGTAATTGGCAAAGGCAACAATTTGCCCAACCGTCATACCGCCCTTGATCACCTGCACACCCCCAAACCATAATGCTGTCACAATCCCCAGGTTGATCGTCATCATCATAAAAGGCTGCATGATTAACACAACCCTGCCGGCACGAACCGTCTGGTCCGTCAAATTGTCATTAGCCTGGCCAAACCGTTCTTTCTCATGCCTGGCGCGGACAAAAGCCTTGACTACCCGCACCCCCGCCAGATTTTCTTGCATCACTTCATTCAGGGCGTCTAACTTTTCCTGTACGATGGTGTAAATGGGCGTGGCGCGATTGACAATCCAGATGACCACTACCAGCTCGATTGGCATAAGGATCAGCGGTAGGAAAGCCAGTTGAGGGGAGGTAATGATCGACAAGATCAAACTGCCGATCAACAGAAGCGGCGCGCGCACCAGGATGCGCAGCAGCAAAACAACGGCTTCCTGAACCTGGGTCACATCATTGGTCAGGCGGGTAATTAACTGGCCCGTATCCAACTCATCCAGGTTGCCAAAAGAGAACGACTGAACTTTACGGAACAGGGCCTCGCGCAAGGTCATGCCAAAACCCTGTGAGGTCAATTCCGCAAATATGCCATTACTCATGCCACCCAATGCGCCAATCACGGACATCCCAACCATGAGCAACCCGGTCTGGATGACCAGGGTCAAATTTAAATGGGCGATGCCCTCATCGATGATGCGCTGCACCAGCCTGGGCATCATAAGGTTCATCACCACTTCCAGCGTCATCAATAACGGGGCTAACACCATCCACTTCCAATATGGTTTTAGAAAATCGAGTAACCTCATATTTGATTTCATAATCGATAACACCTAAAATCTCAGGTTAAATCTCCATTCGACCATTAACCGCGCTTTGCAGGTTGCTGCGCAGTTGGCAAAATAAACGTCGCAGGAGGACCCTTTCATCAAGGGAGAAACCCTTAAACGTATCCCGATCCATGGTTGCCCACACCTCCTCAAGGTCCGTTTTTACTGCTCGACCCGCATCGGTCAGGTATACCCGCGAAACGCGTTGATCAACCTCATCGGGTCTGCGCGCGATAAAACCCGTTTTTTCCATGCGCTGAAGCATTTTCGTGATGGTTGCCGGTGAATCGTGTAGCTGCCGAGCCAGTTCAGTCTGGGTCAGCCCTTCTTTTTCCCACAACGCGAACAGCAATGGGGGTTGGCCACGGTAAAGGCCAAGTTTCTCGAGTAATTGGTACACCCTTGAGTGATGAAGATGGCTGACCTGGGCCAACAAAAAATCCAAAGTTTCATTTTCATTGGAGTCGTGCATTATATTATCCTGCCTTTTTATTTAGCCGGCTTATTATTAGTTGACTAACTATAATACCGGGCATACAATCTGTCAATACCTGATATCGAGTTATCAAATTTGAAAGCTGCCCGATTCACCGGCCTAAGCGGTTGACTTTTATAATCCAAATGCTAAAATAAATCTGACTTAATATAATAAATATTCCGATAAAGGCAAACCCGGTCAAAGCCGGGGGCGCAAAACTATGGGTCTAAAATCATGGCATCTTCCATGGTCATGACTGCCAGGTCGCCAAAGGAACTTTACACCTTTCAGTTTCAAAACCATCTTTGGCCTGGTTGTCATATCTTCCAGGCCTTTTTGTTTGGACCAGCGGCCTGAGGCAATCATCAGTTTAGGAGGCTCCAATGGCAATGAAACGAAGAACCATCATGAACATCATGGTTT
Organism: Anaerolineaceae bacterium; assembly: GCA_036787065.1. Lineage (GTDB taxonomy): Bacteria > Chloroflexota > Anaerolineae > Anaerolineales > Anaerolineaceae > JAJYIW01. The sequence continues at coordinate 3,630 of DAIQPZ010000103.1, forward strand.
CCCTGGCGATGGTCATTGTACTTTCGGCCAGCTTGGTACCGCCAGCCAGTTCCACATTTGCCAGCCGGGAGCCGCAGATATCGGTCATTGTGCAGGGGGAAAGTGTCGATCAGTCTGCTCAGGCGGTCGCAAATTATGGTGGCGCCGTCACTTCTCGCCTGGATGTGATCGACGGAGTGGGCGCCTTGGTCCCCGCCCAGACGCTGGACCGGCTGAAGGCCGAACCCGGAATTAAGGTCACCTTAAATATCGGCGTGAATGAAACCGGTGACAATAAGCCAGATGATCAGAAAAA
>DAIQPZ010000103.1:4024-9399 GCA_036787065.1 Anaerolineaceae bacterium
AGATGATCAGAAAAACCAGGACGGAGCCAGCTCAGAATACCTCGGGCCAGCTCCTGCCACAGATTACCCAGAAGTCGTTGGAGCCGATCTCGCCTGGCAAAAAGGTGTTACGGGCAAAAATATAACCGTCGCCGTAGTGGATACAGGCATGGCCATGCTGCCCGGGATCCTCTTTGATTCATCCGGCAGAAAGCCCCGTATCATCGGTTGGAAAGATTTTGTGGATAATTCCCCCCTGCCCATCGATCCAAACGGGCACGGCACCCATATCACCGGCGTCATCGCCAACAGCCAAAAAGGCCCCGACGATCATTGGGACGGAATGGCTCCGGATGTTAACCTGGTAGGTGTGCGCGTGCTGGATGAAAAAGGCACCGGTTCTTATGAAAAAGTTATCCAGGGCATCGATTGGGTCCTGAAAAACAAAAACAAGCTTAACATCCGCGTGATGAACCTCTCCCTCCAGGCATTGGTTCAATCGCCGTACTGGTCCGATCCCCTCAACCAGGCTGTGATGAATGCCTGGGCCGAAGGCATCACGGTGATTGTTGCCGCTGGGAACGGCGGGCCTAACCCAATGAGCGTTGGCGTTCCTGGTAATAACCCATACGTCATTACCACTGGCGCGTTCACCGACAACCACACCCCCACCGACTGGAATGACGATTATCTGGCGCCATTCTCAGCCGCGGGACCAACCCTGGATGGTTTCGTCAAACCAGACCTCATCGCACCTGGCGCCCACATGGTATCCACTATGATGCCTGCCAGTTACCTGGCAATCAATAAGGAAGCCACGCGTATTACATCGACCTATTATTCCATGGCTGGCACCTCCCAGGCAGCCGCGGTGGTATCGGGGATTGTGGCCATGATGCTCGCTAAAAACCCGGATCTCACCCCCGACCAGGTGAAATACCGCCTGATGGTGACGGCTATTCCCTGGGTCGCCCAAGATACCCAGCAGGCCGGTTACAGTATGTGGCAGCAAGGTACCGGCCGGGTGAATGCACCCGACGCCATTTTTGGGGTTGCCAAGGGAAAAGCCAACAGTGGGATGGATATCAAAGCCGATTTGAAAGGGAAGGCCCATTACGAAGGTTTCTCTTACTTCGACACCCCCACCAACCAGTTCCGCCTGAAAGCCCCGTATGATACCTGGGCCAATGGTTACGGAGTGTGGAGCGGTGGTTATGGGGTCTGGTCTGGCGGATATGGCGTATGGTCCGGCGGATACGGGGTCTGGAGCGGCGGATACGGCGTGTGGTCTGGAGGCTACGGGGTATGGTCCGGCGGTTATGGTGTGTGGTCCGGCGGATACGGGGTCTGGAGCGGCGGGTATGGGGTGTGGAGCGGTGGATATGGTGTCTGGTCTGGCAGCGTACCTTGGGCCAATGCCGCTTATGCTGACCCGGTCTACATCGCCAATTACCTGGCCGGCAAGAGCCCTGACGCAAACAGCTCTGCCACATCGTTACAATGGGTCAATGAACCATAAACTATAAATTTTTCGCAGACATGACTCACCCACACTTATTTTTTTCGGGTGAGTCATGTCTTTTAACCGAAAACGAGGTAATTGCGAGTTTCAAAGCACTCGCAATTACCTCGTTTTCGGTATCATTCTTTAAATAACAATCTTGTCCAGCTTGCGCAAGTCCATGTTTGCACCCAATTTTTGAAATATGTCTCGTGATTCGCGGATTAATTCCCTAGCCTTTTCTTGATTACCCTGATCGATCGCCAGGGATGCCACACACACCAGCGAACGCGCCCGTTCAAAGTGGTTCGCTTCCCGGTTAAAAATGGATGCGCTGCGGAGCAACAAGAAGGCCGCCTCTTCAAACAGCCCCCGTTGTTGCGCAATCGATCCCATCAGGCGGTCGACGCGGCCGGCCTGCTCAGAAGGTTCTGAAGCATCTTCTTGGCCGGATGGCCAAAGCAAAGACCGGGCTTCTTCGCCCCATCGATGAGCGGCATCCAGGTCTTCCAATCCCAGGCATGCCTGGCCAGCATGCAGGTACACATCCACCAGGATGTCTTTCGCGCCAATCGCGCGGAAATTATTCAAGCTGTTCAGGCTGTAATCTAAGGCTGTTTGCCAATCGTCGATCGAGAGATAAAGCAAGCTTAAGTGGAGCTGGGCCAGGCCGATGGTATAAAGATGGCCGATCGACTGGGCCGTATTGAGGATATCCTCAAGCCGGTTCTTAGCTTCTTCCGTATTTCCCCGGTCCAATTGCAGCAGTCCAAGGTTCGTATTGAGTTCAAGCATCCCCTCAATATCACCCAGGTTGGTATGCAGGGCAAAACTGCGGTTGAAATTATCCAGCGCACCATCCCAATCGCCCAGGCGCCAGTGCAGCAAACCCAGGTTATTATAAGAACGCGCGACCGCCACAATATCCCCGATTTTTTCGCGTAACGCCAGGCTTTTATGGGCAAAATCACTGGAAACATCCAGTTGGCCCTTCTGATAAGCAACGCCACCCAGCCGATTGTAAATCGATGCGACCACGTCCAATTGGACCGTGGTCTCGGCCAGGTTAAGCGCTTCCTTCAGACAGGCTTCAGCTTGTTCCAGGTTGCCCCGGCGAAAGAAAATCCAGCCCATATCATTCAAAATCCGGGCACATTCGACGGCGGGAGGGGTATCGAGATGATCGATCGCGTCCTGGGCAGCCGTTAGTCGTCCCATGGTTTTATCGTATTCGCCCTGGCGTTCAAAGGTGGTCGCGATTTTGCGGAACAAGACGCTTTTCTCTTGCCAGTGCGGCGTGTCGGGCAGTGCCAACCCATCTTCTTCAATGGCATCCAGGGCGGTCTGGTAATGGTCCCTGGCAGACTGGTACTCGCCGATGGTTACCAGGACGTCACCTAAACCGATGTGGATGCCTTGAAGTTGATCGAGGGTGTAGCGCACCCTGGGCAACAAACCCAGCGCCTGGATAAAATGCTGGCGCGCCTGTTCATTGGCATACCCGCGCGCCGCTTTCTGACCCGCCAGGATGAGGTATATCAAAGCACGATCGAGCATCATACTGCGCATGTAATGGTTGGCTAAAAGCTCGATCTGCCCTTCGAGACGGCTGGCATATAGGATTTCAATCGCCTGGCCAACCCGCCCATGCAAATCATGGCGGTCTCTCTGCAGCAGGGTGCTATAAATCGCATCCGATACCAGGACGTGTTTAAACACATACAGGGCTTCCGTGCTCGCCGTCTCTGTGCCCGGTTGTGGCAGAATATATTCTTTCTCAACTAACCGGCCCAACGCCGCGGCGGTATCCTCCTTGGAGACGGCGGGTAAAACAGCGTGTAATACATCCGCCCCAAATTGGTTCCCAATTACCGATGCGGTTTGCAGAACCTGGCGGTTGAATGGTGGGAGCCGGTCAAAACGGGTCAGGATGAGGTCCTGTAAGGTATCGGGGACACCAATTTTATCGATATCTTTACCTGGCGACACGATCCAATGGTCAGCTTCACTAATAATGACCTTATCTTCAATTAACATACGCAAGATTTCTTCCAGGTAAAACGGAATCCCGGCTGCCCGCTGGATGATTTGTTCTCTGAATAACTCTGGAATAGGCTGTACGGTTAACAGCGACTGAAAGAGTGCTTTACTCTGATCGGGCGCCAACGCATGCAAACGGATGAATATAAAACGGTCAACCAGCCTCTGTTTGGCGCGCTCGACAATCTGGCTTAATACCCCGCTGTCGTAGGGCCGGGTAATGGCGTAAATCACCAGGGGTGTATGGCGAATGGATTCCAGCAAAAAAAGGGTCAAATCCAGCGAAGTTTCATCCGCCCAATGCAAATCCTCCAGTATGAGCAAAACGGGTTTTTGCCGCGCTAATCCTAACAACAGGTCACGCACCGCCAGGAATATCTGCTGGCGTAACTGTCCCGCATCCAGATAGCTGATCCGTTCGGCTGCGCCCGTATCGGAAGGTTTTATGGAAAGCAGGTGTTCCAGATAAGGTAAAGCCTCGACCGCCGCTGCCCCCAGGATCGCGTGGGTCTCGTGCGCCAGGCGTTTGCGTACCTCTTCCGCCGGCGCGCCCATCGGCACACCCAGGATATCCCGCACCACATCCTGGTAAATCCAGAATGGAATCGCCTTGCGATAGGTGAGACTGTGGCCTTCATAGATATTGATCGAACCCGGTTCGATAGAGGCTGTTAACTCTTCGGTCAAACGCGACTTACCCAGCCCAGCCTCGCCCATCACCACCACCAGGCTGCCCTGCTGGTCGAAAAGCAGCCGATCGATAGCATAAGAAAGCTGGCCAAGCTCGACCTCGCGCCCAATCAAGGGCGAGTGCAATCCTTCTAATCCGCGCACTTTACCGGGGATATTTTTTGCGGCCGCCAGTTGGTAAGCAGTGACTGGATGGCTGACCCCTTTAAGACCCAACGGGGGCAGGGCCTGAAAGCCAAACAGGGGTTTGGTCTGGCGGTAAACCGATTCGCTGACCAGAATAGCGCCCGGTTTGGCGTTTTCTTCCAGGCGCTTGGCCAGGTTGACAATATCGCCAATGGCGGTGTAATTCATCAGCGCATTGGAACCCATTCCGCCCACAATCACTGATCCTGAATTTAAGCCGATGTGGATTTGCAGATCATAACCCAATTTTTCCCGGTTGGTCTGGCTGAGCCTCCGCACATCCTCTTGCATATTTAAGGCTGCCCGGATAGCCCGTTCGGCATTGTTCTCGTATGAGATCGGCGCGCCAAACAGCGCCATCAGGCCATCACCGGTCAGCTTATCCACCATGCCTTCGTACTTATAAACGTCATCTGCCAGGGTGCGGATGAGCTCCTGGATCATGACATATAAATCTTCGTTATTTAATTGCTCAGCTAAATAGGTGAAACCGGTTAAATCGACAAAAAGGATGGTTACATTCCGGCGCTGTCCACTCGCTTCGAGCCCGGCTTTCTGGAAGCGTTCGAGTAAATCCGAACCCATCATAACGCCTAACTGATCGGTAGAGATGGGGATCATCGACGCATTCTGATCGGCAGAAGCCGATTCAGCCAGGCTGGGTGTTCCAGATTTGGGCTGTGAAGGCGCAGTTCTTAACGGGGTCGTTTCTTCTAAACGCACCCCACAATTTCCACAGAAACGCATACCAGGCGGGTTGTTAAAGTTACATCGGGGACATAATGTTACCATTTAATAAATTTACATCATCCGGGATGAAGAAGCAATAGTTTGGACGTAATAAAAGTGTCATTAACAGGATAATATTAGATTTCTCCCTTCCCTTTAGGGAGAAGCCAGGGGCATATGCGCTAACTTAAGCAAAAGATTAGCGACCGAAAAAATGTGTAGACCTCACTTATTTGATTGAAATGTCATT
>DAIQPZ010000258.1:0-2937 GCA_036787065.1 Anaerolineaceae bacterium
ATGTAAACTGAATTAGGGAGAGACCCGCTATGGAATCGAGCGTTGTGGCAGTAGAAGACCGCTCCAGTGAAATAAAACAAAAAATGCACTTTACCGGTACGGTTAAAAAGATCATGCTGGCTGGTGCAATCGTGGATCTTGGCCTGGACAAACTGGGCCTGGTTCACATTTCGCAGTTGGTAAATCCATCGGCGGACCAGCCCATTAAACGCGCCGAAGATGTTTTGCAAGTCGGTCAGAGTGTTGAAGTCTGGGTGCGGAAGGTTAAAGAAGATCATTACGAATTGACGATGATCAAACCGCTCGATCTGGAATGGCGTGAAATCAAATCTGGCATGGTGGTTAAAGGTACCGTTGTCCGCCTGGAGAAATTTGGCGCTTTCGTCGAGATCGGTGCAGAACGCCCAGGCCTTATTCACATCAGTGAAATGGCCCACGGCTACGTCCGCACCCCTTCCGAAGTCGTCAATGAGGGCGATGAGGTTGAAGCACAGGTGTTGGAAGTCAACCGGCGGAAAAAGCAAATTAAGCTGAGCCTGAAAGCCTTGCAGGAAGTTCCAGTCAAAGAAGTGCCAGTCAATGACTTCGTGGAACAACAACCATCTGCGCCGCGAGAAAAACCTGTAAACAAGCGCAAGCGTCGTACTCGCAGTGAAGAAAATCCTGGTGATTTTAGCGAGCTGGCTTTGTCATCATCTTCAGAGCCCCAGGGAGAAGCCGATCCAACCTTCATGGAAATTGCCCTGCGCGAAGCCATGGAAAAAGCTAAGGTTCGCAAGAATCAACAGAAAGAAAAACGTAGTAAGTTTGGGTCCAGAGAGCAGGAAGACATCCTCTCCCGCACTCTGGAAAATAAAGTTCGCACGTCCTGATGGTCTAAGGAGAGCTTTGCTGCGGTTTTTTACCCTTCTCACCGCTCAACCTATCGAGCCGAAGGTAAAACCTGAGGTGATGCATCACCATCGTAAGTTTCGAAGCCATCAGACCGACCTCTTAATCCGCCGGCGGTGTGAGCAGAACCCACTCACCACCCTGCCGCGTAAACCAGGGGAACCCGAGTAACAACCCAAAAGGGAGGCGCCGATTAACGGCCCTCCCTTATTCGTTTATTAAAGAGGAGGAAAACACCCATGGCGACCAAATATTTGTTCTTCACCGGTGGCGTTGTCAGTTCTGTTGGAAAAGGTGTCACCGCCGGCGCGGTCGGACGTTTATTAAAAGACCGGGGATTTAAAGTAGCCGTGCAAAAGCTTGATCCTTACATCAACGTCGATCCAGGGACGATGAGTCCCTACCAACATGGGGAGGTCTTTGTCCTTGATGATGGCGCTGAAACAGACCTGGACCTGGGTCATTACGAACGCTTTATCGATGTGCGCTTGAGCAAAGTATGCAACGTCACATCGGGCCAGGTATATGCCGAGGTGATCGGTAAGGAACGCCGGGGCGACTACCTGGGCGGCACCATCCAGGTGATCCCGCATATCACCAATGAGATCAAACGCCGCGTGGTGGCAGTCGCCAAAGCTACCGGCGCGGAAATTGTGCTGGTGGAAGTGGGTGGCACTGTGGGCGATATCGAAAGTTTACCTTTTTTGGAAGCCCTGCGCCAGATCCGCAGCGATCTGGGGCGAGAAAATACGCTTTATATTCATGTCACCTGGCTGCCTTACATCGGCGCAACCAGCGAACTAAAAACCAAACCCACCCAACACTCCGTCCGCGAGCTGCGTTCGATCGGTATTTCACCCGATATGATCGTCGCGCGGTCGGATTATCCCATTGATGATTCGCTATGCGATAAAATCGCCCAATTCTGTGATGTGGAAAAACGCGCGGTTATTCCCATGGTGACCACACCCGTACTGTACGAAGTCCCCCTCCTCCTCGAGCAGGCCGGTGTGGGTGAATATTTATTACAGCGCCTGGGCCTCGAAGAGCGCCACCATCCGGATTGGAGTGAATGGAAACAGATGGTCGAAGAGGTCCGCCGGGCAAAACCATCGGTTAAGGTCGCCCTGGTCGGCAAGTATGTTGAGCTGCACGACGCATATTTGAGTGTACGCGAAGCGCTCAAACACGCCGCGCTCCACCTTGGCGTGGAAATTGATCTTCACTGGATCCATTCCGCCGAGCTCGAAAAAGGAAAAAATTGGGAGACGATTAAAAATATGGATGGGATCGTCGTCCCGGGTGGTTTCGGCAGCCGCGGGATCGAAGGTAAGATCCAGGCCGCCAATTATGCCAGAACCCATCAAATGCCTTACCTGGGCCTGTGTCTGGGGATGCAGTTGATGGTGGTGGATTTTGCCCGGGATGTCATGAAATGCGAAGAAGCCAATTCAACCGAATTTGACCGGAACACCCCCTATCCTGTAATCGATCTGATGCCAGAACAACATGATATCACTGATATGGGCGGTACAATGCGGCTTGGACTTTATCCCTGCCGGTTGATCCCCGATACGATCGCTGCCCGGGCCTACCAGCAGCCCCTGGTGGAAGAACGCCACCGCCACCGTTTCGAATTAAATAATTCTTACCGGGCTCTCCTAGAATCCAAGGGGATGATTTTTTCGGGTGTTTCCCCCGACAACCGCCTGGTGGAAATCGCGGAGCTGGCTGGCCACCCCTTTATGCTGGGCACCCAATTTCACCCCGAGTTTCTATCCCGGCCAAACAAACCCCATCCCCTCTTTACCGCGTTCATGCAAGCGGTATGCGAACACGCCGGCGTGCCAACCCGCAGCACCCCGCTCATCAGCCCTAAAACCGTTGAGGTAGAGAATTAATTTTTCAAATTTGCTCAGATCCGTCTATCTTTAGATTCCGCTAAAAACGGAACTCGAAACAGCCTGGAAATCATTTCAGGATCACAGAACCTTACAAATTGAGCCTAAAACCTGACTCGGGGCGTCGCAACGGAGACGACGGCAT
>DAIQPZ010000104.1:0-9329 GCA_036787065.1 Anaerolineaceae bacterium
GTTGTTGACACTGCTCCAGCAGTTGGAGCCTCAGTGGATGAAGCCGGTGCAGTCGTTGGGACCGCGCAGGCAGCAAAAATAATCCCGCCGATACCGGTGGCAGAAGCAATCAAAAATTTTCGTCGACTTATCTCTTTTGAAGCCATTTCAAATCCTCCATTAGTTATTCATAGAGTTGAATATAAAGTTCTGATCACATTTCTATCGTACCCGTCATTTATGCTTGTTTACCTCCTTATGATTAATTTCCCAAACTTACTTCTGGCAAATATACACCTGGTGGTCAGCATTTCGCCGTTTAGAATTGTTTTGTTAAACCATCAACACCCGGGGGTCACATTTGGTGTTTGCGTGGTTCGCAGTCACTCGTCACATGACCGCTGTAGGCATAATCGGGTGGTCATTCAATATTCAAGCCTCTTATAATGTTAAGTTTATAAACTCTCTCCTTTATCAAATAATTTCCAGGCCGTTCCGTTCGGGTAACCGCGCGAAAGGCACGGTTGGCAATGTCTGGTACCAATAAGCGACCGATGCCATATCGCACTGCAACGGCAAATAGCGACCTTCGCTGCGCCAGCCCAACGCCTGGACAGAAACCTTGATATCATGCTCGAATCGGATGGGGTCGGGGATATGCCAGCGATACATGCCAAAGCGCTGTTGTGATTGGTACAACCCATCCGGCTGGATCAGTTGGTGCATGCCCAGATAAGGTGTGGTGTAGGTCACATACTTGCCATCGACATCCCAGTCAAAGGATCCCCCAAAGTAATCTTCTGTGCCTGTTCCACAAATCGTTGGGGACTGTGAATCTCCATCCAGGAAGAATTTAAATTCACCTTCGCCCCACCAGTTATTGTTTGTGACGCCCACTGCCAGGTAGGTGCCCACATATTGCCCCGCGCCGCGCACCCCGTCCAGGACGATGTAATCCGATTTGTACGGCAGGGGATTCACCCGCCGGAACTGGGCATGAAAATACGCCGCATCCTCAGGCACTTCGGTCAGGGTGTAGTTCACCTGGTAATACAGGCTCAACTTTTCATCAGTGAGGTTTTCCAGGGATATGCGGCAATTTTTCCGGAAAGGCATCTGCCAGAAGCAGTTTAAGCCCCGATTGGGATTAGCTGAAACAGGAATTGAGTTATTCTGGGCATATCCGCGCCATCCGAGGGTGAAGAAATCTCCCAGCGGGCATTCCACGGAAGGTTGTTCCTGATCATCCCAATAAAAACGAAGGATAGCCAATCGACCCTGATCACGCACCACGGCGCCGCCAAACCACATGCTTTGGATAGACCCGGGGCCAATAATCCTGGCGATGGTGAAAGTCTCACCAGGAGAAATTTCAACACTTGGCGAGATTTTCCAACCCGTACCCAGTTCCCTGGCGCACTGGGCTCCAGTCCCATCGGCAGCCATGCCGCCTTTGCCCTTTTCACCCGTAAAGTTTTCTGGGCTGATCGAAAAGGTTTTGGCCTGGGATAACCGGTATAAATTGCCAATATTGATATTCAAACCGTTAAAATAGTTCATCATGACTGATCGAGTCTGAATTAAATCACTTCCAGCGCATCCCGGTCGCCCAGCCGGGGGAACGCCTGATGCGGTTCGGACTGATACCAGTAGGCTACTGAGGACATATCGTCCTGCAGGGGGAGGTAGCGACCTTCGCTTCGCCAGCCGATTGCTTGCATGGTGACTCGCAGATCCTTCTTAAAGCGGATGGGATCCATAATATGGAACCGGTAAACCCCATGCCGGTTGCCGGCTTTACCATCGCAATTGCCAAATGGATAACCCAGATAAGGACCCGTATAGGTGTTGCCAAAACCCCAGGCCCCACCGAAGTAATCCTCCGTTCCGGTACCACAGATCGACGGAAATTCGCCATCTCCATCAAGGAAGGCCTTAAATTCGCCTTCGCCCCACCAGCCAATGGAATTCTGCTGCCAGGCCAGGTAGGTACCGACATATTGACCCTTACCTTTTACCCCATCAAGGATGGTATAGTCCTGCATATAAGGTAATGGATTCGTGCGCCTGAACTGGGCATGGAAATAGGCATCTTCGGTGTCGATATCCGTCTCTGCAAAATTAATGGCATAGAAGAATCCATGTATCTCTTCGGGGGCCCTGTTTTCGATGGTGATCCTGGCATGTTTACGGAAAGGCATCGGGAAATAGCAGTTAAACCCACCGGTTGGGTTCACATTGATCGGCATCGCCAGGATTGCTGTAGCGGTTTTCCATCCGTTGCAAAAGAAATCTCCAAGCGGTGCTTCAACGCTGGGTGCGGCTTCATCATCCCAGTAGATCCGCACGATCAAGTCGCGATAGCGTTTGGGGTCCACGGTAAACCAGATATGCTGGATGATCCCCGGACCAGATACATCCATGATCGTCGAAGTGGACTGTTTTGGCAGGGTGATACAGGGGCGGACTTTCCAGGTTTTTGCCAGGTCGCGCGCGCAAGGGTTTGGGCCATCCCATTTCTGGCCAATCTTCTTGACTTCTTCTTGCGAGGCAACACTCAGATCCGCCATCCCACCTTTGCCCTTTTCGCCATAGACATTTTCGGCGGTGATGGAGCGAGTTACTGCATTGGAAAGTTTCATAATATTCCCAAGGTTCATTTGAGTGCCATTGAAAGTCATATTTTATTCCTTTTGGGTAAGTAAACGATTACATGGGCCGATTATATTTTTCGTTGGAAAAAACTGTCTTATTTTTTACTGGTAAATTACCACCAAGGTGTTAAATTAATTTAATGTTTTTTGGAGTAAGAATAATATACAGCAATTACTTTTATAAGTCAAGTTAATTCCAGCAGCAATGAAGAATCAAAAAACAGATAGGGGAAAGCTAAGAAAAGACATTGGAGGCAATGGTTTGAGATCTACAAGACGCTCAAGGTTGAAAAAACTCCATAATGCCAAGGAACGAAATTCTGGAATTAGAAAAAAGGCATCCTTACCTCTAGGGACACATACCAGGGAGGTTGAATCACATAAAAAACGAGCCTTTTATTGTACGATGACCACGTTGCTGCCGCTGCGCCCGAAGACTTCCGGCGAATACATTTCTTCGGCCCTGGCAGGCGGGACAACGAAACGGCCGGGGGTGGTGGCTCGTGCGATGTAAGTATATTGGTAGACCCCATCCCAAAGCAGAGATGTAAAGGCCTCGGCCCGGTCATCGCGCATGTTCTGGTGCTCGTACCAGGTGCCCCACCACCACCATCCATATTTATAGCTTGAACTGTTCGGATCCTGCGGGACACTGCCTGAAACCGCCAGGGACGGGTTGACGATCTCCAACCCGGCGGGCAGCGGGTCCACCAGGGCCACGTGATAGCGCCGGTTATCCGCCACCAGGGTGATATGAACTCTCACTTGCGCTCCGGCTTTGATGTGCCATACCCCGTTCGAATCCTGGGTCACGTCACCCGGATCATCTACAGCTTCGTAGGTTCGCTGGACGACAAAACCCATATCCAACGGTCCCTGGATCAGATCGGTCGGCGCATAGCGTAATCCCAGCCGGTAATACAGGCGCCCCGTGCCATCTTTACTGATGGTCAGGTTCTGCGTTCCCCCACCCACCTGGTCGACGAGGTATCCCATGGGGATATCCGTTTCATGGCGTTCGGTCGTGCGGCCGCTGTAGGTCGCATCCCCGGCATACCCATCTCCCAACCAGAACCGCGCGACGAAATCCGGCGTTTGGGTTTCAAAAGTATTGAAATAGCGGTCTAACGCCAGCAAGATGAACACGTCTTCCTGGGTGTTATCCCAGTGCCCGCGCACGCGCTGCGCCAGCAGCCCATTTACCACTTTGGGGATCAAGTCACTCTTCGGATTATCCCCGATCAGCGCATCCAGCAAGATAGCATCTGTGCGGCGGTCAGAACCGAGCAGCAAGTAATTCTGCTCGTCATAGGACGTGGTAAAGTTGGCGGCTCCGGCCGTTTCAACCGCGTGGTTGTTGACGTAGCGGCGCAAGGCATCCAACTGGGTTTGGTCTTGCAGCACCGGCCACAGCCAGCCCAGGGCGCCCAGGTCCAGTTTATCCATGCCCGCATCGCTCAACAGGCGCGAAGCCTTCTGCGCATCGCGGTCGCCGTACAGGTTGCGCACGTAGAGGGCATAAGCGCTGAGCGTCTGGCGCGTGCGCTGGCTGTACCAGGCCGGATAATGATCCTCGATCTGGCTGAGATAACTCAACACGCGGGTGTTCATATCCTGTGGGACCGTGAACCCCTTGGATTGAGCGCGGTATAAGGCATGCGCCACATGGATAGTATTAAAGGGAACCGAGTCTTCTCCTCTGGTCCAGTAAGGAAAACCACCGTCGTCGTTCTGAAACCCTTGCAAACGGGTGATATCGTGCCCAACGGACGCTTCCATCTCAGCCGGTGAAGGCAGCCCACCCGCCTGGAATTCAGTCAGCACATCCCGCAACGCTGCTACCGCCATAACCCGTGAAGCCAACTGTTCAGAACTTTCGTAAGGGTAAGAGACCAGGTACAAAACGGCATCCGTGAGCGCCTGCAAAGCCGTTGAAGAAGTGGTGATCTCCAGTCCGCCGTATTGTGGGAAGACATCCTTGGGTGAAGTGACCGGCTGGACCACCATGCCGCTGTCAACCACCCCATACGTGGCAAAAGCCTCAGTCGTCGCCGGCGTAAACACCGGCAGGGTGACCGTGGCCGCATCCGCGAAGCTGCCGGAGACAGCCGCCACCTGGAGGGTGGCAGTACCGGCCATGTCCGCCGACGCCGGGAAACGCACTTCCACCCGGTCATTGGCCGGGACGGTCACCTTCAGGCCGGTTACCCCCGTCAGGTGGATATTGCTGCCGCGCACCGCCACGGACACATCCAGGGGTTGGCTGGTCTGGTTTTGAAGCACCACCGGCAGGTCAAATGTATCCCCAAAGTTGAGGAAGCGCGGCGCCGATGGGCGCACCATCAGCGGCAGCCGGGCGGTGAGGTTGGCTTCACCAACCCCAAAGCGGTTACCCTGGTCGACCGCCGCTACCATCACCCGGTAGCGGGTCAGGTTATCGGGCAGTTTGATAGCCACCCGCGCCTGTCCGTTGGCATCCGTGGTGACTACCGCGGCAAACAGCGCCAACGGGTTGAAATCAGAGCGCACCTGGATCGGTTGGGCGGCGCTGTGTAACTGGGCTTCTGCCGCCGGAGCCGCCGCCACCGAGGTAGCCATCGGTAAGGCTACCTGGGGCATCGCGCCCCCCGCGGCAGCTCTATTGCTGGCGTCGTAATCAGCCATTGAACGGCCGCCTGCTGACCCGGCCAGGCTCTGCGGGTTGGCCAAAATAATGCTTGACCGCCCGTAAACGCTCGACACACCGCCCGGGCGCGCCGAATAGAAAGTGGCCAGTGGATCGGCCATCTGGTAATTAGTAAGAGCCAGGATAGCCTCATCCACCACCACCACCGATAGCTCCGATCCGGCGACAGGCTTGCCATTAGCATCCTTCACCGTGAGCGACAGGTTGGTCTCTCCACCCGGCGCGAGGTCCGTTTGATCGGGCTTAACCTGGACTGAAAGGTTGCGCTGCTGAAGAGAAATTTTCAGGTCAAGTTGACCGGTCGCAAAGGCCGGGCGGGGTGGGGTATCCTTCAAGGTCTCGCCATTGTCACCGCTGCGTGGGGCAGAGCCATTTACGTCCACCTGGATCACCAGGTTAGGGATATCCTTCTCCTCAATCGGGATCTTCAGGGTGGTCGAACCGTTGTCAATATGGAAACGCTGGGTTGACACGATCCCGCTGCGGCTTACCGTCAGCAGGCCATCGGCCAGGGTGAAGGGCGATTGCACCAGGATCTGGGCCACGTCACCCGGTTGGTAGGTTTCCTTATCCGGGATCAGGGTCACCTTTTCCTGCTGCACCTGGCGCGCCGCCGGCATTTTCCCACCGCTCACCCACCGGGTGAACTGGCTTTGGTTCTTTCGCCCCTTGTCATCGGTCACCGTGGCGGTAATCTGGTAGGTGCCCCCTACCGGCGTCTGGAACGTGCAGGAACCCGGTTGGGATGCAGAGGCCTGGCTGCAGCTCTGGCTATCAGCCACTTCTTCACGCCAACTGCCATTGCTGAATTTCCAATCCAGGCGCGCTGCCTGGATTTCTACCTGGCGGTCAGCCTTTGGGTTGCCGTCCAGATCAGTCACGATAAAATCAACTTTTAAAGGCGCACCTTTTTCTACAAAGTAACGGTCGGTGTGCAGGCCCACGTAAAGGTCTGCCGGGTGCACCAACAGGGTCGTGCTACCCGTCCACGCCTGGTGGTTGACGTCCATTACCGTCGCCTGTGCCACTACACTCACCGGTTTTGGATCGCCGCTGGTGTTGAAATCCAATTTCAGGTAATGCGACCCATTCACGTCTGTTTTTCCGGTAAAGGTCTCATCCTTTGATCCCTGTTGACTGCTCCTGCCAGGACCATATAATTCTTCGAACGTCCACCAGGGTGTCCAGGTTCCAAAAGTGAAATCAGGCCAGTTCGGCGGGGAATAGCTGCTGGGAGAAGAGGTCACACGCCAGGTCACATCTGCGTTTGGCAGTGGGCCGCCCGCATAATAATTGGCGTCCACCGCCACCACGGCCTGCCCACCGGTAAAATACGGAGCGGCCGTCTCATTCCGCGCGGACACTTCAAACTCTGGGCGGCGAAATTCCTGGATCTGGAATGAGTGGGTAAATTGGGTTGAAGATAACCCGCTGATATTGCCTTCTGCCACCAGATCGATTGAGGCCTGGCCCAAGTTAACGGCTTCTGGGATGGTGATGGTAAAGTCAAAGCCACCCAGCGCATTCACCTCGGCGCGTCCATTGCCTATGTGATTCCCTTGCGGGTCGATGATTTGATAGGTCAGGCTGGTCACGTCTTTACCCACCAGGCCCACATCACCCCCCTGCCCGGCGCCGATGCGCCGCAGCCAGCCTTTAAGATGCACTTCTTCACCCGGCCGGTACATCTGGCGGTCGTCGAACACGTACCAGCGCAGCTCGTCAACGAGCACGGTCCGGCTCCAACTGTCGGCTCCCCAATAATCGTTTGAATGGGGCAGTATCGCCCGGTCAGCCCCCAGGCTGGCCACCAAATAAGCTGTACCAACCGGGATCGAACCGCGCGTGATGCCATCATCACCCGTCTTTCCCCAGTTGGATGGCCCTGCCTGGATATCGATACCTCCCAGGGGCCGGCCATCTTTCAATGCGCTGGCCCACACCACCAGGTTATCCTGGTCGGTATAGGCATCCAGGCCAATCTGGGTGACCTGCACCCAGGCCTGGATGGTCTGCCAGCGCAGGTTTTGATTGTTCTGAAAGAGATTCTGGGGTGGCGAAACGATCACGATAAACTGGCCATAATTGCCATCCATCACCTGGGTCAGATCAATATCCACTTCGCCCAGGCTGTCCGCGGCCGATTCGACCGGCAGCGACTTGTTCAACACCTCGCGCCCAGGCACTTTAAGCCCGGCGGTAGACTTCTGCCAATCGCGCAGATAGGTTTTATAATCCGGCCAATCCGCGGGTTGGACTGCGTAAATCTTCACATCCAGGCGCGTATAATTCATCGTGTAGAACGAAAAAACCGGTTTTGTGGAAGCCGGATCCAGGGTGATAAAATTCTTCCCTGGCCCCACCAATAGTGACTGAGCCGGGCCGACGCGGAAAGTCAGCAGGGCAGTTTTACCCAATTTCTGTCCAAAAACATCCTGGATACTGCCATCCACAGCAACCGTGTAAGTCGTCTGGCCCTTGGTTTCGCCCTGAATGGTCAGGGTATCGCCGACCATATTGATGGAGACGCCCGGGATAGCCGGATCGACCTTGAGCATCGACTCGGTGTAGGTTTTTGTGTCGATTGGATTGTTGAAACGGATGTAGAAAGGTGCAAAAGGCTGGCAGGCAGCATCGCCATAATAACAGCCGTGCTGCACGATCTGCAGCGGGCTGTAAGTCTGGAAACTGTAAGATTGAGTATCTTTCGTCAGTAGGGGACCTTCGGCCGAAGGCGTGCCCGGTCCAATGCTGACATTGATAGTGGCTCCGCCTGGCAGGGGTTCTTTTTCGCGAAAAGCGATCCAGCGCCCCTGCCCTGCGTTCTGGAGCATGGCCTTGCCCTGTTTATCTTCTTGAACCTGGGCCTCATTTAATAAAGACAGGCTACCAGTCTGGCTGCCCGCCGTCACGTGAATGGTCGCCAGCACTGCCACCGGGTCGATACGCTGGTCAAAACTGATAAAGAATAAGGGGTCAAGCGGTTGTGGATCGCTGCTGCTGGGATAGGTAGCCACAATTTTTGGCGGCGGGGTGGTAAACGTCCATACCACTTGCTGGTCCAAAACGCCGCCGGAAGCCGATTTCGTCCCCGCAGGGATGGTTACTTTATATTGGGTTGCTTTTGGCAGGCGGTCGATCTGGGTCGAATCGTATTGGAAATTCAACGTGCGGGTACCCAACCATCGCCAGGTGCCGGGCAAGGCCGGTTCCATTTTAACCGGCGACTGGAGGGCAGACAGATCCGCCAGAGTCGCCACAGCCACCATAGGCTGGTTAAAAGTCACGCTGACAAACGGCGCGATGGGGATTTCCCCTTCAGGTGCAAAGCGCAGCACCTTCAGCGGCCCATTTGACGTTGTTCCGCTGGAGTCTGGCGTCACTTGCACCTGAGGCGGGAAGGACTGCTGCACCGTTTCCCCGGTTCGCGGCGGAGGGATAGGCCCCTGGGGCAGTTTGAATTGGGTTTGCGCATTGGGGTCAACCGGAAGGGTAGGGAGACGGCTGAGAAGCTGGTCTGTCTGATCCGCCGGGAGCGGGTCGCCATTTGCGACCGGGAGAAGCCCTGCCGCCTGGGGCTGAGGTTTACCCTCACTCAGGTGCAGGTCGAGCGTGGTCGGATTCGACCCAATCGAAACGATCCCCCCGGTGGAAACACCATTATCCACCTGGGTTTTTGGGATGGGCTGCCCGTTGTTGGTCACGTGGGCACGGCGCAAGCCCAGCCAGAGCAGCACGCCACTGGCTACCACGACCACACCCAGGAGGATCAAACCCAAAATCCAGTACCGGCTTAACGTGCGCAATTTATGGACTAACATACCATCCCTGCTTTCTATTAACTTGTGAATGCGATCCGAATAAATTAATTGATCGAGAAAATTGAAAATCCTGGATGAAGATCAGACGTCCCGGGGAGTAAAATCGTTCCACTGCGAAGATTATTGATGCACCCCCAAACACCCCAGATTCGTCAACTTTCACCCCAGGGTTAAGGTGTTACCTATATT
>DAIQPZ010000259.1:0-2893 GCA_036787065.1 Anaerolineaceae bacterium
TCCAAATGGACGCGAGCCAGTGCAACCACGCGGTCTGCACCACCGTAAGAGACAAATAGTTCACCTTGATCGACATAACCGCCTACCGGAAAGACCACATTGTTCACATCCCCAATTAATTCATAATCGGTTTCGGGTTCGAGGATTGGATAGGGAAGTCGTGCGATGACACGCTTTGGGTTTTCCAGGTCTAAAAGGGCCGCTCCTGCGCGGTAGATGAAAGGCCGGTCAGGAAACACCTCGACCGCGTGATAAATGAACAGCCACCCTGAGGGCGTCTTGATCGGGGGCACGCTGCCGCCGACTTTACCGCTTTCCCACGGGTAAGCCGCCCGTAACATGGTCGAGTCCTCGACGCGCGCGACGTAATTTTCCCAATTGCGCGGGTCTAACATATCGGTGAAGGTATCGAAATAATCGATCTGGATACTGGGTTCAACCCGGTGGACCAGGGCAATTTTTCCCTGGATCCGCTCCGGGAAGATATAGGCATCTTTATCCCAGGCCGCATGATTGATGAAGCCCAGTTTTTCCGCCTGTTGAAAATCTTGGGTGCGGGCGATCCCGACCCTGGCACGGTCGTGACCGGCTGAGGCAGTGTCTTTATCCCAGCCGCAATAAAACAGGTAATAAGCGCCTTCGAAGGGGATCACGCGCGCATCCTGGCAGCCGGACACATCCCAGGGGAGAGAAGGCGCTAATAAAGCATGGTCCGATTCGTAGAGCAGCTTTCCGTGTCGATCCAGGCGGGCGTAGCGGATTTCATCCCTGGCATAATTCGCCTGGCAGGATGGATCGAAGTCCGAACGCCATTCACTGTAGCGGAAGACCATATGCACGGTATCTCCGCTGAGGGTCATCCCGGCATTATATTTCGCCACAGTCCTGGTTTGTGGGTTGGGAGGGGCCAGCACGACGCCAAGACGTTCAAGTTTTACCATTTTATTAATTCCTTCAAGATTAGGTATTGCTCAGCCCCCTGTGAAAAAGCCCCGAATTTGAGGTGTTTGCCGGTGCGGAGCACCCGCAATCACCTCAAATTCGGTAACTTTCTTTACATGGCTGTTGTGTAGACTAATTTGTTGCATAGGTTCGAGCGCTTTTTCAGCGGACTATTCGAATTTCTAAAGTCAAGATAAAAGAACAGCACGACGATTATACTCGTAAACCATGCGGGCCTGGATGAACAAGACTATAATTTGGTAACTGAAATGCCCGGCCATTACCTTGGAATGGCTGCCCTTCCAGACCCCTTAAATCGGAGGAAACTATGATAGATTTTTCTGGACTGCGCGAAAAAAAAGTGACTGTAAATGAATTGGTGGCTGCACTGATCCCAGCCGACCTGGTCGGATTGACGGATGAAATGGTGGATAAAATGCTCCAGATCATCTCGAATTCCACGGACGCCGATGTGGTATTTGAGCCGTCGGATCCGGGCGCGAATGATAGCCATGCGGTGAACCCGGATGAAGTTCACATGTCGTGGACTTTGGGTCACGTTATTGTACATACCGCGGCTTCGGCGGAAGAGGCCGCCGCCGTGGCAGCGGAATTGGCGCGTGGGGTACCACTCCACGGCCGTTCGCGGTACGAGATACCCTGGCGAGAGGTTACCACCATCGACGCCTGCCGGAACCGCCTGGAGGAAAGCCGCCGCATGCGATTGGCCAGCCTGGGGATGTGGCCAGACGCGCCCCACATGGATAATATGGCGGAATTATGGGCAGGCATGGCGCCAGCCAACCCGATAGGTCGATTTGCATTGGGCTTGATGCACGATGATTCCCACCTGGGTCACCTGGCTGAAATTGTTCACCAGGCCTATACCCATCGCAACCGTTAATTTACGTATTTGCGCTTAATTCGTGAGTGTTTCCACCTAAAATTCGGATCATTTTCACGCAAGTCTGAGCAGTGACTAAACTATATTACGAGGATCATTTGATAAAACCTTTATTTAACCAATCCGATATCATCGTTAATGGGATAAAACTGCATTACACTCGGACTGGAGATGGCAACCAACCGGCTGTGATGCTGGCGCACGGTTTTTCAGACAGTGGGATGTGCTGGCTCCCGGCTGCACAGGAACTATCAATGGAATATGATGTCATCCTGCCAGATGCGCGCGGGCATGGCCAATCAGAGCGAATAAAAGAGGGTGTGCAGCTGGATATGGTCGGTGACCTGGCAGGATTGATCGATGGATTGGGGTTGAAAGGTCTGGTTCTGGGTGGGCATTCAATGGGCGCCAGCGTTAGCGCAACGGTGGGGGCCACGCACCCCGGTTTGATGCGCGCATTAATTTTGGAGGATCCCGCCTGGTTCATGCCAAAGCCCGCGGAAACGCAGTCTGAACCCCCTCGACCCAACACCTACTCTACCTGGTTAATGAGCCTCTCAGACCAAACGGTTGAAGTGGTGATGGCGAAATGCCATGAGGATAACCCCACCTGGGCCGAGATCGAGCTGCGCCCTTGGGCTGAATCCAAACTGGCTTTTGATCCCAATTTCATGGGGATTCGCGGTCTGGCGGATATGAGCTGGCGGGACGTGGCGCGAGCCATCCAATGTCCTACCCTGTTGATTACGGCCGAACCGAGCCAGGGGGCGATTGTTTCACCTGAAGTGGCTGCGCTGGCTTCCTCACTTAATCCAAAGATCCAGGTGGTGAAGATCGAGGGGACCGGGCATAATATCCGCCGCGAAGCCTATTCTGCTTATATTGCGGCGGTTAAAGATTTTTTGAATGGGTTATAACATGGCGGCCAATCCTGCCAGCATAGCGCCCTCAAGGCCGCCTTTTTGGTTCAAGCTTTCCATCCGAATGGGCAACCCTACCTGGTGAACCAGGGTTCTTGCTCACCACGGCGGGTCGCCCCTACACGGA
>DAIQPZ010000105.1:0-9270 GCA_036787065.1 Anaerolineaceae bacterium
ACCCGCAATTACCTCAAATTCGGACCACTTTCTTCTCATGCCTGAGTAGTTACAATTCTTGAATTGCCGCTTATATTCCCATGATTTTACCAGATTAGCGGTTGGTGAGCGAGATTAATAAGACAAATACCAATCCAAGCACCTGCAGCAAGAATAACCCACTCAGAACGTATCCGGCGATGGTCCAGGCGGTGGCAGGTGGAGAATTGCGCACGGCCTGCCCCTCTGCCAACTGGCGGATGGTCTGAGCCGTCTGCTGGGCCAGGTCGCGCTGGCTCCGGGGGGTTGACCCTACCCACAGCCAGCCTTCTTGCGGTGTGGGGACGATCAGATGCTCGCCGGTGTAATTTTCCAGCCATAAACGCAGCGCTTCGGGTGGTTGCGTGGCCAGTCCGGCAGTCATCACAATCACACTGGCGTTGGCTTTATCTTCACCAGGGATGCCTTGAGAAATAAGCTGCACCGCGATAGGTATTTCGGGCGTGGTCCGGCGCAAGGTGATGGTAATTTCTTCACCAAACGATCCGTCGCCCTCATCGAGGATCAACACCGGGAAACGGGTGTGGTGGGCGGCTAGGGCCTGGCCGGCCAGCCGTCCATCCAGCCAAAGCGTGCGGATGTGGTAAGCCAGCCAGATCCCGAACAAGATCAGCGTCTGCAGCCAGTTGAGGCTGTTGTGTAAGAACTCGGGTTCGGAGGCGCCCAGCGCCCGGCTGACCAGCAGATAAATCAGTTGTCCGCCGGTCACCATAACGCCAATTACCCCGGCAAATAAGGCGAGATATAGGTAGGCTTTACGAATCACCGATCGGCGGGCATGATCGCCATTATCATCGAACGTCCGGGCTTCCAATTGCATCGGGCGCCAGTTGGCCCACCATAAGGGCAGCCCGACTACCAGTGTGCCGATCGCCATGCAGAGCTGGTCGCGCAGTCCGGTTCCCACGGCTTCGTTAACGCTGACTGTAATAATATAACTTAGCACCTGCTGCATGCCCACAAAGGTGGAGACCAACCCAAAGGCGCTCAGGATATACACATACAGCCGCCTGAAGCCGGCTTTACGCGGATGGTCGGGAATAGCTTCCAATTCATTGCGCAGGCAGTGGGCGTAATAACCCCATACGCCACCCAGGGGAATGGCGATCGACAGCGGATTGCTGATCGCGTCGATAAATTGTCCCAGGTTCCAACTTTCGCCGAGGATCCAACGCAGTAAATCTGATATAACCAGGATCGAAGCGGTCAGGACGGTACCTACACCGATTAAGGCCATCAGATATAAAAAGGTCAGCCTGAGCAGAGACTCGCGTTCATTCCTTTGCTTAAGCGATTGTTGGATAATTTGCCAGGTCCATACCCACAGCGGCGTACCTATCAATAAAAGGGCCAGTCCATCCACCATCAAGTAGCTGGGACTGCCGGCGGCTTGCGTTGGGAGGAACAGGATGAAACGCAGCACGCGCTGCATACCCAGCACCGTAATGCCCAGGGTGTAGATCACCCACAGGTAACGGTACAGGCGGCGAACTTCTCCCAGGGAAGAGTTGGGGACATTTTCTTTCCAATCGGCGCGTAAAATGATCCAGAAATAATAGACGGCGGCAGCATTAATCATCACGGCGATCAGGTTGTCTCCCCAGGTCTGGCCCATACCGACCAGCGGAGACCACGATAACCTGGTGATGAGCAGCAGGAAGCGGTTGACCAAAGCCAGGCCGTTTTGGACGATCGGGATGAGCGTTCCCAGCAGTACGCCATACAGGAAGATCGCTCGCACGCGCGTGATCCGTTCTTCTGCGTCTCGTAAGGCTTCGCGCTGCGCCGTCACCCAGTGGATGATGAAAACTGGCAGGCCCACCAGGACTAAAGCCAGGGAACCAGCCAGTTGGCTCGTAGGACTGCCGACCAATTGATTGAGGGTGATTATTGTTCGCCCAAGGCCAATGACTCCCCAGATCACGACCTCAAGGCTGACAATCGCAACCGCGTAGAAATAGAGGCGCCGAACAGTTTGCATTTCCATCTCCAATGTGGGTGTTAGGGCATGATAAACGGGGGCAGCCGTAGGGATCTGGTCGAGCCGGACGCCTGTCAATTAATCAGAGTACTGCCGGTTTGGGGCAAAAAAGGATTAAGAAGGCCTGGTCTCCTTAAGGAGCGGGTACAGCGGGCGCCGTTTTTTGGTACCAGTCATAGCTCCAGAATGGAAAAGGCATTTGATCGATTTTCCAGGTACCCGACTGGCGCACGGTTGTGGCGGCCTGAGATGAACGGTATGTATCCGCGAACGGACCGCCCCCCGATTGCAACAGGGTCAGGCTGACCGTCGCTTCATCCCCGGTAATGGTCACTTCACCGATTTGAGCGGCGGCGGTCGACGTATTTAATTGGTTATTAATGAAGGCCTGGTGGAATTGGGTGAAGCTGGGTTTGCCTTCTTTCTCATCCAGGTAGTTATAGGCGCGCTGGAAATCTTTTTTTTGCAATGCCAGGATGTAATTATGCACCACGGTTTGAGGGGTATTGTCGCTCAGGTAAGTCTGTCCCCCCTGGCGGAAAAAGAAGAGGGCCAGGGCGATGACGATCAGGATGCCGATCACCAAAATAATGGCCAGTAGAAAGCGATCCTGTCGTAAAGAGGAAAGGCTTTTGGTAGGCGAGAATTTGTTGGTTTCCGTCATGTGTTTTTGGATAACCTATCTTTTTTTGCGGGGCTAACCGGGCACTTCTCGCCCGGGTGGCTCATAATCAACAGGAAAGGGCCGATTAATGGGATGAGCAGGGCGACCAGACCCCAGCAGGCATATCCGATCATTGGAAGCCGGCGCTGGCGTAAATAGAGCATCGCCACAAGCCCCATACCCAAAAAACAGGTGATGAGAAGGATCCGGATGATTTCTGTAGATAAAAGCATGGTCGATGCTCCTGATTGTGGATTCATTTTCGATTGTACAGGCTTTTATAGGCAATTGCAAGCAACAGAAATGTCAGTGTGGCGGTGAGGCCGGTTAAATTGCACGACCCCAACTGCTTGGGGCCGTGCACCTTAGGAGGAGAATTTGTATAGGAAATTGGCCCTTCAGCGGGGCTTCTTGAGCAGGGTCTTTCCAAGCCCGGCCAGCTCCACTTGTTGGGCAGGTGAGAGCTGGATATAACTTGAATTAAGTTTGGAGGTATCCTGATTTTCGACGATGAGCACCACGGCGTCCAGGCTCAGTGTGCAGGCATGCCAGCCGTCTTTTTTAACGTTGTAATACTGGCGGGGCTCCATTTTCACTGCGTGGATCCGCTCGATAGTGGTATCGCCTTCGCCAAGGTAAAGGATACATTGGCCGGCCAGGAGGACAAAAACCTCGTCAGAGGCAAGGTGCCGTTCCATCTGTTGGATGGCCTCAGGCAGCATGTCCGGGCTGTAGTTCAACGTGGCCACGCGCCAGGCGCCAAAATCGATCACCGGGGCATAGCCGGCGCCGTGGTACTGCTGGACGTCGAGCAGGGTAGTGGGTGGGGTGGTCTGATGGGCATAGTTGAGTTGAGTCATGGCTTATAACCATCCTCTTAATTCCATGGCTTTGACGACGCGCGCGATAGCTACCATATAAGCCGCGTCGCGCATGTTCACTTTTTCATTAATTGCCATTTCTAAGACACCTTCGAAGGCTATGGTCATCTTGGTGTCCAGCCGGTCGAGGACTTCGTTTTTCGTCCAGTAATAATTCATGTCGTTCTGGACACTCTCAAAATAAGACACGGTTACACCGCCGCAATTGCACAAGAAATCGGGGATGACAAATATCCCTCGGCTCTTGAACACTTCATCCGCCTCGGGAGTAGTCGGCCCGTTGGCGCCTTCTGCCACCATGCGCACCCGTTTGGAGATAGCCTGCACGGTTTCACCGGTAATCTGACCTTCCAAGGCGGCAGGAATGAGCACGTCCACCTCTTTCGAGAGCCAGGCGTTGCCATCTTCGATGATGTATCCGTTGGCCAGAGCTTTTTTCTTATCGATGCTGCCGTACTGGTCGGTGATAGTCATCAAGTAACGCGGATCGATCCCATCAGGGTGGCTGACGGTATAAGCAGTGCGGTCTTCGCGGTCCCAATAAGAGACGCAGGCGACTTTGCCTTTAAGAATTTCCTTAAAACCGATGGAGGCATATTGCGAAACATTTCCAAAGCCCTGGAAACCGGCGACGCATTGGTCGGGAGCCATTTCCAGGTGTCGCATAGCCTCGCGGACTGCAAAAATGACGCCGTAGCCGGTGGCTTCGGTGCGTCCGAGCGAGCCGCCACCGCCAAGCGGTTTACCGGTAATGACGCCGGGGGTATATTGGCCCACCAGTTTCGAATATTCGTCCATCATCCAGCCCATCATCTGCGGTGTGGTGCCCACATCTGGGGCTGGGACATCCTGGCGCGGACCGATGTTGCGCCAGAGCTGGTCGATGAAGCCCCGGCATAAGCGCTCTTTTTCACTGGTCGACAGTGTGGCCGGATCGACACATACACCGCCTTTACCACCGCCCAGAGGGATATCCGCAACGGCGCATTTCCAAGTCATCCATGTGGCCAGTGCGCGGATGGTATCCAGGGTTTCGGCCGGGTGAAAACGGATCCCGCCTTTATTGGGGCCGCGGGCATCGTTGTGCTGCACCCTATAGCCATCGAAAACACGGAGGGTCCCATCATCCATGCGCACTGGGATGCGAAAGTGAAATTCGCGCATAGGCCAACGGAGCATTTCGCACACCTGGGGATCCAATTTCAACAAAGATGCGACGTGATCGAATTGCCTTTGAGCCATTTCAAATGCATTGGTTATTACAGCCATGTGTTAACTCCTGACCTATTGGAAAGAATATGGCTCATTGGGAACTTCCCTGGTGAGACCTCGTATTTTGGGGTGTTTGTGGGTGCTTCGCACCCACAAACACCCCAAAATACGGACAATTCCACGGGAATTCCTGATGAATCAAGAATATGATATTCATCCAGCATCATTGGTTTGACAGATGTTGACCCCTGGGGCTGTCTGGGCAAAAAATAAGCGGGCACGTCGGTTCCGTGCCCGCTGTCTCGCTTAGGAAAAAAATATTCCCAGATCAGCACTTTTTCCTCTGCCTGGCAATCATTGCAGCTTAAAGATAACCGAGAAAGGGTTGAAAGTCAATATGATCAACTTCCCGATCAACTTCGCCAAATATTACAATTAACTGTTACTGCTTAAGCTTCTGTGAAAAGACCCGAAGTTGAGAAGTTTGCGGGTGCGAAGCACCCGCAAACTTCTCAACTTCGGCAACTTTCTTCGCATGACTGAGTAGTCACAATCAAATAACGATCATTCTGGCGGAACAGTTTTCAATGCATCTAACTGGCGTTGTAATTCTTCGCGTACAATTTTCGGGTTAGCCTGGCCCTGGGTCAGGCGCATCACCTGGCCGAAAAACCATTGTGCCAGGTTTTCTTTACCTGCCAGGTAATGGTCCACTTCCTGCGAATGCTCTTCCAATACTTTTTTGATCAGATCGGCGATCACGCCTGAATCGGATACCTGCTCCAGGCCGCGCACGGCGATGATCGCGCCGGCGGTCTTACCGCTGCTCACCATTTCTGCCAGCACGGTCTTGGCGGTGGTATTGTTGATCGTCCCCAGGACCACCAGGTTAATCAACTCGACCAGCGCGGCTGGCGTCACTTTAATATCGCCGATGGTGGTGTTGGTCTGGTTCATCAGGCTGAATAAATCTCCTAGCATCCAGTTGGCAATAACCTTTGCGGGCGCCTTTGTACCTGGAACAGCGACGGCTTGCTCGAAATAGGCAGCCACCGCCTGTTCATTCACCAGCAGACTGGCATCATAACCGCTCAAACCATACTCTTTTTGGAAGCGCAAATATTTGGCTCGCGGCAGCTCAGGTAAATTGGCTCGCACCCGGTCGACCCATTCTTTTTCGACGATCAAAGGTGGCAAGTCCGGCTCGGGAAAATAGCGGTAATCGTGGGCCTCTTCTTTGCTGCGTTGGGTGAAGGTCACACCCTTCAAGTCATCCCAGCCAAGGGTTTCTTGTGAAACTGGCTTGCCCTGGCGCAATAAGTCGCTCTGGCGCTGGATTTCATAGGTTGAGGCACGTTCCAATGCCCGGAAGCTGTTCAAGTTTTTAATTTCAACCCGGTTGCCCAGGCTGGTGCTGCCCTTTGGGCGCACCGACACATTGGCTTCGAAGCGGATCACGCCTTTTTCCATATCACCCGAGTTGACCCCCAGGTAGCGGATGAGCGCGCGCAGGGTGCTGGAATAAGCGCGCACGGCTTCAACGCTGTGCATATCGGGTTCAGAAACAATTTCCAGTAAAGGCACTCCGGCCCGGTTGAGATCGACCAGTGAAAAGGCATCGTTACCCCGGTTGACGTGGGTTAGTTTCCCTGTATCTTCTTCGAGATGGACTCGGGTGATGCGAATGACCTGTTCGCCCTGCGGGGTCTGGATGGGCAGTTTCCCATACACCCCGAGAGGGTATTCGTACTGGGAGATCTGGTAACCCTTGGGCAGGTCAGGATAAAAATAATTCTTACGCGCAAAGACGCTGGTGACGGGTATATCACAATCCAGAGCAAGAGCTACCCGCAGCCCATATTCCACCGCTTGCTGGTTAACCACCGGTAAAACGCCGGGCATGCCAGCGCACACCGGGCAAACAGCGCTGTTGGGCCTGGATAGGGTGGCATCCACCACCGGGCAGGAGCAAAACATCTTGGAGCGTGTCTGAAGTTCGGCGTGAACCTCTAAACCGATAACAGCTTCAATATCCATGCGGTCTTATCCTTGCTTACGCATAAAACGTTCCATCCGGAACAAGGCTTCCTCAATTTTTTCGTAGGCGGTGGCATACGCGCAGCGCACAAAGCCGTCCCCCCCGGCGCCAAAAGAAGAGCCGGGCACCACCGCCACGCGTTCCTCCTGCAGCAGCCGGTTGGCAAACGTATTATCATCCAAACCTGAGACGCGGATGCGTGGAAAAGCGTAAAAGGCGCCCCGCGGTTCAAAGGTTTCCAGGCCTATCTTATTTAGCCCGCGGACGATCAACTTGCGCCGGCGGTCATACTCCACCACCATCTCTTTGACGAAGGGTTCGCCGTGCTTAAGGGCTTCAACTGCCGCCACCTGGGCGGTGGTTGGGGCAGACATGACCGTGTATTGGTGGATGCGCACCAATCCATTGATGATCTCCGCCGGGCCAGCGGCATACCCGATGCGCCAGCCGGTCATGGCATAATCTTTGGAGAAACCGCCCAGCAGGACGGTCCGCTGCTGCATGCCAGGCAGCCCGGCAAAGCAAACGTGGCTGACGCCGTACACTAATTGATCGTAAATTTCGTCTGAGATGACGATCAGGTCATGCTTTTCAGCCAGCTCACTCAAGGCAATCAATGCCTCGCGTGAGGCAACCGCCCCGGTGGGGTTGTTGGGGTAACCAATCAGGATGGCCCGGGTGCGGGGAGTGATGGCGGCAGCGACCGCTTCTGGGTCGAGGTCAAAATTATTCTCGAGGCGGCATGCCACCTCAACCGGGGTACCGCCCGCCAGGATCACTTCCGCCTGGTAAGACACAAAACATGGGGTCAGCACGATCACCTCATCACCGGGGTTGAGCAGAGCGGTCATGGTCAGGTAAAGTGCCTCTGAAACTCCCACGCTGATAACGACTTCGTTTTGCGGATCGTAGGTCACCTGGTAGAGCTTTGTTAAGTGGTCGCAGACCGCCTGGCGCAGTTCGAAAATGCCGGCGTTGGAGGTATAGTGCGTTTCGCCTGCCTGCAGCGAGTGGACTCCAGCCGCCAGGATCGGCGCCGGGGTGGTGAAATCGGGCTCGCCAATCCCTAGCGATATGACGTCCTTCATGGTGGCGGCGATGTCAAAAAATTTACGAATCCCGGAAGGTTTTAATCCAGCGACGCGTTCAGATAGATAGGATTGGCGCATAACATCTCCTTATAGTGGGTGGATGGTCCACTGGTTGTCTATTTCGTTATATGATAATTCGAACCACAGCCCCGCCTGGGTGAGGACCCGAAAGCAGTGACTGACCGGTGTGCGCCATTCCGCTTTGATTTCTGTAATTTCTAAGGTCTGTCCCTGCCATTGGAGCGCGCGGGGCTTTTCGGCATATTGGTAACCCGAATAACACTCGACCCGATCCGTCATTCTATAAGCCAGGATTGATCGCCCAAATTGAGATGGACGGATTGGCCTTTCACCACCACATTTCTTCCGAGAAGCGAGTCTTCCAACAAGATATTGCTGACGTTGGACCCTTCCTCGATAATCGAATTGCGCACAATGGCGCCCTGGATGTGGCATCCCGTACTTAATGAAACGTAGGGTCCCACCACTGAGGCTTCAATTATGGCGTCCGGGTGGATAAAAACTGGCGGAATGATCACGGTTTCTGGGTGGCAAGCGATCTCGCCGCTGTTATCCCCGCCGTGTTCGAGCAGGTAACGGTTGGTTGCCAGGAGTGATTCGGCTGTGCCCGCGTCTAACCAGATATCGACCGGATGGGCGAGCATTTTCGCGCCCCGTTCGAGCATGATATTGATCGCATCTGCCAGGAAATATTCGCCGCCCAGGGTGATATTGCGGCGCATCTGCTCTTCGATGGCGCCTACCAGGGCTTCACCTTCTTTGAAGTAGTAAAAACCGACCACCGCCAGGTTGTTGCGCGCATCCTTGGGCTTTTCAATCAAACGTTTGACCAGATCGTTTTCGCCAAGCTCCACCACACCGAAGCGGCGCGGATCTTCAATGGCTTTGACCCAGGCGATAGCGTCACTGCTCTCGTGCTCGAGGAATGAAAAATCAGTTTCAACCAGCGTGTCGGCGAAAGCCATCAATATCGGGCCGCTCAGGTACTCGCGCGCCAGATAGAGTGCATCAGATTGGCCGCGCATTTCCGATTGCTGCACGTAATGAACGGTTGTTTGTGGATAATGGGTCTGCATGTGTTCTATGATCTGATCGCCGGTCTGGCCAATAATGAAGATATACTCGACCGAATCGAGGTCAGGTACCGTTTTAAACATATCCAACACGTAGTCCAGCACGGTTCTTCCGGCCAGCGCCACCAAGGGTTTTGGCTTATTCCAGGTGTGGGGGCGGAGCCGGGTACCGAGACCGGCCATTGGGACGGCAATTTTTAGTGTTTTTTTCAATGGGTATCTCTCCCCTTAATAAGATAGATTGTAAATTCTCAGCCGGTTGAAGAAAGG
>DAIQPZ010000106.1:0-9254 GCA_036787065.1 Anaerolineaceae bacterium
CCTGAACCAAAAAATAATAATGGCAATGGTAATGGAAAACATTAGGCTGTCTTAATAGGAATTGCCGTGGGTTATCCCCAAAATGCGGCCTATTCTCAGGGTAAATCCCAAAGAACCAAACATTAACATAGCCGGGCAAGCAATGGCTGAGGCCCGGCAAGAACATAAAAACCCCAAGATTAAATCTTGGGGTTTTTATTATGTTCAACTGATGTAACTAACCCTTCGCAAAAATTCTGGAGGCGAGGCAAAAGCATCGACCCCAGATATAGGACACCCATTTTGCCTCGCCCTTGGTATGATAGAGATCGAGCGGTTGAGGCAGGCTGCGCTCAAGCCCGCGTTTGAAGGAAGGTTGGGGTAGGATGGCCTGGTTTGGGTAGGGGCGTATGGCATACGCCATGGTCTATGAAGAAGGCGTATGCCATACGCCCCTACGAAGAAAGATAATCCCAAAATGGCGAAGGTATTGATGTAAGGGACCGTATTTAATTTTCTGAGAGGACTGGCTCCTGGAAGGAATCGTATTGTTGTTCCAGGTCTCGCCGGAACTGCTGGGTATACAGGTTGTAGTAATGCCCGTGCAAGCGCATCAACTCGGTGTGTGAACCCATTTCAGTGATCCGCCCCTGATCGATCACCACGATCTTGTCTGCGCGCCTGATGGTCGACAGGCGGTGTGCGATGATGAAACTGGTACGTCCTTTCATCAAGGCCTCCATGCCTTTTTGGATCAAGGCTTCTGTCAGGGTATCCACCGAGCTTGTGGCTTCGTCCATGATAAAGATCTCGGGGTTGGATAGGACGGCTCGCGCCAGGCTGACTAACTGTTTCTGCCCGACGGAGAGCAGGCTGCCCGTTTCACCCACATCCTGGTCATATTTCTTCTCCAGGGTCAGGATGAAATCATGGGCGCCTGCAATTTGCGCGGCCTTTTCGATTTCTTCGTTGGTCGCGTCCAGCTTGCCATAACGGATGTTGTCGCGGATGGTCCCGGAGAACAGGTGCGGGGTTTGCAGCACAACGCCGATGCGCGATTGGATCGCGCGGGAGGTGAGTGTGGTGTAATCACGTCCGCTGATGGTGATGACCCCGCGCTTGGGTTCATAGAAGCGGCAAAGCAGGTTGACGATAGTCGATTTCCCACCGCCGGTGGGGCCAACCAGCGCGATGGTTTCGCCCGGCTTAACCATCAGGTTGAAATCTGTCAGCACGGGTTTATCGGCTTCATAATAGAAATCCACGTGGTCGAAATTTATCTCGCCCAGGATGGTACCCGGATCGATGGCTTCGGGTAAGTCTTGAATTTCGGGGGCCGTATCGATCAGCGAGTAGATACGTTCGGATGAAGCGATGGAATGCTGCATATCCGCGTAGATCCGCGCCAGGTCCTGGATGGGCCACATCATGAAAGTGATGTAAGACAAGAAGGCCTGGATACCACCGATGGTGATCCAGCCGAGGTGAACCTGGTTACCACCAATCCAGAGCACTGCGCCGAGGGCCGTGGCGCTGATGATCTGCACGGTGGGGAGGAACAACGCGGAGAGCCAGGCGGCCCGGTAGCTGGATTTATACATATCCCCGGTGAGCTGGCTAAACTCTGCCAGGTTGCCATCTTCTCGTGAGAGGGCCTTGACCACTTTTACACCGGTGATGCTCTCATTATACGAACCGGTGATTTTGGAGTTTAACCGGCGTACACGCCGGTATTCAACCAGTATGCGTTTGCGGAACTGGTAGGCCACAAATAAGAGGATGGGTAGTGCGACCAGGACGATCAGGGCCAACTGCCAGCGGATGATCAGCATAAAGTAGGCTGAAGTGGTAATGTTGATCACCCCCCAGGTGAAGTCCAACAAGCCCCAGCTCACCAGGTCGGCGACGCGGTCGGTGTCTGAAGTCACGCGGGCCATTATCCAACCAACCGGGGTGCGGCTGTAGTAAGACAGAGACAACTTTTGCAAATGGTTGAACATGGCTTTGCGTAAATCGAAACGTATCTGTTCACCCAGCATGCCAACCATGTAGATAAAGAACAGCACGGCTACGGACTGGAACAGGGCCAGGGCCGTATACGTACCCAGAAGGGAATACACGGCGGTTTTGTTTTTCGCCGCGATGCCATTGTCGATAATCAATTTACTCATATAGGTAAAATACGCATCGATCATCGAGACGATGGCAATGCCAGTAAGAAACCCAGCCACGTTCTTCCAATGGGGTTTGATCTGGCTGAGAATGCGGATTAATATCTTGCCCGTTATCTGAGTAGAGAATTCTTCTTCATCAAATTCATCATAATTAGGCACTGGCAACTTCCTTTTCGAGTTCGGTCTCGATCCGCGTCTGGATGTCGAAGATCTGGCGATAGATGCCGGGCTGGTCGACCAGGTCGGCATGCTGGCCATGCTGAACCACTTCGCCTTTATCAAAAACCAGGATCTGGTCAGCGTTCATCACACTTTGGATGCGGTGCGCAATGACAAAGGACGTGCGGTTCTTCATCAGATGCTCGAGCGCCTTGCGGATGGCGGCTTCGGTCTCCGTATCGACCGACGACGTCGAATCGTCCAGGATGAGGATACGGGGGTCTTTTAACAGCGTGCGGGCGATGGCCACGCGCTGCTTTTGGCCACCGGATAATGTCACTCCCCTTTCACCTACCAACGTATTGTACCCATCCGGGAAGGACATGATCACGTCGTGGATGGCGGCTGAACGGGCCGCCGATTCAATTTCATGCTGCGGAACCTCCCGCCCGACCCCGTAGGTGATGTTTTCACGGATGGTGCGTGAGAACAGGAAGGGCTCCTGTTCCACAATTCCAATTTGCTGGCGTAAATAGCGGCGTGGGTATTGACGAAGGTCAACCCCGTCTATTTCAATTGAACCGGCGGAGACGTCATAGAAGCGGGGTAAAAGGTTAACCAACGACGTTTTTCCCGATCCCGTCGATCCCATCAAGGCAACCACCTGCCCTGGTGTGCAATGGAAATTGACGTCTTTTACCACCGGGGAATCGGTCTCATAGGAAAAGCTGACGTTTTTGAAAGCCAATTCACCCTTCAGGTTTCCTTCAGGCTGGTATTCTCCTTCTGTTAACGGCTCGCGCTCTTCTTTAAGGATAGTCGCGACGCGTTGATAAGAAACCAACCCGGTTGACATCTGAACGATCAAGCGCCCTAAACTGCGCATTGGGAAAATGATCGCGCCGACCAGGCCGATATAGGCCATATACGTTCCCAGGCTGATGGTCCCATCGATTGCCATCAGGGCGCCGACCAGGAAACCCCCGATCATTTGCAGCCCGCACAACATATCGGACATCGGCCAGAACAGGGCATTCATCGAGATGAGATGTTTGCCGCGTTTGAACTTCTCCAGGTTATCTTTCTCGAATTTGTTTTGTTCAAAATCCTGGCGGGCAAAAGCCTTAACCACCCGGACTCCCGAGAGATTTTCCTGCAGGGTTGTGGATAGTGTGGCTTCTTGTTCCTGGAAGGCTTCATATGCCTTCGAGATGCGTTTGAAGAAATAGAAGGAGACTAACAGGATCAGCGGGATGGCGATGATCGAAATCAACGCCAGGGTGACATTGAGCTCTAAAAGCGCGATGAAGTTAATTGTGAAGACCAGGAACACCCGGACGATACCAATGGCCTGGTCCGAGAAGAAACGCCGCAAGGCATCCACATCGGATGTCGACCGCTGGATGAGCTCTCCGGTTGACATTTTGGCGTGATACCCAAACGAAAGGCGTTGGATATGGTCGAATAAGTAATTCCTCAAACGGCGGGTGATTCCTTCGGCCGTCTTAGCCGCCAGGCGCCCGCTGGTGAAGGAAAAAGTTCCTTCAAACAGCGCCAATCCGATGAAGCCCAAGGCAATGACGAAGAGAATAGTCCCGAAACGCCCTTTGCTCAACACTTCATCGACGAGATAGCGCAATAGCATGTAGGTGAGGGTTTTGGATGTTGCCGCGATACCCAGGCTGACCGCCGCACCCAGGTAAATCAGGCGGTAGCCAGACATCATGCGCCATAGTCCAACCAGGCGGTTTTTGGATACCGCGGCATGTAAATCTAATTCAGGAGGATTTGGCAAAGGTTTTTTGGATAACAAGGTGATTTCCGTTTTAGGTCGATCAGATAACGCGAATAACGATATCCCAGAAGGGAGAAGATACGGGTTTGGGTGGGGGCAGGACCAATTATTCTAATAGAAAACGATTACAAAGTCAACCAATTTGAATTCCAGGTGTAAAAGGTTTAGTCATATTCTAAAAAGATTTAATCCGTATGGCCCCTCCTTAAAATAAAAATTGCCGGCTGTGCGCCGGCAATTTACAAATTTCACAAATCAGCAAGATCGATCCGGAGGAGGCGCGCAAATAAGTAATGAAACAGCATAGTTCAACTTACGCATAGTACAAACACCTCCTCTCATTCAAGATATAACTTGATTATAACAGGGACATATTCAAAGATCAACAAAATTAAGAACACAAAATAGAGGAGAATAATCCAGAACCAATTACATAGACCCATTAATGTCATGCTGAAGGCCGTTTTTTGGTCTGAAGCATCCCGGACGACCGGGGGAGACCCTTTGCGGCGCAAAGAACGCTTGCTCAGGGTGACATGGCTACCCGAGTATGAAAAAGCCAAGTTACTTTGCGAATAGGCGTGGGGAATCATTCAGTTTTCTCATTTAACCTGGCCCGAAGTGGGTGCGACCATCAGGCTGGATGAGTCGACTGCCTCGAAATCACTGCCTTTGAGCTTCCTGAAATTTGTCACCAGCATATCATCACCCCAACGCGAGTCGGGCGCGCCGCCGATATACCAGGATGATCCATTATCCGCCAGGATGACCCCGTAGGTTTTAAAGGCCTGGAAAATGGTCTGGATCAGGGGCGGATAGGCGGAGATAGCCACACTGGCTTTCAGGCGGAAGCGCTGCCCCATGGGCGGGAAGTTAGCG
This sequence comes from Anaerolineaceae bacterium, assembly GCA_036787065.1. Taxonomy (GTDB): domain Bacteria; phylum Chloroflexota; class Anaerolineae; order Anaerolineales; family Anaerolineaceae; genus JAJYIW01. Next base: position 4,987 of record DAIQPZ010000106.1, read on the forward strand.
CCCGTATGGTAAGACGCCATATGGGTTGCGGGCCATACGTACGTATTACGCGTTTGGGGCACGGTAAAGCGGATAGCGTGCAGCACCTGGCCAGAGATGACTTCATCGTACCGTACCAGCCCGGCGAAAATGGGCAGGCCGGCCGCGTCGGCCGAGGTCCAACCAAGTTGTCTCAGCGCATTCGAGCGCAGGTCATACATGGCTCCGGATGAGGCGTTCCAACTGCCATCCGCGTTGGGCGATCCCTGGTAGAGCTCGTACAACTTGCAATTACCCGTATCCACTACCAGGACGTGCCGGTCGTCACCGGGTTTGGCGGATGGACCGCCTTCAATAGCCGCATTGAACGGTATGGGATAAGGACCAGGGTCGCTCTCACTACCGTAGGGGTCGAAGTGGATCGGCACAAAAGGCTGGCTGGCAGTCACCGGGGTATATGGAATGCCAATCGGCGCGCCATTCCACACGGTGCCAAAGTCAGGATGCAGGGTAGTCGATGCGCCAATGGTATTGACGTAAATCGTAGAATTTGGGTCGACCGGCAGGCGGTCGACCCGCGCATTCCAAATGTTATTGGCGGGAAAGACCGGGCAGCCATTGATCGAAGGCCAACCGGGACTGGCGATATAAGCCATAAAAATGGCCGGGTTATCCGCGATATGGCCTGGATGAACGGCTGCGGCAACCCCGTAAACACCCATGAGAACGGAAAACGAGATGAGGATCCATCGGTTTGATTTCATTTTATAACTCGATATCAAATTCACCGGCTGATATGCGCTGGGGTTCTTCGTCCAATTCGATATCGTAACGTTGTTTCCACTGCACCAGTGTTTTGGTATACTCTCTCCACTGCTTATTCGTTTCGACCGGATGGCCTTTTTCTTGAGAGAGGGCGGCCTGGTTTAACCTGGCCAGTTTGATTTGTTCGATCGGCAGCCGCGCCAACAGCAGGTCTTCGAGCGCCCAAATGTGGATCACGCGGTCATTGCCACTGCTCACCAGGGTCCCTCCATCCTGGCTGAAGGCCAGACCGGTCACTGCGCCCTGGTGCCCGGCGATCCTGGACCAGGGCCTGGCGGTGGATGTGCTCCATAAGGTCAGGCTGCCATCCAGGCTGCCACTTCCCAATACCTGGCCGTCAGGGTGGAAACCCAGGCAGGTGATGATATTCTTCTGGGGTTCAAAAGTGTTCCTGAGCCGGCCATCCGGTAAATTCCATAGGATGATGGTGTTGTCTCGCCCGCCACTGGCCATGAACTGGCTGTCCTGGCTGGTAGCCAGGCAGGTGATGGTATTGGTATGCCCCTCCAGGGCTTTTAAGAAAGTCCCATCCGGCAGGCTCCATAAACGGACCACATGATCGGCGCCTGCACTGGCCAAAATATGCCCATTGGCGCTGATGCTGAGACAAAAAACTTCAGAGGTGTGCCCGGTAAGACGTTTTAACTCCGGACCTGAAGGGAAACGCCACAGGCGCAGCGTGTGGTCGAAGCTAGCGCTGGCTATCAGCCATCCATCCGGGCTGAAGGCCAACCCGCGTACCATGGCGGTGTGACCTTCAAATACTTTAATTAGCCGGTGATCGGCCAGGCGGTAAACCTGGATGGAATTATCACTGGTTCCGATGGCGAGGTTTTCACCATCCGGGCTGAAAGCCAGGCTGCGGATCTGGCCGTGGTTGACATTCAGGATATCGCTCATCTGCCCACGCTGGATATCCCAGATCCGGATGGACTGGTCGGAGCTCCCGCTGGCTAGGAGGGGTTTTCCCGAGGCTAACGCCATGCAGGTGATATCTTGCAGGTGACCGGTCAGGGTACTTTTTTTCAGGACGACCGGCAGCGTGCCAAAACAGTTGGCCCCGATGTGGTTTAACTGGTCGTACAGGCTGAGCTCATCCGGCCCTGGCAGCCATTTCGCCTGCCCCAGAATCAACAGAGCTCTCACGCTCCAAACGGGGGGAGAGAGCTGCGCCAGACGCCATAAGTCATCCCATTTTTCGGCCTGTTTTAGTGCGGATAAAGCCAGTTCCCAATCCGAATCGGCCAGATCGCCAATCCAGCGAATTCTGCGCGCGCCGCTGAGCGCCTGGCCCCATTCCAGGTGTCCGATGCGCCTGGCCTGACCGATGATACGCTGGCGCACCGGTTTATCGGCGGTTTCGTAGGCGATTGAGAGGAGGCTGTGGTTAAAATCGAGTAGCTCATATTGGGACCACTGGCTGCTTAAAAAGTAGAAGAGCGAGCGCTGGACCTGATCGACCGGACACACACCCAGGGAAACGGCCAGCTCACCCACAGCCGCTTCTCCGGTCTGGTTGAAGACCAGGCAGAGCGTTTCTCCCACATCCTTGTTCCCCAGCCTTACCAGACGGCCCATCTCATTCAATCCGAAGGTCTTGATTTTTTCGGTTTTAAAATGCGGGAAAGCCTGGCTAAACACAGATAATGCCTGCGGGGTGGGTGTCTGTATTGTGCTGATCACCAGGGCCCAATCATCCAGCCCCTTTTTTCGCGCGGACGACAGGATGCGTTTGCGGGTTTCATCTGAGGCTGACGGGTAGGACGAGGTTAAAAAATTCAGGTCAGGGTCAAACGCATTTAATTTTTCCATCTGCCCGGTGAGCAAGAAAAGCAGGCTGGCTGCTTCAGGTGTCGATGGCGCATAGCCTTTGGAAACCACCAGGGTTTGCGCCTGGAGTGGGTTATCTTCGATGGCAGCCTGGCATAACACATCCACCGCGGTCTGGTTCCCGCGGCTGGCGAGATGATCTAAGACCGACAAAGCCAGTTCGCACACCGGCTCGTCAATACAGACCAGCGCATTTTTAAGCAGGCTCACCGCTTCTGGCGATCCGTCTTGCGCCAGTGAGATCAGGACCCCTTTTTGGAGCAGCTCGAGCCGCAGCGTTTTTTTTATGCCTTTATCGCTGGGTTTTGCTGCCAGCAAATGTGTATATACGGTAATTTCGTCCGGTTTCATTGGGGTAAGGATAGGGTAGGGTTAGTGATTACCAGATCAGCGGATCGATGCCGCTCAAGACAACCGCCCCCGAGGGATCGATCACGACTTCCGCCGGAGGGATTGAATTCAGGTCATCGAGGGTATAGGTGTGGGTTATAAAATGCACGGTTTTATTCGATGAGCCGATCAGATGGTTGGCCTGGCGCTGTTCAGCTAGGTAGCGCCCGGCGATGACGACATCGACGCAATCGATCAGAGACGGCGCCGCGGGCATTTTTTGCACTTCCAACCAGGTGTAGCCGGTAAAAAGCAGCACGGGCAGTCCCAGCTTTTGCCTGACCTGTTGTAAAAAGTTAACCAGATGGGGTAACTGCTGCAAAGGTTCGCCACCACTGATGCTCAGGCCATCGATTGATCCCGCCAGGGTTGCCAGCCAATCCATAAGCTGTTCAACCGGATATTCTTTACCCCCACCGGCGCCGTGGGTTTCAGGGTTGAAACACCCCGGGCAGGCCAACGTGCAGCCTTGCAGCCAGATCACCGCGCGTTTACCGGGGCCATTCACCTGGCTGTAAGCCATCATATGGTGGACGCGCAATGTCGATGGGTTCACTTTTTTGTTTGCAGGTGGGGCGGAATGTCCACCTGGCTAATGGGTTGATCCAGCGCCTCGGGGGTCATCTCGCGCAGCAGGATTTCACCGCCCAGAGCCGCTTCGAGCGCACGGGTGATGTCCAGGCAGCTCTGCCCTTTGACCCCATGCACTTCAACCTGGACCTGGCCGTTGGCATCGATGATCACATTAATTTCTTGTACGTCCATGGTTTATGCCATCCTTCTTAATACTAAGCGGATCTGGCCAGTATTTTCAACTTCCTCGGATATCAGGGTAAAACCTTGCGCTTCCAATTTCGCCCGGCTGGCGTGATATGCATAACGCTGCATCAGGTGGTCGGTAAATTCCTTTTGCTTGGTTCCCAACGCTCCCCACCAATCCCCAATTATTTCATAATGCTCTGCCGTTTGACGGAAGCCGATCTGCGCGCCAAATTTCAAAGATATGCTCAGGTCAACCTGTGCGGAACGTCCGCCGAAACTATGGATCTCGTGCGTTTCATCTCGCACTGGATATCCCATGTCTTTAAGCGCGGCGATCAAAAAATCCTTCTCAACCATTTGGGTTTTTATGCGTGAAAAGTGGGACATATTCACCTCGTGTACCCATTATAGAGCAAAAAACATAAAATACCCAGAAATTAATTAAGCTTCGGGGTGTTTTAGCCGAATACCTGTCGTTGCGA
>DAIQPZ010000107.1:0-9190 GCA_036787065.1 Anaerolineaceae bacterium
GACCTTTTACTAATAACCATTTGTCGAGATTTGATAGTTGCGTTCTTCGCAGGCAACTATCAAATCTCGACAGTTTCCGGATGGGATAGCGAACAAGCTCAAGTATGGGTTCATTATACAACCGGAAAGGCTCGTGTCAAATCACTCAGCGCGTGCAGAAACAGCGTGCAGCGCGCGCCAGACTCGCTCCGGGGTCGCCGGGATCACATCCACCTGCGCCTGGCAGGCATCCAGGATGGCATTCCCTACCGCGGGCGCGACGCAGTCCATCGGGATTTCCGCGACGGCCTTCACCCCAAATGGATGGGTAGGTTCGAACGTCTCGACGAACAGGGTTTGCAGCACCGGCATCTCATTCGCTCTGGCGATATGGTAATCGTTCAGGTCCACCTCGCGAGCATTGCCTTGCGCATCATACACCATCTCTTCGCTGACCGCGTACCCTAAGGCCTGGGTCATCCCACCTTCCACCTGCCCTGAAGCCGTGATGGGATTGACAATGGTTCCCGCATCGACGGCCATAACCAGTTTGTCCACGCGCACCTGGCCAGTTTCAATATCCACCGTGACCTCGGCGAATTGAGCGGCGAAAGGCGGGGGACCTGAAGGAGAAACGTAAGACGCCACACCCATGATCTGCTCTTGATCGGTGTGGTGCAAAGAATCATAACCAATCTCCGCCATGCTGACCGTGCGACCATCCGGCGCCTTTGCCATGCGATCTCGCAAGGCGATTTGTGCCGGGTCAACCCGGGCGCCCTGATCCTTGAACATCCTGGCCGCTCTCAAACGGATGCGTTCAGCCACCTGCTGGGCCGCTTTGACCGTCGCCGTCCCGGAAATGTAGGTTGTGCTGGAGGCATAAGCACCTTTGTCAAAGGGGGTGAAATCCGTGTCGGACGAATAGACCAGCATGTCTTCCAAAGGCACGCCCAAAACTTCCGCGGCCATCTGGCCAAGCACAGTATCCGAACCGGTACCCAGGTCGGTGGCTCCAACCAGCAGGTTAAACGAGCCGTCTTCATTCATTTTAATACTCGCCCCACCCATATCCAGGTAAGGGATGGCCGTGCCTTGCATCGCAAGCGCAACCCCAATCCCGCGGCGCAAATGCGGTTTCCCGGCGACCAGGCGCCAATCCGCGTTCTGATACTTGTGATCCCAACCGATCGCCGCTTTAGCCTGGCGCACACAGTCTTCCAGCCCCACGGTGTGCACAATCTCCGGGCGCGGCTCGCGGCCCTCGCTCCACGAGGTGCTGAAAGGCTGCAATTCACCCGCCCGGATGGCGTTCTTTAACCTGAATTCGAGCGCATCCAAACCCAGCTCCCTGGCAATTTTTTCCATGTGCCGTTCTACTGCCCAGCATCCCTGTGGCACGCCATATCCGCGGAAAGCGCCCGCGGGAGGGTGGTTGGTGTAAACCACGTCTGTGTGAAAACGGATGTTGGGCGCCTTGCGGTAGGGGCCGTCGCCTACATACAAGGCCATGGATTTTTGACCCGTGTTGCCGTTGACGGTCAGAGCATGGCAGCCGTAAGCGCCAGTATCCGAAAGGCAGGTCATCTCGTTGGCCGTCAAGGTGCCATCCAGCTTGACCCCGGTTTTCATGTGGATGCGCATCGGATGGCGCGAACGGGAGGCGGTAAATTCTTCTTCGCGGGTAGTCACAAAACGCACCGGACGCCGGGTAGCAATGGTCAGATGAGCGGCGACGTCTTCTATCAAGACTTCCTGCTTACCGCCAAACCCGCCGCCGATGCGCGGTTTAATGACGCGGATCCGCTTGATCGGCAGCCCCAAAACGGGCGCCAGAATGCGCCGGACGTGGAAAGGCACCTGCGTGCTGGTGCGGATCACCAGGCGGTCATCCTCATCCCAAAAAGTGACGGTAACGTGCGGCTCTATGTGGGCCTGTTGGACCTTGGGCACCTCGTAATCGCCTTCAAAAATACGGTCCGCCGCCGCGAAACCTTCTTCAACGTTGCCGATATCGATGTGTATGCGGGCCGCCAGGTTGCTGGCCGGGTCGGAATCGGCAAAATTGACGTACTCGGGCTCATCGTGCAGCCGCGGGGCGCCGCTCCGCATGGCTTCAGCCGGGTCTAAAATGGCCGGCAATGGCTCATATTCCACGTCGATCAAGCTAAGCGCCTGGATCGCGATTTCTTCACTTTCAGCCGCCACAAATGCCACCCGGTCGCCGACGAAGCGCACCTTATTATCTAATGAAAAGGCATCAAGCGGTCCCGGGATGGGATCGGACTGCCCGGCGGTAGAATACACCACCCGCGGGATATCCTGCCAGGTCAGCACGGCGGCAACGCCCGGCAGGGCGCGCGCGCGGCTGGCATCGATCCGCTTGATGCGGGCGTGCGCCAGCGGGCTGTGCAGCACCTTCGCCACCAGCATCCCGCGCATCTCCAGATCATCAGTAAAGGCCGGCTTACCTTGGGCCAGCTTAACCGCGTCCACTTTTTTCTCCGGTCGCCCTACAATGGCCCAGGCCTGACTTTGAGGGGTGGTCAACATGATTGGCATCACCCCGGTGCGGGTCAAGATTTCTGGACCACCGGATAGGTCAGATGAAGCCGGCAGTTCGGACGAGCCTTCGCGGTTATCCGGCAGCCAATCCGCCGGCAGGGGAATCCCCTCTCTGGCGGGCGCAGCCAACCCATTTCTGAGCTGAGCCGCCGCCTGAAGCACCGCCTGGACCGGTTTAATGTAACCGGTGCACCGGCAAAGCACGCCCGATAAGGCTTCTCGCACCTGGGCTTCGCCTGGGTCCGGAGTTTTCTCAAGTAGTGCCTTGGCTGCCAGGATCATCGCCGGGGTGCAATAGCCGCACTGCACCGCCCCACTGTCGATGAAGGCCTGCTGGATGACGTGCAAACCGGAGGTTTTCTTCCAACCCTGTTCGGGGTGTTCGCCAACCGCCTCGATGGTTTGCAAGGTATGTCCTTCCGCCTGGGCCGCGAGTACCAGGCAGCTATTGACCGGCCTGCCGTCCATTAATACCGTACAGGCGCCACATTCACCTTGCTGACACCCGCCAAATTTGGCGCCAAAATAACCATGCTGGCGTAAGGCAGACAGGAGTATTTCACCTGAAGCAACTTCCCAATCTAACAGAACCCCATTAATGGTTAAATTGATCAGCATGCTTAATGGCCCTCACTGGTTAGAGCGGTCACGGCCCGCCTGGCCAAAACGGCTGCCATTTCTGACCGGTACTCTGCGCTGGCCCAGGCATCACCGGCGCGGCTGTACGCATCCTGGCAGGCCACATCCGCCCCGCCGGCATCCGGGCCGTCAAAAACCACCACCGGCGCATCTCCAATACCGCCCATGGCGATACGCGTCCGTCCGGAAGGCCAGCGAGCGGCAGCCAGGCAGATCAGGGGTCGATCTTCCGGCGTGCGCCCAATGGATTCAAACACCAGACTGGAACGACGTTGGATTTTGATCGATGTGATCAGGCTGCCGGGTTTCCTGGATGAACGCAGCGGAAGCCAATCCCCAAGGGAGATCTCCACCGCACCCGGCGCCCAGACCAGGCGAGCATCCAGGGCCAGCATGGCGCAGGTATAGGTCGAGCGCCCGCCGGCTGCCACGAGCTGTCCGGCAGCGGTCGCCATCTGGCGTAAATTTACCGGCAGTTCGAGCTGGATCGCGCGTACCAATCCTTGCGGCAGCCCAATATAACCTGCTAATTTTTCGAGGGGAACGGTCGCTCCAATCGTCAAACTATTCCCTTCAGGCTCCAGGTGGTCCAGCCCGGTAGCCTGCAGGTCCACCACGTCAAAGACTTCTCCCCCTGGCCGGTTTAGCACGGTTCCACCGCCCATCGGCAGTGTGGGTGTTTCTTTTCTTGCTAAAAGGGCCAGGGCCGCATCTACCGATTTTGGTCGGTGGTACTCTCGGATCATGTTCACTCCTCAAGCGGGTCTGGATACACTTTCCAGCCGATCAAATCCATGTCCATCTCTGCGATCTTCGACTCAGGAATATCGACCATCACTGCCTCAGCCACCGCCAGGATCGATCCATCCGGGCTGACGATCTCACCGGTAGCTTTAGATACCCGCCCCTGGCGAGAACCTGCCCGTCCCACCACTTTGAGCGGCTGGCCGACCGGCACTGGTTTGCGGTAGCGGATTGATAACTGGGAGGTGACGGTAAAACCCGAAGGCGAGCTATCCATCACAGCCCGACCGGCGGCCTCGTCCAGCATCGAAGCGATAATTCCGCCATGCACCACGCCGGGATAACCTTGATAATCGGAGGATACCGTGTAATCTGCGATCACCACGCCAGGCGCCTGGGTATAAAACTCCAGCTTCAGGCCGTGTGGGTTTTCCCGCCCGCAAACAAAGCAGGATCGGGAGCCGGGTTGCTTATTCATGCCTGTGCAAACGTATCGATCAGCAGCCGGACATCCCCGCCCACCGGGTACAAAATCGGGCAGGTACAGCCGTTCTTGCGGTATTCCGCCACCTTCGCGCGCGCCTCGGCGGGTGTGCCAGAAGCTGTGATACGGTAAATCAAATCTTCGGGCACCAGGTGCTTGGCGCGTTCGATCTGCTCGTGGGTTGCCGGCCATCCCAAAATAGACTGGATCTCGGCCACCAAGTCCGGTGAGACGCCGGAGGCTTTGGCGATATGCGGTTGCTGGGCCAGGTATTGGGTCAACAGCCCGCGCGTCGTATCAAAGGCTTTATCGTGGTCATGATCGACTGAACAGACGACCAGTTGCGGCCGGTCAATGTCGTCCAGGGTGCGACCGGTCTTGCGGGCGCCCCGCTCCAGCAGGGCCAGCGCCTTTTTGTTATACTCAGGGTCCACACAATAATTAAGCACCACGCCATCACACAACTCACCGGTCATTTCCATCATCTGGTCACCCGTTGCACCGATGAAAACGGGCACGTTACGGGGTTCCTTGCGTCCATGCACCACGTCCAGCTCGATTCCTTCGACGTGGATAAATTCACCGTGGAAAGTGACCCGTTCCATCGCCAGCAGTCTCTTTAACACCACCACCGTCTCGCGCATCGCCGTTAGAGGTTTCTTGCGCTCGATGCCGACATTATGCGCCAGGGGATCCCACCAGGCACCAATGCCGCAGATGATGCGGTCGGGCGCCAGGTCATCCAGGGTTAAAAAGGTGGCCGCTAAAAGGCCGATGTTGCGTGTCCAGTTATTGATCACTCCTGAACCGACCTTGATTTTTTCGGTGACCGCCGCGTAAGCGGCCATCGGGACAATCGCATCCCGCACCAAACGACTTTCTGCCTGCCAGACTGCTTCAAAACCACGCTGTTCCGCATAACGGACGGTGTCCAACCCATCCCGCAAGTTGTGTGCATCCTGTAAATATAAAGCGACCCTTTCAGTCATTAACCTTACCTCCAGTGATAAAGTGTGGGGTTTTCAAGACTTTATTTCAGCCGATTCTATCTTCCGGTACAGCTCCAGGTCATCGGGGATATCCAGATCCAGGGAGAAAGAGTACAGATCACAGATTTGCAGCCGTGCCCCGGCAGCTTTGACCCGCTCACAGTGCTTTTGAAAGGAATGTGGGCCATAGCCATAATCGATCAGACCAGCCGGCTTGACCAGTAAGGCATTGGTGCCATCCATCCGGCGGTCTGGCGCGATCACCCCACTCGGTGGATCCTGGGCCAGAGAGATTAATTTCTGCAAGTCTTTTACATTTAATAATGGGAGGTCAGCCGGCAGGATCAAGATGCCGCCGGTGGCATAAACCTTAGCCACCACCGTGGCTCTGCGCAAGGCCATGTTCAGTTCTGGAGTGCCCTCTTCTTGTAGGGTGCGTGCGCGGTGATCCCGCGCCAATGCCAGCGCAGAGGGGTCCCGGCTGATGACCAGGGTATGGTCGATCTCAGGCACCTCAGATAAAACCTGCAATGTATGGATGAATAAGTTGTGATTAAGGGTTGTGCGTTCTTCATCAGACAGCACACTTGCCAGGCGCGATTTTCCGCGCCTTAATGGTTTAACGGGTACGATAGCCCACAAGCTCAAGAGTTTCTTTTCCTCTCGGCAATCTGCGCGCAAAACGCCAAAATTTCGCCTGCTAACCGCACGCGATCGGCCAGGCTGGTCATCAAGGTATTGGTCACCTTTGTCATTATACCCCATCCAGCTATTTCATTAGCCAGGGCATGATCAACCTGATCGAGCACAAACCCGGTTAAAATGGGTTGGTAATGGCGGGCTACCGCGGTCGCGGATGGCTCTATCCCCAGTTCAGCATACATCTTGGCAACCGGCCCCTTGACTGCTTTTCCACCGATGATGGGGGAGAGAGCCACCACCGGTTTTGCGGCAATGGCCGGTCGAATGCCGGGGATCGCCAGGATGGGTCCGATGCTCACCCATGGGTTGGAAGGGCAAAAAATGACCACATCCGACTGCTGAATAACTTCTAATACACCGGGGGCAGGCTGGCTGGCTTCGACACCTTCAAAGCGAAAGCCGGTGACGGTGGGGAGGCACTGCATCTCGACGAAATAGGATTGGAAAGTCAGCTCTCCTTTTTCTAGCGTTTGCACCCGCGTTGCCACCACCTGGTCGGACATTGGGAAAACAGGGTGACGGATGCCCCAGGCATTGCAAAACTGGCGGGTGACGTCACTCAAAGAGTCCCCGATGGATAACCGGCGCGTACGTTCGAGGTGAGTGCCCAGATCGCGATCGCCCAGGTGAAACCAGGCTGGTCCACCCAGGCGCTCCAAGGAAGTGATTGCCTGCCAGGTTTCATCTTTAAGCCCCCAACCCGTTTGTTCGTTGGCTAATTCGGCCAGGGTATAACACACCGTATCCAGATCGGGGCAGATTTTTAGCCCAAACAGGTTAATATCGTCACCTGTATTGACAATCAGGCTCAATTGATCGGGAGAAAGATGGCGCGCCAACCCGTAAGCCAGTTTTGCCCCACCCACACCACCCGCTAAAGCCACCACTTTCATGCGGTTTTCCTCATCCCGGTAATTGCTCAGGCTCGCGCTGAAAAGACCCGAATTTGAGGGTTTTGCGGGTGCTTCGCACCCGCAAAACCCTCAAATTCGGTACCTTTTGAGCAGTTATTCATCCCGAGACCATCACGTGCCCGGGTTTAATTTTATACATCACTCTGACTTCATCGGGTGAATTGGGAGTCCATGGATTGCCCGTATATTTTTTCGACAGTTGATCAGCGTGCCGGAGTGCGCCTTCTTCAAGAATTGCAACGACGATGCCACGGATCTGGATAAAACGGTTTGAATCTTTTGAATCAGGAATGGCCACTGCCACCTCGGGATGGATGCGCATATTCCGGTCTTTAACCCGCCCTTTGGCTGAATTGATCCATAAATAAGTTCCATCCCAGTTGAACCAGACTGGGGTAACCTGGGGGGTTTCATCGGTCATCTTAGTCGCTAAAAAAGCGAGGGCCTTTTTCTCCTCAGATAACAGATCGGCGTGTGATTCAGGAATTAGCTTACCCATGGTCGTCTCCTTTAAAATTAAACCGGCTCTGCAATCCACCCACCTGGTCGCCTTCCTGGGAGACCAGCGCCAGATTATTGACCTTAATCTCAAACAGCAGTGGGCGGTTAGCCAATACACGAACGGCGCAGCCCAGATTTTCCTGGTTGACATCCAACATCCCCAGGGTGATGTGCGGCATCCACAATTCCGGTGCGTATAAGGGACTCAACCCGATGGCTGTTTTCTTTACCTGGCGCCAAATGGTCTGATGAAGCCGTGAGATGGATGGATTTTTCGCCAGGGGGATGTAAATCACCGGGTCGGGGCCGGTAAATATGCCCAGTCCATCCGCTCGCACGACTAACGGCGATGTGTTTGAGGCAATCTGGTCGAGGCTCTTTTCAACGGATGAGAGGTCATAACGATCCGCACCCTGCCACGAGAAATGGGGAATTGGAAAAATCCGGATAGCTGACAGACCGCATTGATCCTCTAATTCCTGCCAGAGGGCTTGAATTACCGCATTGGATGACTCATCCAGAATCGTGACAATGGCATACATAATGTCCCTGCATACTCAACGGAACAGATCGGTTTCCTTCGAACGGATTAATTCCCCCAGGTAGCTTTCCCGCAGGGGATATGGGAAGCCGCGCACGTGTATCGCGGGCGTTCCTTCAGCGGTCTGACCCATCAACAGGGAGGCCCCAGCGGCAAGCTCATCGGCGGTTGCCACCTGCGTGATGCGCAGCCGGAAACCTAACATATCCGGCTCGCCGCGCAGATCGACCAGCGCCGGCAGTCCAGCCAGGCCGATGCACACGCCCACCACGCCATTCCGCCAGGCTCGCCCGTGTGAATCGATGATCATCACACCTAATTTGAGCGAACTGCCCTTAGCCACACACCGGCGGATCCGTTCGGCTGAGGCATCCGCATCAACGGGCAGCAGCAGCACCCAATCATCCGGGTTTCCCCACGACCCTTCCACGTTAGAATGATCGATCCCGGCATTGGCACAGATAAATCCCTTCCGGTGTTCAACAATCAAGGTCCCTGGACGTGTCCGCAGCACCTCCAGGCTTTCCTGCAAAACCAGCTCGACAAACCGCGCATCCTTTTCGACCTGTACGGCTAACTCAATTGCCCGGGGAGATGGCGTCACCTGGGTCAGATTGACCATGCGGCCCTCAGCTTTCGAGACGATTTTTTGCGCCAGAACCAGCACATCCCCATCCATCAAAAACAGGCCAGCTTTTGCCAGAGCAGCCAAAAGGATCGCACCCAGGTCATCGCCAGGTCGAATAAGCGGGATATCGGGCAAGGCAGTCAGCGTTAACGTCATCTAGGGACCCCAGTTATTCTAATTCCAGCAGATTGTACATCATATTGTTTGTTAATACCTATCAGGACAGAAGTCAGTCCTTCGACAACCACGGAATTCTCAAGCGGGCCAGCATCAAAACCGATCAGGCCGGCGGCCATAACCAGGGCCAACACCGCGCTGCGCACCGTTTTTGAACTGCCACACACCAGCACGTCGCAATCGACCGACTCATCTTTTAACAAATGCTCGTAAGATATATTCTGGAAGGCCGACGCCAACTGAGCCCCTTCGCCCAGGATCTGGTAAGCTTCTAACGCCGCACTGCCCGCTGCCGGCATCTGCACTTTAGATACTTTTGTGGGTACG
>DAIQPZ010000260.1:0-2864 GCA_036787065.1 Anaerolineaceae bacterium
TAAAATTTTGCTAAGGTTTGTAAGGACGACCTCTCCCCCGGCCCCTCCCCGGAAAAACGGGGAGGGGAGGAAGATGGCCTTTTAACGCCTTAGAAATAAAAGGAAGTGAGAGAGTATGAAAGCTATCATACAAGCGGTAAAAGGCACGCGCGACTTTTACCCGGAGGAACGCGGCATCCACACCTGGCTTTACCAGGCCATGCGCAAGGTGTCCGAGTCGTTTGGTTACCAGGAATACGACGGGGCCTACCTGGAAAAGCTGGAGCTTTACATTGCCAAGTCGGGTGAGGAGCTGGTCAAAGAAAACTTTGTCCTCGAAGACCGCAGCGGTGAGAAAATTACCCTGCGGCCTGAGCTGACCCCGACCCTGGCCCGGATGATCGCCCAACGCCAGGGTGAATTGACCCTGCCGGTGCGCTGGTGGTCTTTTGGCCCCTTCTGGCGTTACGAGAAGCCGCAAAAAGGGCGCGCGCGCGAGTTCTTCCAGTGGAACATCGACCTGATCGGTGTGGACTCTCCCGAGGCAGACGCCGAGATCGTGGCGATTGGGGCCAACTTCTTCAAATCGGTGGGGTTAAGCCCCAAAGAAATTTCAATCCGGGTAAACAACCGCGGTTTGATGGACGGCGAACTGCTGGCGACCGGCATTCCGGCTGAGTTGAAACTGGGCGTGTTCAAGCTGATCGACCGGCGGGATAAAATGAGCGCGGCGGATTGGGAAATCTATGCCCTGGATAAGGTAGGGCTTTCGGCGCTCCAATTGGAGGCGCTTAAGCTTTTACTGGAGGACCACCTGCTCTGGCAAAAATCGCCCGGGATGGTGCGCTTCTTCAAGGCGGTCGAGTGCCTTGGCGTGAGCGATTACGTGGTCTTCGACCCGCAGGTCATCCGCGGGCTGGATTATTACACCGGCACGGTCTTCGAAGCGCGCGACCAGGACGGGGAGTTCCGCGCCATCTTTGGCGGCGGTCGCTACGATAAGCTGGTGGATGACGTGGGCGGCGACCCGATGGCGGCGGTGGGTTTCGCCATGGGCGACATGGTGATCACCCTGGTGCTGGAAAAATACGGTCACCTGCCCAAGCTGGCAGCCTGCCCCGCCCAGGTGCTGGTGACGGTGTTCGACGATGGCTGTATGCCGGCTTCGCTGGAAGTTTCAGCCGCATTGCGCCAGGCCGGGATGGCCGTGATTACCTACGCAGAGCCGGTCAAGCTGCCCAAACAATTGAAGTTCGCGGATAAGATGGGGATCCAGGTGGTGGTGATCATCGGTCCGGACGAGGCCGCGGCGCGCCAGGTGACGGTGAAAAACCTGGCCCAACGCACCCAGCAGACCGTCCCACAGGAGCAGGCGGCGACCACTATACGACAGATCCTTGCGGGGGCCAACCCTTCGTGATAAAATAATTGCCGTCAAGTGGATATGGTGGCTGTAGCTCAATGGCAGAGCATCGCACTGTGGATGCGAGGGTTGTGGGTTCGACCCCCATCAGCCACCCCATAATAAAAATGCTCGCGTTTACGCGAGCATTTTTATTATGGATTTCACCCCAATTGTCAGCCAGCTTCGAGGCCATCGCGAGTATGTTAGCGAGAATGTCAGCGAGAATTGACAATGTGCATCAATATTGGTACACTTGAGCCTATGGATAATGAGCCATTACTTACCATAAAATTTTTCAGAACACTGGCAGGCAACGAGCCCGTCCGAGAATGGCTCAAGTCTCTTCGCCCTGAAGATCGCACGACCATTGGTGAAGATATAAAAACTGTTCAATTTGGCTGGCCGATGGGTATGCCATTAGTGGAGAAGATTGAAAATAATCTGTGGGAAGTACGAACTACAAATTTGTCATTTGGGATTGCCCGGACATTCTTCACGATTGATGGAAACCTGATGATCCTTCTGCATTGTATGGCCAAAAAGAGTCAGAAAATACCGCAAGATGATCTAAGACTGGTCCGTAAAAGATTAACACAGTTGAGAGGTGAGTAATGGCCAATCGATTTATCGGTAGTGATTTTGATAGTTTTCTGGAAGAGCAGGGTGTCCTGCAAGAAACCGAAAGGGTAGCAGTTAAACGCGTATTAGCAATACGCCTTTCCCAGTTAATGGAAGAGCAGCAATTAAGTAAGGCTGAAATGGCTCGCCGAATGGAAACCAGCCGGGCTTCTCTAGACCGGCTGCTTGACCCGGAAAACGAATCGGTCACATTGCAGACGATGGATCGAGCTGCCCATGTTCTAGGAAAGCATCTCCGCTTGACATTAATTTAAGACTCGTAACTACTTTGGAGGGTAGGGGGTAACACGCGACCCATAATCGCGGAAGTCAGGCAGTGCTTGTCCAGCTTCAGGGACGCGGAAATACACCGCCATCCGAAACTTCCTGCCGGTTAATCTTAGTCATGGGACGCCTGAACGCGGACAACGGGAGTTACTCCGAAGCCGGAGTTATAACGAAGCCTGCCGGGTTCTTTTTAATACCCGTGAAACGGCAGAACAAATCAACCTGGCTGAGGTCGCAGCCTCCGCGGACGGCCTGTTTAAAAAGTTGGCAACTATGTTTAAACTGAATGACCAGGAGGTCGTCCCGTTACCGGATCTGCTGGAACAATTCATGGCTTATTACATCCCCCAATAGGTGGCGGCCCATGCATCAACCGCCATTCAGTTTACAGAATTGTTCTGTGTGTACACACCCTTCCGATCCTCCTGATATATTTTGCGGCATTTCACCCTTGCCGGTCGATTTTTTAACTGTAAAATTAAAACCAGAGGAGCATCATGGAACAAAAGTGGCAAAAATTGCTCAACGGCTCGTACAAGGGTTAGGTGTTCAGCCAGGTGAACTGATCGATGTG
>DAIQPZ010000261.1:0-2832 GCA_036787065.1 Anaerolineaceae bacterium
TTGAAGGAGGAGGGGGAGATCCTCGAGTTGGGCTTTGCAAATGAGAGCAGCCGTTACGACGGCAACAAACCTTACCCGCATCCACACCTGATCTGTGTGCGCTGCCAGCGCATCATCGACCCTGAACTCAACCGGCTGGACGGCTTATCGCGCGAGCTGGCACTGAAATACGGCTACCAGATCCTCAACCAGCGGGTTGATTTTTTCGGGGTATGCCCCGAGTGTTTGGCGCGCCAGGTAAGCGAGGCTGTATCAGCAGGATAAGTATGAACTGTGTCTTACCGTTCCATCCTGATCCGTTTTAGTCTCAATGAATTTTTAAGGAGGTATTTGTATGGCAAAAAAATTCACAACCAATTTTGGCGCACCGGTGCCGGACGATCAGAACAGCCTGACGGCGGGGAACCCTGGCCCGATCCTGATGCAAGATATCCATCTCACCGAGAAACTGGCCCACTTCGACCGCGAGCGCATCCCAGAACGGGTGGTGCACGCCAAGGGGGCCGGCGCGCACGGTTATTTTGAGATGACCGCGGACGTGTCCACCTATACCCGCGCTAAATTATTCTCGTCTGTGGGTAAGAAAACCGATTTATTTGTGCGCTTTTCCACGGTGGGGGGTGAAAAAGGTTCCGCCGACGCGGAGCGCGACCCGCGCGGTTTCGCGGTTAAGTTCTACACCGAAGAAGGTAACTACGACCTGGTGGGAAACAACACGCCGGTCTTCTTCATCCGCGATCCCTTGAAATTCCCCGATTTCATCCACACCCAGAAGCGCAACCCCCAAACCAACCTGAAGGACCCCGATATGTTCTGGGATTTCTTATCCCTCACCCCGGAATCGATCCACCAGGTGACCATCCTTTTCTCTGACCGGGGCACGCCCCGCACCTTCCGCAACATGCCAGGTTTCGGCAGCCACACCTTCATGTGGTATAACGCCAGGGGTGAATTCGTCTGGATCAAGTACCATTTCGTGACCGCGCAGGGCGTGGAAAACCTGACCCGCCTGGAAGCCGACCGCATGAAGAGCAGCGACCCCGATCACGCCACGCGTGACCTGTTCGATGCCATCCGGCGCGGTGATTTTCCTGCCTGGACTCTGCACGTACAGATCATGACTCCCGAGCAGGCCGAGCATTACCGCTTCGATCCCTTCGACGTGACCAAGGTCTGGCCGCACGCCGATTACCCGCTGATCCCGATCGGCCGAATGGTGTTGAACCGCAATCCCGATAACTATTTTGCCGAAGTCGAGCAGTCCGCTTTTTCACCCGCCAACTTTGTACCTGGGATTGCCCCGTCGCCGGATAAGATGCTGCAGGGGCGCCTGTTCAGCTATAACGACACCCATCGCTACCGCCTGGGTACCAATTATGCTTCCCTGCCGATCAATTCACCCAAAGGGGTTCAGGCCGCCCACTACCAGCGCGATGGCGCTATGGTATTTGGCAATGTCGATGGCGCCCCGAATTATTACCCCAACAGCTTCAACGGGCCCGAGCCGGATCCTACTTCGGCCGATCCTGCCACAATCGTGGTCGGGATGGCTCAACGCCAACCTTTCACCCACCCCAATGATGATTTCTCCCAGGCCGGCGATCTGTACCGTCATGTCATGACCGACATCGATCGGGCGCACCTGGTTGAGAATATCGCCAGCCACCTGTGCAACGCCCAAAAGCGCTTACAGCTCCGCCAGACAGCCCTGTTTTTCCTGGCCGACCAGGAATACGGCAGCCGGGTTGCGCAAGGCCTGGGTCTGAACCTGGCCGAAGTCAAGATCCTGGCGGCGATGAGCCAGGCCGAGCGGGTTAAAGCCACCGCGCAATGGACCTTGTAAGGAGAACACGAATGATACGAATAGACGAATTTAACGAATGTGAGATAAAAATGGATCCAGTATTTTGGAATCATTCGTTTCATTCGATCAACCGTTCCATTCGAGTTCTCTTTTCCATTATGATCGTTAAGGAGTGTACACCATGATCAGCAAAGCTATTTCAGACAGCATGAACAACCAGATCAACCACGAAATGTATTCCGCCTACCTCTACCAATCCATGTCGGCCTATTTCGAATCGGCCAATCTGCCCGGTTTCGCCGCCTGGATGCAGGTGCAAGCCAGGGAGGAGCAGGCTCACGCTATGAAGTTTTACACCCACATCCTGGATCGGGGCGGCAAGGTAGCTTTGCAGGCCATCTCCCAGCCGCCGGTGGATTTTGAATCACCCAAGGATATCTTTCAGCAGTCTTACACACACGAGCAAAAGGTGACCGGGCTGATTAATGCCATTTACACCCTGGCGCTTGCCGAAAAAGACGTGGCCAGCCAGATATTTTTGCAGTGGTTCATCACCGAGCAGGTCGAGGAAGAAAAGAACGCTTCGCAGATCCTGAATATGCTCAACAAAATCGGTTCCAGCGTGGGCAGCCTTTACCAGCTCGATCATAACCTGGGTAAACGCGGCGGTTAAGCTGACTGGCGCAATGGCCATCATCCTCGAAAAAGAGACAGGCAAGATCATTGGCCGTTATGGGTTACTCCCTTGGACAATAGAAGGGCAGCAGGAAGTAGAAGTGGCCAAACCACTGGCGCAGGATGGTTTCGAGAAGTTAAATAATCCACGTCTGATTTGCATGATTGACCCGGAGAATATTGCATCACAAAAAGTTGCCGAAAAGTTCGGCATGACGCTGGAGCGAAAAGTAGATGGATATTCACGACCGTAACCGTAAGGGCGACCCATCCTGGTCTACCAAGGCGCCAATCTTCAAGGGCGGGTCGCCCCGGCGCCTGCCCCAGGCTCCATCCGCGCCCTGGTCAGGGCG
>DAIQPZ010000028.1:0-23810 GCA_036787065.1 Anaerolineaceae bacterium
AAGCCAATTTCCAACCAAACAATTCGGACGATAACAGGGATGCCATGCCGGCATTTTTTGGATTTTGCGGCCTATGACCAGCCCCAAGCTAAGCGCCTACGCCGCCTGCCAGGCGGCGATGGAAATGTACGCTACCCTGTGTGCCTTGAACCAGCATTGCAGCGCAAGCAATGAACCTCCCTTATTTAGCGGCATCGGCATCATTACCAGGGTCATTACCGCGGGCGGCCTGGGCGCCTCGGACCGATTGCATTATACAATTATTGGTGATACAGTTAATCCGACTCAGCGGCTTGAGAGCCTCAGGTGGCAAGTGTTGGAGACCAGCGGTGTGATTGTCAGCGACTCCACCTATCTGGCCCTGGGTGGATATCGCGAGCAATTCTAGTGGGTTCCGCTGGGGTCTTATGCGGTGAAGGGTAAAGCCGAAGAATTGCGGGTTTACCATTTGCTCCCTAAAACACCCCGCACCCCTCTTTATTGAGGGGTTACGATTAATCTGCCTATTGGTTGGTTTATATTTCTGGTTTTGTCAGGCCAGGTTGATCAACGTATCCTGCAGTTGCTGCCGGTGTCATTACACTCCTTGCTGAAAGCCAATTACGCAAAAGATCCTATGACCAACTCGATACCCCCAATGCAAATGAACCTGGTGGGCAATGCGCTCTCTGATAGGGGTGGGGCTGCCGACGTGGCTGGGCGCCTGGATGCGTTTATCAACAGCCTGAAAACGCCCGTGCCTCTGATCACTCTGCCTGGTGGAACGACCGCCCCAACCCAGATCTTCGTAGGAACCGCTACGCTGGCGCCAGCCTCTCGTACGGCGTCAATTGGCGGTCCAATTTCAACTCCAACGTCGCCCACGACTTTGGGTCCTTCCCAGACCGCGGTCAGCCAGGCTGCGTCACCAACCTTGACTGTGATCCCTCATTCTCTGACCTTAACGCCGCCGGTTATCGTCCATACGAAGACCTATACCGCCATTCCCACCCAGAAACCGCGCCCATCGGCCGCGCCTGTTCCGCCGACCCGTACAAATCCACCGGACACCCACACGGCCACCGGATTGCCGCCTACGCCCAAATTGCCAAATCCAGCTCGAACGCCGGCGCCGGCCCAACCGCCCTATCAACCTCCACCCACTCAACCTACTCCTACCTCGATTTATCCGTGAGGCCAGGAAATGAAGGGTCTACTCAACCATGCGAAGAAAGTTGTCTTTTCTACATGGCCCTGAGCAGTAGCGAAATGAAAAGGATAACCTGCGACAGGCTTTGCTTTTTCGTTTGTGAAATTTACCACCTGTGTTATACTATGCCCAGAAATTGGATATTATATGTAGGGAATATCTATGCTGATAGAATACCTCCCCATTTCCATCTTGATCTTCCTTTCCCTGGCGTTAGCCTTTGCGGTTATCGCCCTCGGGCACAGCTTCGGCCCGCACCGTCCCACTGAGCGTAAAAGCCAGCCGTACGAATCTGGGATGAACCCATACGGTCCGGGCACGCGCCGCATGTCGGTGCGCTATTACCTGATCGCGGTTTTATTCATCTTATTCGATGTTGAAATCGTCTTTTTTCTGCCCTGGGCGGTCGTTTTCAGGAAGTTGGGGTGGTTTGCTCTGATTGAGATGCTCGTTTTTATTGTGATCTTACTGGTTGGTTATATTTATGCCTGGAAGAAAGGAGCATTGGAATGGGAATAGAGCAAAAAGTCGGGAACATGGGCATTGTGACGATGACCCTTGAACAAGCGGTTAACTGGGCGCGTACCAATTCGATGTGGCCAATGCTGTTTGGTCTGGCTTGTTGTGCAATCGAAATGATGTCGGCTCAAGCTGCGAATTATGATATGAGCCGTTTTGGGATGGAGCTGATGCGCGCCAGCCCTCGCCAATCGGACCTGATGATTGTCGCGGGGCGCGTCAGCCGTAAAATGGCGCCAGTGGTGCGCAACCTGTACGACCAGATGCCAGACCCCAAGTGGGTCATTGCCATGGGCGACTGCGCTTCCTGCGGTGGTGTGTTTAACAATTACGCGGTCGTCCAGGGTGTGGATGAAATTGTTCCGGTCGACGTCTATGTGGCTGGCTGTCCGCCCCGCCCGGAGGGGTTGATCCACGGGGTGATGACCCTGCACGACAAGATCAACCACGAAAAACTGGCCAAATGGAGCTGATCTGGCTTCATTTCACCGTGATGCAGACATGGGATGTGTATGAACGAAAAACTCCAACCTGTTGCAAATGCCCTCAAGGATCGGTTCGACCTCTCGATCTCTGAATTTCGTGATGAGGTCAACCTGCTGGTCTCGCCGGCAAAAATTGTTGACGTCTGCCGTGTTTTGCGCGATGAATTCGGTTTCAATATGTTGGTTAATGAAACCGCGGTGGATTACTGGCCTCAGACCGAGCCGCGGTTTCATGTGGTTTATCACCTGCGCTCCATGACCGACAGGCTTATCATGGGCCTGTGCGTGCCCCTGGTGGGCAATGCGCCATCCCTCCCGACCATCGAAGGTGTTTTCCCGGTCGCAAACTGGCAAGAACGCGAAATTTGGGATATGTTTGGCATCCGCTTTGACGGCCATTCCGATCTGCGCCGGATCCTTATGCCACAGGATTGGGAAGGTTTCCCGCAACGCAAAGATTACCCGCTCGGTTACGAAGAAGTCCAGTTTACTTTTAATTTCGCTGAGATCAACCTGCGCAAGCCTGCCGCTAAAAAATAAGGAATAGACGTGATGACCAATTCCTCAGATAATGGGTTGTTGGCAGGAATGACCCACCTGGTATCAGAACGCGCTCTCACCGGCGAGACCATGCTCCTCAATATGGGTCCACAGCATCCCAGCACCCACGGCGTATTGCGCTTGCTGGTTGAGTTGGATGGCGAAATTGTGGTCAACTTGATCCCGGATATCGGCTTCTTGCATACCGGGGTTGAGAAAAATATGGAGTCCAAAACCTACCAGAAGGCCGAAGTGATGACCGACCGCCTGGATTACCTGTTTACCATCGGCAACAACCTGGTCTACTGCCTGGCGATCGAAAAGCTGGCAGAGCTGGATGTTCCGCCGCGTGCTATGGCTCTGCGCGTGATCCTCACCGAACTTTCGCGCATCCAATCCCACCTGGTTTGGATCGGCACCTCCGCCCTGGACCTGGCTGCCATGTCGGTCTTCTTGTATTCGATGCGCGAGCGCGAGATGATTCTGGATATCTTCGAGCTGGTTTCCGGGCAGCGCATGATGACGACCTATATTCGTCCTGGCGGGGTCTGGCGCGATGTACCGGTTGAATTTGACGGAGTTGTCCGCGATTTTCTTGGAATTATGCCGGCCCGTGTGGATGAATACGAGTCTTTGCTGACCAAAAACCCGCTCTTCCTTGACCGCACGCGCAAGATCGGAATAATTTCCGTCGAAGACTGTCTCCGATACGCCTTGACTGGCCCTGTGATCCGTGGGTCCGGGTTGGCGTATGACTTGCGTAAAGACCTCCCTTACAGCGGTTATGAGCAGTACAGCTTTGATATTCCCACCCAGACCGGCGGTGATATTTACGCGCGTTATCTGGTGCGGGTTGAGGAGATGCGCCAATCCTTGCGCATCATCCGGCAAGCATTGGATAGCCTCCCGTCTGGCCCGGTACGCAGTAACAACCGCAAGTACGTGCCTCCGCCACGGTCAGAAATTGGTACGAGCATGGAGGCTCTCATCCATCACTTTAAGCTGTGGACTGAAGGCTTCACACCTCCTGTGGGTTCGGTTTACACCGCCATCGAATCGCCGCGCGGAGAGCTGGGGGTTTTTCTGGAGAGCGACGGCGGTCCCAAACCGTACCGTGTTCACTTCCGTACCCCCTCCTTTGTTAATTTGCAGGCCATGCCGTTGATGTCGCGTGGCCATTTTGTGGCCGACCTGGTCGGGATTATTGGCAGTGTGGATATCGTCTTAGGAGATGCCGATCGATGAATGTTTTGATTGCCGATTACCCTGCTGAAGTGCAAAAGATCCTGGGTAAATACCCCTCCGATCAAAAGCGGTCGGCGGTCATGCCTTTGCTTTACCTCGCCCAAAACAAGCTGGGTTACCTGACCAAAGAATCGATGGAAGATGTGGGTGAAATCACCGGAATGCAAGTGACCGAGGTAGCTTCAATTGTTGGTTATTACACCCTGTTTCACGATCGACCGGGCGGTCGATATCGCTTGCAGGTTTGCACCGATCTGTCTTGTGCCATGCGCGGCGCAGAGGGATTTCTGCAAAAAATGTGTACCAACCTGGGCATCCGCCTGGGTGAGACCACTGCTGACGGCTTGATCACCATCGAAGAAGTCACCTGCCTGGCCGGCTGCGACCACGCGCCGATGTTCCAGGTGCAGGGTGATGGCGAGATCGTTTACCATGAAAACATGACTGAGGTAAAGGCCATGGCCTTGGTTAACACGCTGCGCGCCGCTGGGAAGGAGGCTGGTGCATGAGTGAAATGATTCTGCTCCGCCACCGTGACATTCCCAATCTGAACGAGCTGGATGTCTACCGCCAAAATGGCGGCTTTGAGGCGTATAAAAAAGCGGTAACCACCATGAAACCGGAGCAGGTGATCAGTGAGGTCAAAAATTCGGGCCTGCGTGGTCGGGGTGGGGCTGGTTTTCCCACCGGCGTCAAATGGTCTTTCCTGCCCAACACCCTCTGGCCCCATTATGTGGTCGCCAACGGTGACGAATCGGAGCCTGGGACGTTCAAAGACCGCGAAATATTGGAAGGCAACCCGTTCCAGTTCCTTGAAGGGCTGATGATTGCTTGTTATGCCGCTCAGGCCAACGTGGGTTACACCTATATACGCGGGGAATTCTGGCAGATCGGCCAGTCGTTGGAGAAAAAAATTGATGAGCTTGAAGCTGCCGGGTTCTTAGGCAATAACCTGTTCGGCACATCCTATTCACTACGCCTGTTCGTCCATTTAGGCGCAGGGGCTTACATCTGCGGGGAAGAAACGGCCTTGCTCGAGTCGATCGAAGGCAAACTGGGCCAGCCGCGTTTGCGTCCCCCCTTCCCGGCTGTCGCCGGGTTGTACAACCGCCCCACGGTGATTAACAATGTTGAAACTCTGACCAATCTCCCGCCGATTTTGGACCACGGCTCCGATTGGTTCCATATGTGCGGTACTGAAAAGAGCCCGGGGGTGAAAATATTCAGCCTGTCGGGCTGTGTCAACCGGCCGGGAAATTATGAGCTGCCCCTGGGTACCACTTTCCGCGAATTAATTTATGAATGCGGCGGCGGCATCCTGAATGGGCACGCCATCA
The DNA here is from genome assembly GCA_036787065.1 of Anaerolineaceae bacterium. Taxonomy (GTDB): domain Bacteria; phylum Chloroflexota; class Anaerolineae; order Anaerolineales; family Anaerolineaceae; genus JAJYIW01. The sequence continues at coordinate 5,316 of DAIQPZ010000028.1, forward strand.
AGGCCATTTTACCCGCAGGGGCATCTTCGGCGGTGATCAAAGCCACAGAGGCTGCCCTGGATACCCCCATGGACTATGAATCGGTGGCGGCTATTGGTTCGATGCTTGGGTCTGCTTCGGTGATAGTGGTGGATGACTCGATCAATATGCAGTGGCTACTGCATAAAACCGTGCATTTCTTCCGCCATGAGTCATGCGGAAAGTGCACACCATGCCGAGAAGGCACTTACTGGATGGACCATATTCTCGACCGGATGCTGGCGGATGGTTGTTCGGGCCAGGATGTGGATTTACTGGTGACCGTGGCCAAACAGATCCGCAATAAATGTCTGTGCCCGCTGGGTGAGTTTTCCATTTCCGCCGTCCTGTCGGGGGTCGATAAGTTTGCAGAAGATTTTCGCGTTTCCTCTCAATAATTAGGGGAAAGCGGGGTGTTGTGGGTGGGCTTCGCCCACCCACAACACCCCGCACCCCCTCTATATTGAGGAGTTACAGTTTCGTGTGAGCGGAGTTAATTGATGCCAAAACAGGTAACCTTGACCATCGATGGGCAAGAAATAACCGTGCCGGAGGGCACGTTGATTGTCGATGCTGCCCGGAAGATGGGGATCGATATCCCTGTATTTTGCTTCCATCCCAAGATGGAACCGGTGGGAATGTGCCGCATGTGCCTGGTTGAGATTGGGCGGCCGATCCTGGACCGCGCTACTGGCCAGTTCCAGCGTGATGCGGACGGAGCCATCAAAATTACGTTTGGTCCCAAGCTGGAAACCGCCTGCACCACGCCCGTTTCGGAAGCCATGATGGTGCTCGCCTCAAGTGATGCGGTCAAGGCTGCGCGCAAGGATGTGGTGGAGTTTATCCTCACGTCTCATCCTTTGGACTGCCCGGTGTGTGATAAGGGGGGCGAATGCCCACTGCAGAACCTGACCATGCGTTATGGCTCAGGGCAAAGCCGTTTCGTTTACGACGAAAAAATACACCTGGAGAAGCACGTTCCTTTGGGCGATTTGATCTACCTCGACCGTGAGCGCTGCATCCAGTGTGCGCGCTGTGTCCGTTTCCAGGAAAAAGTGGCAGACGACCCGGTGATCGGCTTCTACCGGCGCGGCCGGAGCCTGGAGATCCGCACGTATTCAGAGCCCGGTTTTGATTCGTATTTCTCGGGCAACACGACCGATATCTGCCCTGTAGGAGCTCTGACGACCGTCGATTTTCACTTCGGGGCGCGCCCTTGGGAGCTTATGGCTGCTGCTTCATTGTGTACTCACTGCCCGGTAGGCTGCAATATAACTTACAACGTGCGCCGAGAAGCCGGTTCAGCCGGTAAAATGGTGATTAAGCGCGCCATGCCGCGCCAGAATGAGGCCGTCAATGAGATCTGGATGTGCGACAAGGGCCGTTTTGGTTATCATTTTACAGAGAGTGACCAGCGCCTGACCCAACCGTTGATCCGCCAGGACGGCCAGTTGGTCCCGACCACCTGGGAAGCTGCGCTGCAACTGGCTGCCAGTCATATTAAGGATGCCGGCAGCGACCTGCTTGCGCTGGCGGGCGGGCGTCTGGCAAATGAGGACCTGTATCAATTAAGCCAGTTAGCGGCTGCCCAAGGCGGCCGGTCGGTTCTGTATAGCGCCATGGGCGGCGGCGACCTGACCGCCCGGTATGGTCTCAGCCAGGGCAGCAACCTTGGCGACCTCGGAAAGACCAGCGCCATTCTGGTGGTGGCGTGCGATCTGGAAGAGGAGGCCCCGATCTGGTGGCTGCGCGTCAAACAGGCTGCTGAACGGGGAGCGGCTCTTGTGGTGGTTAACCCTCGCGATACCAAGCTGGACCGCGTTGCGACGCACAGCCTGCGTTATGCTTACGGCGCAGAAGTCAACACGATCAAGGCGCTGGCAGGGGCTGCGGTTGGGTCTGAGGATGGCAGCGCCATCTCTAAGGCTGCAAAGGCTTTCGCTCAAGCCGAGAACAGTGTGGTTTTCTTCGGCAGTGAGGGCCTCGGGTTGCCTGGCTCAAAGGCCCTGGCTCAGGCGTGCGCTGACTTGCTAGTGGCGACCGGGCATACCGGGAAACCCAATAATGGACTGGTCGGCGTCTGGTCAGCGGCCAATACACAGGGCGCATGGGATATGGGCTTTCGCCCGGATCAGACCTTAGCGGACTCGCTGGAGAAGTCTGGCGCCGTTCTGGTGGCTGCGGCCGACCCGGCGGGCGATAACCCTGTTCTGGCGGCGGCATTGGAACAGGCCGGCTTCGTGGTGGTGCAAGAGCTTTTCCTGACCGAAACTGCTAAGAGGGCCGATGTGGTTTTGCCCGTGCAGGCATACACCGAACGGGAAGGCACTTTCACCAGCGGTGAACGCCGCGTGCAGCGTTATTTCCCGGCAGTTCCACCCCGCCCGGGTGGTCGCGCTGATTTTGTGATTATTGCCCAGTTGGCGCGCCTGCTGGGTTTGACTCTGGCAGGATCCTCTGCCTCATCAGTTTTTGCCCAGGCGGCCGGGCGAGTTCCAGCTTATGCCGGGTTGTCCTATCAGACCATCAGCCAGACAGCCCCGCAGTGGCCGGATGTCGGCCGCAATGACGTTAATTACGCCGGGACGATTTACGATAATACCCAGGGTCTGGGCTGCCAGCTTCCACTGGTCCAAGACGCTGCTTTAGCGACCACGGATGCTACCCTTGAAGCGGCTAAGCCCGTCCAAGCGGACGCTGCTTCTGCTTCGTTCGCCAGTGAGCTGGATGGGCCCTCGCTCCTGGCAGTGCCGGTGACGCGCTTGTACGACCGCGGGCAAACCTTGCTGCCCACGACGCTGCTCCATCGCCGTTTGGCGAAAGTAGGAATGGTATTTATGAACCCATCTTCCGCGGCTGATCTCAATTTGGCGGATGGAAAAGCAGCGATCATGACGATCGTTGGCGCCACCTGCACTGTGCAGATCGCCCTGGATCCAACCGTCCCGCAAGGCGTCGTTCTGGCCCCGCGCAGTGTGGGCTTGCCGGTGACAGCCCCGGTTAAAGTGCGCCTGGCCCCGCAAGATTAAGCAAGCAGGTTGACACTGCGGCCGGGCTTAGCCTGCTGCAAGGCCCAGCCTGGAACAAGTCCGGATTTAGATCGATCTGGGATAGTTACAAGGATGGTTTATGGAACCTGCTATGATATTGGAATGGATCATCAAATCGGTGTTGATCCTGCTGGTGATGACCGGTGGTTTTGCTTATACCACATTGTATGAGCGTAAGGTGTTAGCTCGCATGCAGGTGCGTATTGGACCCAACCGTGCCGGCCCACTCGGTTTTTTGCAGCCCATCGCGGACGGGATCAAGCTGATCTTCAAAGAGGAGCTCATCCCGGCTAAGGCGGATAAGTTAATCTTTATCCTCGCTCCGGTCATCACCGTAATGCCAGCCCTGGTCATCACGGCGGTTGTTCCCTGGGGCACAGCGGTCAGCCTTTTTGGGCGAACGATCCAACTGCACCTGGCGGACATCAACATCGGTGTTCTGTACATCCTTTCCATCACCAGCGTTTCTGTTTACGGCATTACCCTGGCGGGTTGGTCATCCAATAACAAATATGCCATGCTGGGCGGTTTGCGTTCTACGGCTCAAATGATCAGCTATGAGATCGCCCTCGGGCTTTCTTTTGTCGGACCGGTGATGATCGCCGGCTCGATGAGCCTGGTCGATATCGTCAATGCACAGCGCCCATTGTGGTTTATTGTTTTACAACCCTTAGGGGCCATTATCTTCACCATCGCGACCATTGCAGAGGTTAACCGCGCGCCTTTTGATATGCCTGAGGCCGAGCAAGAACTGACCGCGGGTTACCATACCGAATATTCTGGGATGAAATTTGCCCTGTTCTTCATGGCGGAATATATTAAAATGATCGCGGTGTGTATGATCGGCGCCACGGTGTTTATGGGCGGCTACCTGGGTCCATTTGTTGACCAGGTCCCCGCGCTTGGCCCGATCTATCTGTTCATCAAGGTTGCGTTGTTCCTGTTTATCTTGATCTGGCTGCGGGCTACCTCACCCCGCATTCGTTATGACCGCCTGATGACCTTCGGGTGGAAGATCCTCTTCCCGCTGGCATTACTTAACGTGATCCTCACGGCGGTCGGGCTGGTTGTGTTAGGAGGTAAATAATGTTACCCATGATGCGTGGTATGTGGACGACGTTTAAGTCAATGTTTGAAAAACCGGTGACGGTCCAGTATCCGGAAGTCAAGCGCCCGGTGAGAACCCGCTTCCGCGGAAGGCACGTGCTCAAACGCTATGATAACGGTATGGAAAAATGTATCGGTTGTTCTTTGTGCGCCGCCGCCTGCCCTTCGGATGCCATTTTCGTGGAGGCGGCGGAAAATACAGATGAGAACCGTTTTTCGCCGGGCGAGCGCTACGCCAGCACTTACGAAATCAATATGCTGCGCTGCATCTTCTGCGGTTTTTGTGAAGATGCCTGCCCCACGGAAGCGATCATCCTCGAAGATAACTACGAGCTTTCCTTTGTCGAGCGGGCCAAAGCCATTTACACCAAAGATATGTTGTTAGACCCGGTCCCGGATGGTGGAAAGCCCACCCCGCAGAAGGTTGAAGCGGGTATTTATACCCGTTCAGTCCCTGAAATGAAAGACCCGGTGAATTAGGGAGACCTGCTATGAACTTGAATTTAATCCTATTCTTGTTCCTGGCCCTGGTGGCAGTGGTCACGGCGGTTCTGATGCTGATCAATCGCAACGCGGTGTATGCCGCTTTGTTCTTGATCCTGAATTTTTCTTCCATCGCTGTGCTCTACCTGGTCTTGGGCGCGCCTTTTATCGCCTTTTCTCAGGTGACTGTGTATGCCGGGGCAATCATGATCCTGTTCCTGTTTGTGATCATGCTTTTGGGCGCGGAAAAGCTGCCCACAGGCGGGAACCTGCGCTGGCAGCGGCCGGCAGTGATCATTCTGGCGGCGGTCGTCCTGATGGAAACGGCGGCGGTGCTGCTGACTAAAGGGGGAAGCCAGCCGCCCCTTCAGACTCCGGCGGCCAACTTCGGCAACCCCGTGGATGTGGGCATGGCCTTGTTCACCCAATACAGCCTGCCTTTTGAAGTGACTTCAGTCATTCTGCTCGTCGCGTTGATTGGGGCCATTGTGCTGACCAAAAAAGAGAAGCGCGGCTAGGGGAAAAACACTTAGGAGAACAGTTATGGTCCCGATTACCTATTATTTGGGCTTGTCCGCCGTGTTGTTTGTCCTTGGTATCGTCGGTGTGCTGATCCGCCGCAATGCCATCGTCATCTTCATGTCGCTGGAATTGATGTTCAATTCCGCCAACCTGGCCTTTGTGGCCTTCGCGCGATATTACCAGACGCTAAATGGCCAGCTATTCGTCTTTTTCGTGATGACTGTGGCGGCAGCCGAAGTGGCTGTGGGGCTGGCTTTGATGGTGGCTATTTTCCGTAGCAAGCAGACCATTGATGTGGACCAGTTGAATAGTCTGAAGGGGTAAAGCTTTATGAATTTGACCAGCGCTGTATCTTTGGTTCCTTTAGTAGTTTTCTTGCCCCTGGCTGGCATGTTGATCAACCTGTTGGCGGGTAAATGGTTGGGGGAGAAAGCCGTTGGAACGGTTGCCAGTCTGGCTTCCGGTCTGGCATTTTGTGTGGCGGTACTCCTGGCGCTTTTCCTTTACTACCAACCTGGCGCGGTTACCGTCCCACTGGCCGATTGGATCACCCTTGGCAGTTTGCAACTTGCCTGGGTTTTCCGCGTGGATACCCTCTCCGTACTGATGATGCTGGTGGTGTCAGGTGTAGGCGCCTTGATCCACATTTATGCCATCGGTTACATGCACGAGGACGTACGCCACAATGGCGATCCATCGCGCTACCGGCTCTTTTTCATTTATTTCAACCTGTTTATCGTGGCGATGATGATCCTGGTCAGCGCGGGTAATTACCTCATGCTGTTTGTCGGTTGGGAAGGCGTTGGGTTATGCTCTTATTTATTGATCGGTTTTTGGTATGAAAAAGGCAAAGACGGCATTGGCAATGCCAACGCGGGTAAGAAGGCCTTCATTGTCAATCGTATCGGTGATTTTGGCGTATTGATCGCCTTGTTTATGTTGTTTGGGTGGTTTGGCAGCCTGGATTTTGATACTATTTTTAGCAAGGCTCCCCAGATCGCCCAGGCAGCGCCTGGGGCGATTCTGGTCATCACCCTGTTCATGCTGTTGGGCGTGGCAGGCAAATCGGCTCAACTGCCCTTGTTTGTCTGGCTGCCGGATGCGATGGCGGGTCCTACCCCTGTTTCGGCCCTTATCCATGCGGCAACCATGGTGACGGCGGGCGTTTACCTGGTAGCGCGTTCAGCGCCGCTCTACACCCTCGTCCCGGCGGCCCAATCGGCGGTCATGTGGGTGGGCGCCATCACCGCCCTGTTTTCAGCCACCATCGCCGCCGGGCAGTCCGATATCAAAAAGGTGCTGGCTTATTCCACCATTAGCCAGCTGGGTTTCATGGTAGCAGCGGTGGGGATGGGCGCGTTTGTTGGGGGTATGTTCCACCTGGTGACGCATGCCTTTTTCAAAGCATTGCTCTTCCTTTCCGCCGGTTCGGTGATCATTGGCATGGAACGCGGCGAACACAATGCATCTCATGCCCATAATGCCCCCGAAGGAAAGGGAGCCAGGCAAAAGAAAGACGGCAAACACAGCCAGCCTCACTTCTCGGCTGATCCCGCTTCAGAGGCCGTGCCTTTTGATGCGCAAGATATGCGCAATATGGGTGGGCTGCGCGAGCGTATGCCGCTCACCTTCTGGGTCTATCTGATCGGTGCGCTGGCCCTGTCGGGTATTGCCCCTCTGGCGGGTTTCTTCTCCAAGGACGAGATCCTGACCGAGGCCAGCCGCCAATCTCCGGCGATATTCTGGCTGCTGATCCTGGCTGCCTTCCTGACCGCCTTCTACATGGGGCGCCAGGTGTTGATGGTCTTCTTCGGCCGCCCCCGTTCAGCCGCCGCTGAGAAAGCCGAAGAAAGCCGCCCGTTGATGACCGTCCCGTTGGTCATTCTGGCCATTCTTTCCGTTTTTGGCGGCGCCATCAACCTGCCCTTTGGTTCTGCCAGTCCGGCCCATTGGCTATCCACCTGGTTGGGGCAGACTCTGCCAAAAGTGCAGCCCGCAGATTTCAACCTGGTGATCGCGCTCACTTCACTCGCCGTGGCGCTCGTAGGTCTTTTTATCGCCTGGTATATTTACGGCAAGAGCCAGCCGCTGGGCCGCAAGGGGATCGACCCACTGCAGCGCTTGCTTGGCCCCCTCTTCACCGGTATGGAGCATAAATGGTGGGTGGATGAGCTGTATGCCGCCGCCATCGTCCGCCCGTTCAACGGGTTGTCAACTTTTCTGGCACAGCCGGTCGACCTGGGCGTCATCGATGGAGTGTCGAAGGGCCTGGCGAGTGGGGTCACCTGGACGGCAGCCAAGTTGCGCCGCTTGCAAACCGGTTTCGTGCGCAATTATGCTTTTATGGTCCTGGTAGGTGTGCTCGTGATCATGTCCTATCTTATGTCTGTGGTTATTTTCCGCTAAAGGATGCTCTATGCTTAATGGGCTGCCTCCTCTCATCCTGGTGACTTTCTTCCCGCTGGTCGGGTTTGCCATCATCTTATTCTTGAACGAGAAGCAAAAGCAAGCCATCCGCTGGACGGCCTTGGTCACGTCGTTGATCGATTTCGCGCTCTCCATCTGGGTCCTGGTTAATTTTGTGCCTTCCAACCCGGATGCCCAACTGGTGATCAACCAGTCCTGGCTGCGCGTTGCCAACACGCCCATCTCATTTTACATGGGTGTGGACGGCCTGAGTATCCTGCTTGTCTTGCTCACTACTTTTCTGACACCCATTGCCTTACTCTCCAGTTGGTCAGCGGTAAAGGAGCAGGTTAAGGGCTTTATGCTCTTTTTCTTACTCCTAGAAGTGGGTATGGTCGGCGTTTTCCTCTCCCTGGACCTGGTCCTGTTTTATATCTTCTGGGAATTTACCCTGGTGCCCATGTACTTTTTGATTGGCATTTGGGGCGGCGAGCGCCGGGTGTACGCAGCCTTCAAGTTTTTCCTCTTTACCATGGCCGGTTCAATATTGATGCTGGCGGCGATTCTCTACGTGGGGCTCACGGGAGGGTCATTCTCATTGCCCACCCTGATGGGTAACGGCCTTTTTTCGCCCACAGCCCAGTTGTGGTTATTCCTGGCGTTTGGCCTGGCCTTCGCGATCAAAGTGCCTATGTGGCCGCTGCATTCCTGGCTGCCGGATGCGCATGTTGAGGCGCCCACGGCCGGTTCTGTCATCCTGGCAGGCGTGTTGTTAAAGATGGGCGCCTACGGCTTTCTGCGTGTGGACATCCCGCTCTTCCCCAGCGTAGCGCGCAGCCTGGCGCCCTGGATAGCAGGCCTGGCTGTGGTGGGTATCCTCTACGGGGCCATGGTAGCGTTTGCCCAGAAAGATTTGAAAAAGCTGGTAGCTTATTCCTCAGTCAGCCACCTGGGCTTTGTCATCCTCGGCTTGTTTGCCCTCAACCTGCAAGGGGTCGGCGGCGGGATCATCCAGATGGTCAACCACGGTCTCAGTACGGGCGCCTTGTTCCTCTTCGTCGGCATGATCTACGAACGCCGCCACACACGCGACCTGGATGCTTTTGGTGGTCTGGCTAAGGTCATGGGGGTCCTGACGGCGCTCACCTTGATCATCACCCTGTCTTCCATGGGGCTGCCTGGTTTGAACGGGTTTGTGGGCGAGTTCACCATCCTGTTGGGCGCATTTAATTCACGCGCCCTGGGCAGTCCCTGGTTCGCTGGCCTGGCGACCCTGGGGGTGATCCTGGCGGCGGTTTATCTTCTGCACATGTTCCAAAAAGTCTTTTATGGCCCTTTGACCATACCTGAGAACAAGCTCCTTAAAGATCTTTCTGCGCGGGAGATCGCGACCCTGGTTCCGCTGTTGGTCATGATCTTCTGGATTGGCCTCTACCCCAGGCCGTTCTTTGACCTGATCACGCCAGCGGTGGACAAATTGTTGGGGGTGTTCAAATGAACCTGACCGATCTGATCGCGATTCTTCCATTTGCATTCCTGGTGGTCTGGGCTATGATCCTGCTCCTGATTGACCTGTGGGTTCGTCCTAAATGGGTGATTGCCGTGTTGGCGGCGCTTGGTCTTGCGGCATCGATTGGGCTGGCCTTATTCCAAGCCAGCCGGCCGCGCCTGGCTTTCAATAACATGGTCGCGGTGGATGGCTTCGCCGTCTATCTCAACGTTCTGTTCCTGGTCTGCGGTCTGGCCGCTATTGCGTTGGCCTACGATTATCTCAAGCGCGCTGGGATTGAACACGGTGAATATTACGTGCTGCTTTTGTTTTCCATCAGCGGGATGATGTTGATGGCCTATGCGGCCGATCTGATCGTGGTGTTTCTGGCCCTGGAGCTGCTGTCCATCCCGCTTTACATTCTGGCTGGTTTTAATCGCGCCCGTCTCGAATCCGAAGAGGCCGCTCTCAAATATTTCCTGATGGGCGCGTTTGCCTCAGGTTTTGTGGTGTATGGGGTCGCCATGGTCTTCGGTGCAACAGCCCACACCGACTTGAAAGGTATCGTGGCGGTCATCACCGCCGGCAAGGCCATCACCCCGCTGCTCATTGCCGGCGCGGGGCTGCTCCTGGTGGGTTTGGGTTTCAAAGTGGCGGCAGTGCCATTCCACATGTGGACCCCGGATGTATACCAGGGGGCGCCATCGCCGGTCAGTGGCTTCATGTCCGTAGCCACCAAGGCCGCCGGGTTTGCTGCTTTGCTGCGCATCTTTTCTTTGGCCTTCCCCAGCCTGATGGGCACGCTGACCCCGGTCATATGGGGTCTGGCTGCGCTGACCATGCTGGTGGGGAACGTGCTTGCCATTGCCCAGGGCAATATCAAGCGCATGCTGGCTTATTCCAGCATCGCCCACGCGGGCTATATCCTTATGGCATTTGTATCGTATGGGGCGCCTAAAATCGCGGCGGATGCCGTCGCCTCCAGCCTGTTTTACCTGATGGCCTATGGGTTTGCCAGTTTTGGCGCCTGGGCCGTGGTGGTGGCCTTGGAAAATGCGGAGGGGAAGGGGTTAGAGCTGGCCGATTATGCCGGGTTGGGCCGTAAATACCCTTGGCTGGCCGCCGCGATGCTGGTGTTTATGCTTTCTTTCACCGGCGTGCCGCCGACACTTGGTTTTTGGGGTAAGTTTTACCTGTTCCGCACTGCCATCGAGAGCGGACAGATAGCCCTGGCGCTGGTGGGTCTGCTGGCGTCTTTGATCTCGGCTTATTATTATTTGCGGGTTGTCGTGGTGATGTACATGCGCCCAGGCAATCCTGAAGCGCAGGGTGGCGTCTGGATCAACGTCGCGGCCGTCACGGCTGCCCTGGCGACCTTCCTGCTTGGCCTGGCTCCCGGCCCCCTCTTTGACGCGGCCACGCAGGCGGTGCTGCGGCTGTTTTAAATTATTCCACCAAATTTTACCCTACTCTCGGCGGCCCCTGGCGGATGCGCGCCAGCGCCGTGTTATTGTCCTGGGCATCCCACATGGATTCGTTCCACCATGTACCGCCGGCTTCCGCGTATGGTCGCACCAGGGCCGCTGCCTTTTCCGGGTCGTCTCCTGGGGTTTGCCCTTCCATAACGATGTCAAATGGTGTGGTTGCCGAACGGTTGGCCTTGATGTAAGCGGCCATGTCGCACAGATCGGCCGGGGTAGGCGGTGAAAACAGAACTTTACCGTCCGTGCCCATCATGGCCGGCAAGTTCATTTCGGGGAGAGAAGGGGCGGGGGGGATAAGAGAGGTGGACCTTAAGAAACGCCTCTCACCTGAGTCTGATTCAGTTGGGTGATGATCGGAAAGGCTGAAAGCCCCCATTCCGACTAATTATCTTATCGGCCATTTTTAAGGTAGAATAAAAGAACCATAGGCTGAATTTTTTATAAACCATGTTGGGGCATAAAAGGTGTGCCTTTATTTGGCAAATTTTTATCCAATTTCAAAACCCCAAAAGGAGAATTATGATGGCTTTTACACTACAAATCGGAGAGTTTGCGCCGGATTTCAAATTACCGGCAACCAATGGCAAAACTTACCAGTTATCTGATTTTGCAGATGCCAGGGTCTTGGTGATTTTCTTTACCTGTAACCATTGTCCTTACGTTCTTGGATCGAATGAAGTAACCCGGCAAACGGCCAAAAAGTTTGCAAATCAAAAGGTAAAATTTGTGGGAATCAATGCGAACAGCAAGCAAACCCATCCCGATGATGATTTTGAGAATATGGTATCTATGATGGCCGAACAAAAATTCCCCTGGGAATACTTGTACGATGAAACCCAAGAGGTGGCCTTGGCGTATGGCGCACTGCGGACGCCCCATTTCTACGTTTTCGATCAAAACCGCAAACTGATCTATACAGGCAGAGGCGTAGATAATCCTCGCGAAACCAGCAAGATGACAGTCAACAACCTGGAGCACGCTTTGCAGGAGCACTTGGCTGGAATACCAGTGAGTGAACCGCTGACCAATCCGATTGGCTGCAATGTCAAATGGGTTGGCAAGGATGCCCACTGGATGCCAGCTGAAGCATGTGATCTGGTTTATTAACCAAAGCAAGTTGGCAGGGTGTGGGTGGAACCCACCATCTACGCGGCAGAACGTGTTTTGCGGCGAGGCGTCATCTGGCGCAAGCACAGTTTCGTCACCCAAAGTGAAAACGGGAGCTTGTTTATCGAGCGGGTTTTGACGGCAGTGATGACCTTGCGTCAACAGAAACGCAATGGTTTGGATTACCTGATGGTCGACTGCCAAGCCGCTACCCAGGGTATTCCGGCCCTTTCTTTGTTGCCTGCTGTTTAGATCGGTTTCTCCCCTCATGTTTTAGACCGATTGAACGGATACGATTTTAAGAAAAATAATAATGCCTCACTTCTTATTGGAAATAGGTCAAAGTCGAAGGGTTCAAAATGGCTTCAAGGGCCCAAAACCTTTACAGATTCGAAAGGCGCGAACCGCCGAGTCATCTCTAGGGTACAATCTGAAAACCCAACAATTGCCATTCAATTAACCCTTTCGTAAGCCAATAACGATGCGACCAAAAACCCTCTTTGCCTTCATCCTTTGCCTATCGCTCCTCTTTGCCAGTTATGTTCACCCCGTATCTGGGGTTAGCGCGGAATTTGCCGCGCCTGCGTTCTCCAACGTCATTTACGAGGACGCCCTGGCTTCGGGTTGGGATAGTTGGCCATGGGGAGCCGCACTGGATTTTGCTGCGACGACGCCGGTCCACGCTGGCAGCCACAGCATCGGCGTCACCTTGGATGCCTGGGGCGCTCTGTCGCTGCACAGCGCCAGCATCGATACCACCGGCACGACTTTTCTGCGTTTCTTCATGCACGGAGGTGGTGCTGGTAACCAAAAACTAACCCTGTTCCTGGATCTGGATGTGAACGGGCAGGGCCAGCAAGGTCCTGAAGTCCCGGTCCCGCTGCCGCCAGCCAACGCTTGGGAAGAAGTCCTGGTCCCGCTGGTGATGATTAACCCGACGAATGCAACCATCACTCGCATCAACTGGCAGAGCGCCGCAGGCAGCACCCAGCCCAGGTTCTATATCGATGACATCAGCTTTATGAGCATCACCAGTGCGGATGCCCCTGTGCTTGCGAACGGTAGCCTGACCCCGCGCTCGGTTCTGGCGGATGGCCAGTCCACCCTGGTGGTCAAAGTTAAGGTCACCGACCCGCAAGGCGCCGGGGACGTCAGTTCCGTGACGCTGGATGCCACCGCGCTCGGCCAGGGCGTGGTGTCGCTGGCAGACGATGGCGCCCATAACGACGGGCAGGCGAATGATGGCGTGTACGGCGCTGCGCTGGTCGTCGCCTCTTCGATCCCGCCTGGCGAGCAGAAATTGGGCGTCACTGCCACAGATAAAGAGGGTCACCAGGCCTTGCTACCGCTGGGGTCGCTGGTCGTCCTCGGCGCGGCGGGTGGGATGGTGCCCTCTGTCCTCCCCCAGCATTTCGGCTGGGGTTCCAACACCTGGGATGAAGACCCCACCAAAGATTGGCAGGTGGCCAGTGGTGTGCCCTGGGATTACGATTACCAGTACATCACGACCGGCTGGGAAACCTGGGGGAGCAATTTCGTCTACCGCTTTGTCAACCACGCCTGGAACAGTCATTTCGTCCCCATGGTCACCGTCTATATGATCCTTGGGACGGTCGCAGATAACCAGGAGGACCCGGTCCATTATGCCGCCAAGCTGCAGGATGCCGCCTCGGTGCAGGCCTACCTGGCCTCACTGCTGCGCGCGGCCCAGCAGTCCAAAGGGACGAAACCGGTCATATTCAACATCGAGCCGGATTTCTACGGCTACATGCAGCAGTTGAGCAACAGCGCCCACCATCCGGTGGATGTGCGTGCCAATGACCCCACCTCCTATCCGGTGGCGTTGAACGTCGCCGGTTATCCCAATAACCTGGCCGGCTTTGGGCGCTATATTGTGGACCTGATCCACACCGCCGCGCCCAACGCAATGGTGGCGCCGGTGGCCAGCATGTGGGCTACCAATGGCGATCCGAATTCTGTCACCGGGTCCGCCGCCATCCAGATGGGGAAAGACACCGCCAATTTCATCGACGCCATGGGCGGGGATAAGGCCGATGCATTGGTGGTAGAATGGAGCGACCGCGACGCGGGCTACGGCCTGCGCCCCTGGTGGGACGACCAGGACCAGAAACTGCCCCGCCCTACCCGCGCGATTTTGTGGGAAAATGCGCTCTCCCGCCAGTCTGGCAAGCGCCTTTTCCTCTGGCAGATCCCGGTCGGAAACATGGCGCAGAACAATACCTGCGACCATTACCAGGATAACCGCGCCGCTTACGCATTTTCTCACCCACGCGACCTGTTTGACGCGGGCGTGATGGGCCTGATTTTTGGTGGAGGCATGTCTTGCATGACCGGCGTCAAAACCGACGGCGGTTTCGTGGCCGCTCAAGGCGCTATCGCTTATGCGGCCCCAGCGGCCCCAACCGGGCTCTCCGCGGGCGGTGTGATGGGCGGTGTGTTGCCGTTGAGCTGGACCGAAAACAGCGAACCCGATTTGTGGGGCTACCAGGTTGTTTTGCAACCCTCTTTTGGCGGGTCATCTATTACCATCAATGCTCGCCGGCGCAACTCGGTCGCCCTGCTTCTGCCTGCCGCTGGCAGTTGGACTATCCGGCTTCGGGCGTACGATGCCATGGGTAACCTGAGCCCATTATCGGATGCGGTGACGGCTGTGTCTCTGAGCGATCCCCACTTCTTGTTTGACCCGGTGGTCGTCCATTAATCAGGTGTGAAAAAGAACCGAATTTAAGGTGATGGCGCAGTTACAAATAATCGTAACGGCTCAACCATGCGATGAAAGACCCGAATTTGAGGTGATTGCGTGTGCTCCGCACACGCAATCACCTCAAATTCGGGTCTTTTTCTCAGGGGTCTGAGTAGTTACAAATAATCAAACAATTGAGGACTAAGATTGAAAAGGATGGAATAATGACTATTGGAACCCGGTTATTGATGGGTACTCATATATTTTTATATCGGATAAGCGGTGGGAGGGTGGGCAGCAAAATGGCTGGACAGTCCGTGCTGCTGCTCAATACCGTGGGGCGTAAGTCGGGTAAGCGTTATACCACCCCGATCAATTATTATACGGATAAAGACCGCTACGTCGTCGTGGCCTCGAATTGGGGCAGTGACCATCACCCGTCCTGGTACTACAATTTGCTTCACCAACCGGCTGCTACCATCCAGGTAAAAGGCAAATTGATCGCGGTCAGCGCCAGCCTGTCTGGTGGGGAAGAATACGACCGCCTGTGGGGTTACGTAACTAAATTGAATGATTTTTATGTTCGCTACCAGCAGCAGACTCGCCGCAAGATCCCATTGGTCATCCTTACGCCGGGTTAGTCAAATTCACTTTCAGGGCCGTTGGGAGTAGGGTAGAGAAAACCTGTGTCCGGCTTGGATCTCAATATAAAAACGCCAGGGTTTTCTCTGGCATTTTTAGGGTCATAAATTCAACTCCAAAGCCGGTCGTGGCTCCAGTCGTCGTTCCACTGGTCGGTGGGTTCCCACAGCCCAGGGATGTCGGGGTGCAGGTGTTCGGCGATTACCTCGTCGTTGAGCGTTTCGATCCCAAGACCGGGGGCATCTGGCACCTGGATGAAGCCATTGTTCACCAGGGGTTTGGCGAAGCCATCGGCGATATCGTCCCACCAGGGCACGTCCACCGAATGGAATTCGAGCGCCAGAAAGTTTTCGGTAGCCGCTACGCTGTGTACCGCTGCCAGGCAGCCGATCGGGCTTTCTGCCATGTGCACTGCCATCGCCACGCCGTGTTCCTGCGCCAGGTCGCCGATCTTCTTGTTTTCGAGGATGCCGCCTGAGGTGAGCACGTCCGGGTGGATCACTGATACGCCCCTGGCTTCCAGCAGAGGACGGAAGCCTTCCTTGAGGTAGATGTCCTCACCCGTGCAGACGGGAACGTCGATGGCCTGGCTGAGGCGGACAAACTGGTCGGTGTACTGCCACGGAATCAGGTCTTCGACCCAGGCCAGGTTATATTTCTCCAGCCGTTTGCCCAGGCGAATGCAATCCTCCAGGGCGATGTGGCCGAAATGGTCAGCCGCGAGCGGTACCTTGTAGCCGATCACCGAACGCACTTCGGCCACATATTTTTCGAGCAGGTCGATACCTTTTTCGGTCAGGTGGATCCCGGTCAGGGGATGGGGCACGTTGTAGATATCGTAGCTGCGGTTACGCGTGTTGCGTTCATCCAGGTTTTTAACCGACCACTGCCAGCCGTGCCTGCCCTTTGTTTCCATCTCTTCCATCAAACCGAGTGGGTAGCTGAGAGCGTCTGGCTCTCCGGCGATCAGACCGATCCCGACGTCCATTTTCAAGAAAGTGAAGCCGCTTTCCATGCGTGCCTTGAGGGCTTTACCCATTTTGATCCCATCCGGCTTGCCGCTTACATCCGTGTCACAGTAAATGCGGATTTTATCTCGGAATTTGCCACCCAGCATTTGGTAAACCGGCACGCCAAAGGCCTTGCCGGCCAGGTCCCACAGGGCCACTTCGATCCCGCTTACCCCACCGCCCTGCCGCGCCGGCCCACCAAACTGCTTGATTCGCCGGAAGAGCTTGTCCACGTTGCATGGGTTTTCGCCCAGGAGCAGGCGTTTTAAAGTGAGCGCATAAGTCTTTGTAGCCGCGTCGCGTACTTCACCAAAGCCAACCAATCCCTGGTTGGTATAAAGTTTCATCAGTGTGCAATGCATCGGCGCTCCGGTGATATCGGCAAAGCGCATGTCGGTGATCTTTAAATCCGACGGCTTTGAACCCGTGTTGACGTGGTTTAAAACGGTTTCGTGCGTGTCTGGCTTACCTTGTTTGCTCATGATTCATTCCCTCATCAAAAGAATATTCAGGCTCAAATCCAATTAATTCACGGGCACGGTCGATACTGATCAGGGTATCTGTGCCAACCAGCTTTTTCTTGAACTCTTTTACCTCCGGGTAAAAAAGCTCGGCCAGAACGCTGGAGTCGACCCCAGTCCAGTTGTGGCTGTCGTTAATAAAGAGGGTATGGCTGCCGCTGAAGCTGGCTTCAATCCCTTTTTCAACCGCCTGGGCGGAGTCGCGCTCGTCCAGGTGGGTGAAAAAATTAACCCGGTTCCACATAGCGCTCATCCCTATGCGCTTATCTTCAGGCAAGGCGTTGATCGCCTGGCGGGCCGCGCCGGCTCGTTTTTCATAGGGCCGGGTTAAGCGGAATTCGTTATAGCTCTGCCACAGGCCTTCGAACCAGGCCAATCGTTCTTCAGGGGAGCGTTTCAGCACCTCGTTGACCAGCGCTCGGACGCGAGCCCCGTTTTGGCGGGCTGTCTCGTGATAAATCGCCGGCGCGACGTAGGGCAGGCGGTAGGCCACGCTGGAAATTCCCTCGCGGCGCCAGAAGTATTCCCCAATATCTTCAATGACGTTTTTAGAGAAGGAATATGCATCCGTTGCAAAGGTTTCGTGAGCTTCGTCCATGGGCAGGTAATGAATCGGCGCGGGTTTTACCCCGTAGAACTGGCCGGTGGCGTTTATCGAGCTGGCCTGGACCACCCGTTTGATCCCCTCTTCGGCGGCGGCCTGGAAAACATTGAACGTCCCCTGACAGTTCACCCGGAAGATATCTTCGGGGCTGCCCCCGGCGGGATTCGGGATAGCCGCCAGATGCACCACCGCCTGAAACCCGCGGATAACTTCACGCAGTTGCGGATAATTGTTGATGTCACAGGATAGGTATTCGGCCCCCTCGAATTCCATATCCGTCCTCCGGCCGATCACCCGCACGGTATATCCTTTTTTTACCAATCGCTCGACCACGGATTTACCCACGGAACCGGAACCCCCGGTTAACAATATTTGCATTTTCTGCCTCCAAGGTCTGCTTAATTTGCTCCTGCTCAGCCTCCTGTGAAAAGGACCCGAAATTGAGGTGTTTGCGGGTGCGGAGCACCCGCAAACACCTCAATTTCGGCAACTTCCTTTACATGGCTGAGCAGTTATCCAGGACAATTATATCGCCACACCACTTCCCTTGGATGAGTTTATTATGATAATGGCAAAGTTGACCTTCCATTTGTTGGGTCCCTGACTGTGTTCTTGACTTTCTCGGGCTGACCGCTCCTCACCAGGTTAGTGCTAAAATGGAGGCATAGACCATTCGAACGGGTTTGACTAAAATGAAAAATAGGATGAATTATCGCAAGCGGGTGTTTAAGATAGCCTGGTTGTGCGTTTTGGTGGTGGTTGCCATGGCTTACAACAACCTGCTCAACTTCCAACAAACCCTCACGGGGTCAAATCGTGGCGATGGCATTTTGGGCGTTCTGATGGGCCTGTATATTTGCTCCCAACCGGCCGCCAATATCCTCGAGGCCATCTTGTTTGGGCGGCTGACCAACACCTACGAGCCGTCTACATTTTCCGCGATCACCTGGTGGGGTTTGAACGCATTGGTTATGTTCACCGGCTGGATCGTAATTATTGTAGGCATGACCCGTTTCGCAATCAAATGAACACAGTTTACCGTAACTGCTCAGCCATGCGAAGAAAGTTACCGAACTTGAGGTGATTGCGTGTGCGGAGCACACGCAATCACCTCAAGTTCGGGTCTTTTTCACAGAGGTCCGAGTTGTTAAAAAAAACCTTCCTGCCATCTGGACATGGCGGCGTGACCGTGATAGAATTGCCACCATAACAGTGGGGGCTCGTCCAATGGTAGGACTGCAGACTCTGGATCTGCCTATGGAGGTTCGAATCCTTCGCCCTCAGCCTATTGAAATAAAGCACCCTGACGAATAGAAGGGGTGCTTTGTTCGTTTATATCAGGAGTTTT
>DAIQPZ010000108.1:0-9072 GCA_036787065.1 Anaerolineaceae bacterium
ATGGCCTCCGCCTAGGAAGTTTCTTAGGAGGCTTTGCGAAGCAATCTGGATTGCTTCGCAAAGCCTCGCAATGACAGTTCTATCTTATTTGTGATTCGCCAAAAGTATCCTTCTGGGAGGGGTTGGGGTAGGTAATCTGTGGTGAACCTACAGAGTACTGAAGATAATCCTGGCACATGCATCAGCATGCACAGTGTGGCGCGCATCATACAGCGCCATGGGGTTAAGGTTTGGGTTAAGGGAGCGCCAGATCATGAGGCGGTTTTTTATTTTACGTGATCCTGAAGCACCACATCGACTATAATAAATAGTGTCAGTTCGGGTTAACATTCAAAGAATTAAATGTCATGCTGGAGCCTGTCATCCTGGAGCGGCCTGACCCGATTTTGCCTTCATTCTGTCATCCTGGAGCGGCCTGACCCGATTTCGCCATCATTCTGTCATCCTGGAGCGGCCAGACCCGATTTCGCCATCATTCTGTCATCCTGAGCGGTCCAACCCGGTTGGGCCAGCGAAGGATCTCGACCCACCTGGCAGGGGTTTTGACAGTTTAGGATGCCGCTGTCAACCGGGTGAGATCCATGGGCCTTCGCGGAGCCTCCGGCATACAGGATGACAGGCTCCAGCATGACAGGCGGTCGCGGCTTGGCTAATGGAGCGGTTTACCCCGATTTCGCCTTCATTCTGTCATCCTGAGCGGTTCGTCCCGGTTGGGCCAGCGAAGGATCTATTCTTTGAAAAGAGAGATGGTTCGGGCTGAAAACCAGCCCTGGGTATGAACCATTTAACACTATCGTGCTTATCCAGTACTCACGTTACATAATTATTTGAGTTCCTCTGTGTCGGTTTGGTTAAAATGATGGGTCGTAGCCAGTAATGCAGGAAAAAATTAAAGGCTCATTAGGCAGCTCGCTGGTCACATTTGGCGCTTTCCTGTTCCTGGTGGTGTACGCCTTCGCGCGCGTCTACATCTATCCGGCGCCTGGATTTTCGATCGATCCAATAAAGGGGACGATTACCTCCGTCGATCGGTCGGATAACCCGGAGGGTTCCCTGGTGGTCGGAGACAAGTTGGTTGCCGTCAACCAGGCTACCTGGGAACATTTTGCGTCCGATTTGCGTTATGCGTTGATCGGGCCAACTCGCCCGGGGGATGTGCTGCGCCTGGTGGTGCAGCGTGCGGGGGAAACTCTGGCGTTCGATTGGATCGTTCCCCCGGTTACCCGCGTAAACCTTTTTATCAGTTACCTGGAAGCGGCTTTACCCTTTGCTTACTGGGTCATCGGTACGCTCATTTTTCTTTTTGTCCGCCCTAATGATGTTCGCTGGTGGCTCCTGGCGGTTTTTACTTACCTGATTGGGGTGATGACCAGCGCGGCTACCCTTTCTGAGATGCGCATCTGGGAAAGCGCGCTGGTCGTTCGCGCGTGTGTGTGGATCGCCTTGCCGGTGTTCTGGCAGCTTCATAACGTTTTTCCCCGTACCCCTCACAAGAGCCACAGGAAGATATTTGTGACCCTGTACCTGTTGGGAACGTGCCTGGCTCTGGCGGAAGTATTCCAGGTAATACCGCAAAACGTAGTTTATATAGGCGGGCTGCTGACCATCATTGGGTCGGTGGTGGGATTGGTGCTGCAATACTATACATCGCCCGATTACCGCATGGACCTGCGGATCATCTTGATCGTAGCAAGCCTGGCTTTGATCCCGACTTTTTCTTTGCTCATTTTCTACCTATTCGGTCTGCCCATCCCGTGGTGGAACAGCCTGGCTTATCTGTCCCTGCCGGTGATCCCCCTGTCTTATTTTTATACCATCCTGCGCCACCGGCTTGGCGGTCTGGTCACCCGCAGCAACCGCCTATCGACTCTGACCGTCTTCTTTTTTCTGGTCTTTTATATCACCACGCCGGTAACCATCATCGCCACCCGGCTGGCCCGTTCCACCACCCAGTTGAGCCTGGTGGCGGTCTTCATGGTGATTGTGACCAGTTTTACATCGATTTACATCTTTCCTTATTTCCAGGAATGGTTCGACCGGCGCATTATGGGCATCTCGATCCATCCATCGCGTCTGTTGGAAATGTACAGCAGCAATATCTCGACCAGCCTGGATAGGACTCATCTGGCGGCGCTGCTGGTGGAGAAAATCTTGCCGTCGCTGCTGGTGCGCGAATCGGCCATCCTGTATTTTGAACCTGACAAACAGGTCTCATTTCTATATGTTCAAGGATTGGGCGCTGAGGATGGGCCGTTTACTCAAGACTTCCCACTGGGGGCGCTCCAGGCTGCCTTCCGGCCTTTGCCACTGGATTTTAAACGGGTGCTGCCACCTGCACTGGCCTGGATCTGCCTGGCCTTACCGATGCGGGTAGATAATCATGTGAATGGTTACTGGCTCTTCGGTCGGCGCGACCCGGATGATCTCTACCCTTCCGATGAGAGACCCACCTTGCAGGCCATCGCTGACCAGACCGGCATCGCCCTGTCAAATGTGCTCCAGGCTGATCGCTTGCGGTCGATGTATGCAGCGGATATCGAACGGAGTGAGCTGGAACGCCTGCACATGGCGACTGAGCTGCACGACGAAGTGCTCAACCAACTGGCGGTTCTGGTGATGAAGTCGGACATACTGCGCGAATCCGAGGAGGCGGCCCAGGCTTATAACCAGGCGGTGAAGACCATCCGTGAAGCGATCAATGGCCTGCGTCCGGCCATGCTCTATTATGGTCTAGGATCAGCCTTAGACACCTTAATTGAAGAGATGGATGACCGCGCGCCGGCCGAAGTGGAGCTGCGCCTGGAACTGGAAGATGACCACAGCCGTTTCGATGCCAAGGTAGAGCTTTACCTGTTCCGCATTGTCCAGCAGGCGTGCAGCAACGCTTTGCAGCATGCGCAGCCTAGCCAGATTGTTATTTCCGCGCGCATTGCACAGACCGGGGTCGAGATGACAGTGGCGGACGATGGGATCGGTTTCCCTTCTGGTAAACTGTTCGACCTGGCGGCTTTGTTGTCGAATAAACATTTCGGACTCGCCGGCATGTTAGAGCGGGCGGAACTGATTGGCGCCCAATTGGAGATCCAGTCAGAATCTGGGTCTGGGAGCCGGATTATCATCTCTTACCAAATCGGAGCAGAGGAACATATCGCTTACGACCCGGCATCATTAACCACCGGTCATAAATCAATTTTCACCCATCCGCTGGTATAAAAAGAGAAGACAGGTTTTTCTACGCAGTAGAAAAACCTGTCTTCCGTGGACCCCCTGGGTCTTATGTGGTGGCGATCCCCTAAAACCGCCTGTCACATCCGATAGATAAAATGAAAAATAAATAGAATGATTAAATCTATGTTAGTGGAGAGCCGCCCAAAGTACAATAGACAGCCCTGCCAGTCTGGTAGGCATTTGTACTGAATAGCGTTTCGTGCCTTGTACTCGCTTTGAATTTCCTGTATCCTTAACAAAGGGGTTGTGTGGTTTACTCATCGGCAGCGGAGGCGCAGTGCATGGATAAAAAATTACGTGTGGCGATCCTGGATGATCATCCCGCAGTGATCGACGGATACACATTTCGCCTGGAAACCGACCCTGGCATTCAGGTGGTGGGTTGGGCGGGTTTAGGAGACGACCTGGAGCCGATGTTACTTAAGTCAACCCCGGATGTGCTCATATTGGATGTCAAAGTCCCGATCAGTCACGAGAATGTGAACCCATATCCCATATTAATTGTCATACCCATGCTGATTGACCGCTACCCGGGGATAAACATCCTGGTGATATCGATGCTCTCGCAGCGCTCGCTGATCAAGGCTATTCTGGATGCGGGCGCCAGCGGTTATATCCTCAAAGACGATTGGGTGGCGATGCGCGACCTGGCTTCCATTGTCCGCATGGTGGCTGGCGGCAGCATCTACCTGGCCCAGACCCTATACCACGAGCTGCTCAAACGGCCGACCGGCCAGCTTCTGGGCCAAAAGCTGGCCCCGCGCCAGTTGGAAGTGCTATCGTTGTGCTCCGCCTATCCCGATTCCAGCACTTATGAGCTGGCGGTGAAAATGGGGGTGGCCCATTCGACCGTGCGTAACTTACTTTCGGGGGCTTATCTCAAGCTAGACGTGCGCAACCGCACCGCGGCCGTGGTCAAAGCGCGCCAGATGGGTTTGATCACCCCCGAGGATGAGCGCTTCGTCTTCTAGGCTGAATCCCGGTTGATTCCATAATAAATGTAAAATAACCCTCTTCCTTTCAAAGTGAAAGAGGGATGATAATGATATACTTTGCATAACTGGGCAAAGCTTCATGAAAAAGCCCCGCATATGCCTCATTTGCGGCAGATATCTTTACATAGCTGAGCAGAACCATTTTTGCTTCGTATTCATTTGGGATTAATGGATAAGGTGTGTGCATGCAGTTAGTCAGTGTCAACGTAGGTCAGGAACAAAGCATCCAGAACGGCAAGAAAACTGAAACGAGCGGTATTTTCAAGCTACCTGTGGTTGAGCCCGTGGAAATTACCCCGCTCGGGCTTAAAGGTGATACCATTATCGACACACAGCATCACGGTGGGCCGGATCAAGCCGTGTATGTTTATGGAGCAGCCGACTACGATTATTGGTCGAGTGCGTTGGGAAATGTGGTTTTGCCGGGCACATTTGGCGAAAACCTGACCATCAGTGAACTGGAAAGCGCAAAATTTTTAATCGGTGACCACCTGGTGATTGGCCAGGTCATTTTAGAAGTCACCTGCCCGCGCAACCCATGCGGCACCCTCGCGGCGCGCATGGGTGACCCCCAATTCGTCAAACGCTTCCGGTACGCTGAAAGGCCGGGATTGTACTGCCGGGTGATCCAGGGTGGATGGGTGCTAACTGGCGCCGTGGTAGCCTGGGAGCAATATACAGGCGAAGCTGTGCCGGCGATCGAGCTGTTTCGCAGTTTTTATGAACCCCAGCTTTCAGAGGCCGTGCTCCGCCACCAGTTGGCCGCGCCGATCGCCATCCGCGCGCGCATTGAAAAAGAAGCGCAATTAAGTAAACTGTTGGGAAACACGCCTGTTTGAAATTATCAGATTAATTATGCATAAATATCTTAAAAGACCTTGCATTTTCATGAAGAGTCGGGTAAACTATAGAAGTTCTCCTTTCGGTTGCCCCCCTCAACCGAGAGGAGAACATTTTTTTTGTCGTGCTGAGCGATGAGGATGGAACGTTAACAGATTGTTAATCTATTCACAAATAATTTTATTTATGCTAAGATATTTGTAACTGCTCAACTATGAGAAGAGAGTCCCCGAATTGAGGTGTTGGCGCTTACTGGGTACGCGAAAACACCTCAAATTCGGACCTTCTTCACCGATTGGCCAGGGCTGGATTTATTCAGGAGATTGAGTTTATGAAGACACTATTATTGATGCGCCACGCCAAGTCCAGTTGGAAAGATTCTTCTATGAAGGATATCGACCGTCCGTTAACCAAACGTGGGCATAAGAATGCGTCGCGGATGGGTGAGGTGCTCAAGGAAGCGGGGCTGTGCCCGCAGCTCATCCTGTCTTCACCGGCCCTGCGTGCGCGCCAGACGGCCGAAAGCGTGGCCAAAAAAAGTGGCTACAAGGAATCGATCCAATATTATGATTCCTTATATATGGCCGAACCAGATGACTACTTGAAGAAGCTGGTCAAACAACCGGATACCTTGGAGCGGATATTGGTGATAGGGCATAACCCCGGGCTGGAAGGCTTGATGCAGATTCTCTCTGGTCAGGTCGAAGCCCTGCCGACCGCGGCGATCGCTTCGATCACTCTGCCAGTCGAGAATTGGGCTGATTTGACTGATAAAACTGAATGTAAATTAATCGAGATACGCCGTCCGAAGGATCTGGACTGATTGGCTGACCTTGAAGATCATCAAGAGCCCTCTTCCAGACATTCGGAGAGGGCTCTTTTTGTGAGTCTAAAATTCTCTTGTTCATATATTGTGCCCCACGTCAGTGCGGTCGGTTTATGTTAGGCCATTTTTTCCGATTCGCCAACAGTATCCTTTAGGGGAGCGTCTCCCGTAGCGGGAGGATTGGGGAGAGGTGTTTAGCCACCGCCCTGGGCCAGAACCTGGTGGCAGGCGTCACATACTGGCTGAGTGCGCGCATCGACCATAAAACCGTTGTCGGAGGCGCCGTCGTGGGTGTGGGCTGCATGGCAGCTAGTACAACGTCCGGCGTTAGGGTCGGTGGCCTGCCAGCGCGACAGGAAGACATGAAAATGGTTATTGCGGTTTGCGCTGGCCGTGATCGCCGCTTCATGACATTTCAGGCAGTTCGCATCGCTGAAGGGTGCGTACAGTTTGCTGGGTTGGGTGGCAGTGTTTGTGAAAAAGTGCATCGCGTTGAACGCCCCGCTAATTTCGGCCCCCACGCGGCCCGTCACCCCACTATCGGAATGGCAGTCGATACAGTGGGTGGTCTTGGTGGTATGGAAGGAAGCCAGGTCGACCGGCGCATTGGCGGTTGAGCGTTGAAAGAAAGTCGCTTCGGGCTGGGTGTGGCAGGAGGCGCAGAAACTGTCGGTCTGTTCCAGGCTCGCGCCGACTGAAAAACCGCCCACCGTCATCACCACAACCAGACCGGCCAGAATGCCTAGAATAAAAGGAAGTTTATTTTTCTTCTGATTAACCCGGATCGGTCTTTTTGCCATGGCACACCTTCAAAATCAATTTAGGATGTAACTGCCAGGCTCGTATGGGCAGTTACACAAGGATATGAATATCCCAAATGCTACCATATTACTTGAAAATCGGCTATTAACAAAATGAATTTTAAATGACAAAATTAATTGGGTAGAGAAATAGGCGTCGTGCCAATCCGCACCACCGCTACAAAAGCTTGAGCTCGCCGGTGACCTGGTCGATGTCTTCATCCGGCGCGGGGCCAAGGCCCAGGCAGGTGATCGTACCGGCAGGGATCACCGTGCGGCCGGCATCCTCGATCAGCAGCGCCGGTATTCCGAAAAGTGCCGCTTTGTTTAGCAGGGCCAGCAGCTCGGCTTCATCGGCGGCCTGGACCACCACCTTGGGCATGCCTTCTTCCAGCCAATCCGCGCGTGCCCTTGGCCGGGCTTCGAGGAAGGCGCCCACGGCGGCGTGCGCTACCTGGGCGGCCAGTTTGCCTTTAGGTAGGTGTAAAGCCCTGTTGACCACAATCACTTGCTTCATTAAACATCCTTGATGGTACAAGATCACCTGGATTTTAACATAAAAAAGTAACTGCTCAGATTCCTGTGATAAAGACCCGAATTTTAGGTGTTTGCGTGTGCGAAGCACACGCAAACACCTAAAATTCGGCAACTTTCCTCGCATGTCTGAGCATTACGGTTTTGCTGATATAATTCGCTTTTAAAAATTTTGGTGTGGTGAATGCGATGAATACAACTCCTTCCAATCCTACGTTGGTGATGAAATTTGGCGGTACCTCGGTCGGCTCGATTAAGGCCATGGCTCAGGCGGTTGAGATTGTGGTCAACTCGCTGGCGGCCTGGCCCCGCATGGTGGTGGTGGTCTCGGCCCTGTCTGGAGTAACCGACCGCCTGCTGGATAGCGCCAGCCAGGCTCTGGAGGGTGACGCGGCGCCGGCGCAGCGCGCGGCTGAGGACCTGACCCGCCTGCACGGTGAGATGTTGGAAGCACTTGTGGCCGATCCGGCCCGTCGTGAAGAAACGGGTAGTGAGATCCAACGGTTGATCGCCGAATTTTCAAGCCTGTGCCACGCTATCGCTGTGTTAGGTGAAGCCACTCCGCGCGCCATGGATGCCGTGGTCAGCCTGGGCGAGCGCATGTGTGTGCGCCTGATGGCCGCCGCGCTTGCATCGGCCGGTTCGCCGGCTCAGGCCGTGGATGCCACCGACCTGGTCATCACGGACGACACCTACCAATCCGCCCACCCCGATTTTGAAGCCACCTTACGCGCCTCTCGCATGGTGCTCCTGCCTATCCTGGATGCGGGGAGCGTCGCGGTGGTAACCGGCTTTATCGGCGCAACCCGCGCCGGCATTACCACCACCCTGGGACGCGGCGGTTCCGATTATACCGCGGCCATCCTGGGGGCAGCCCTGCCATCCAATGAAGTATGGATCTGGACGGACGTGGATGGTGTGATGACCACCGACCCTCGCCTGGCGCCAGACGCGCGCAGCATCCCCGAATTGTCATACCGGGAGGTGAGCGAGCTGGCCTATTTTGGCGCCAAGGTGCTCCACCCCAAAACGATCCGCCCGGTAATCGAGGCCGGGATCGGACTGCGTGTGTGCAATACCTTCAACCCATCCCACCCGGGTACGCGCCTGGTCGCCGAGTTGGGCACTCCTCAGGCCGGCGTGGTGAAAGCAGTGACTGCCGTGCGCGGGCTGGCCCTGATCACCGTCGAGGGGCGTGGCATGATGGGCGTGCCGGGTATGGCGGCGCGCACCTTTGGGGCGGTGGCGGCCACTGGCATCAGTGTGCCGCTGATCACCCAGGCGTCATCCGAGCAGTCGATCTGCTTTGCTGTCCCATTTGAGGCCTCCGGCCGCGTGATCGACGCCATCCACGCAGCCTTTATCCACGAAATCGTCAGCCGCGATATCGATCGGGTGTGGGCATCCGGCGAAGTGGGCATCATTACCGTGGTCGGTTCGGGCATGCGCAGTACGCCTGGCGTGGCTGGGCGCATTTTCACCGCCCTGGGGGGGTGCCTGGTGAACGTGATCGCCATTGCTCAAGGTTCGTCGGAAGTGGCGATCAGCCTGGTGGTAAGCTCGGATGAAATGAAGCCAGCGGTGTTGGCGCTTCATGATCTGATCATCAAAGGGTTGTAAGTATTGAACAGGCATTTTATAATTGAGTTAAGGCCATCGAATACCTCTCCATGCCCTCCCCTGAAGGGTAGGAAAAATGAAGTTCTGTCTCCTGTCTCCCTGTGGGGCCTGGGGCATGTGCACTTGACTTTAGTGCCTTCACTATGACAATCGCGTGGTATATCATTGCGAGGTTTTGCGAAACAATCTGGATTGCTTCGCAAAGCCTCCAATGACAATTCCCTTGTTC
>DAIQPZ010000262.1:0-2801 GCA_036787065.1 Anaerolineaceae bacterium
CGCCCAGGTCGGCCCTGGCGGTATAACTTTTACGGTAATCTTCCCAGGGGTGCCAATCTGGCAGGTATTCACCCCAATGCGACCGCACTGCAACCGGCCTCCCCAGGCCGCCGCTTTTTAAGAGGCGTTTGATATATTGCAAGGAAGGGTGGAACCGGAACTGAAAACCAACCAGCACCTTGCCACAGCCCTGGATCAAGGCATCTTCCAGCTCATCAATGCGCTCCAGGTTGGCGGCAATCGGCTTTTCCAACAAGATCGTGCAGCCGGCCTTTGCCGCCGGGATGGCTACATCCATGTGCAGGGCAGTCGGGTTGGAAATGATCACTGCATCCGGGCGGTGGCTGAATGCTGCCTCCAGGTCTGTCTCCACCACCAGGTCTTCGATTTCTTCGCTGTCCAGGGTGCTTTTATGCGAACGGTACAGCAAAATATCCGTCTCACCCAGCGCCCTTAAATTACGCAGGTGGCGGCGACCAATGGAACCAAAGCCAGCGATTAGAAATTTCATGATACCGTCCTACCTATCCCCTGTTACCAACCCTACAATCCACTCTCCGGTTCTTTTACCTGCCCCGCCGTCCGTAAACGTGCATTCATCCTGGATAAACTTACGGCGCTGCTCCTGGTCGGCCAGCGGATTACGCAGGTAAAGGTTAATATTATCGCGCGCTTTCGCCTCATCGAAGGCCACCCGCCCGGCGTTGGCGCGGCGAAAACGCTGGTGGGTGGGCCACTCGCCAATCTCTTTCAGCGACAGGCTGAATTTACCGGGTGTGTTCCAGCCGCCCGGCTCATCGATGCAGGTTGCCACAATCGGCCGGTCGTGGATGGCAGTCTCGACTACCATGGTCGAGTATACCGTCAGGAACACATCTGAATAAGCCATCATAGAAGCCTTTTCAGGCATATCTTCGCCCGAATAATAGCCCAGTTCGCCGCCCAGAGGCACCGGTTCCACCAGGTGGACGTGGGGCGTGTTTGCCACAAGCTGGCGGATCTGGTTCGCTTCCTGCTCGTACAGGGAGCCTTTCTGAAAATGGTTCGGGTGGAGGCGGATGAGAAGCTGGCTCGGTTCAGCCAGGGCGCCGTCTGTTCCTGCGACCAGTCGCACCAGGGTTTCAACGTTTTTGAAGTTCGGGGAAAAGGTCACAAAGCTGCAGGCATAAGAAAGCAGCTTGCGCTGCGGGTCCAGCCCATGCAGGGCAAAATATTCCGAGCGCGGCATCAACCAGGTCTTGCGGAAATAGCCGTCGTAGCTGGGAATCCCGCCAATATTGACCCGCTCCGGCGCCCAATCTGACCCTAACACCAGCTCTTGCTTCTGAATTTCTGACCAGCAAGAAATATAGTCCACCTGGGATCCGGGCAAACAGTAACTACTGGGGTTATCCCATCCTACAATCACGGCCGCATTGCGCACGCTCCGCTGTTTGGCCTGGCGCAGCAGGTAGCGGTCCAGCCTCCAACCCGGCGTGCTGGCAATCACAAGGTCGGGGCGGTATTGGTCGAATAAATCACCGTATAGGTCAGGCGTATAACGCATCTCGTAATTTACCAACTCACGGCGGGCCGCGCTTGAGCGGCGCAGGGTCCAGATCATACCCTGGATAAGTGGCAGGATGAGTTTGGCGCGCCGCGAAGCCTCAACCTGCATCTGGCGCAAATGACCGTTGGGAGCCTCCAAATTGATGCGGTTTGAGCCGCCCATCCAGCGCAAGAAATGCAGCCAGTATTGGGTGGAATGGCTGGTCGATTCAAAATACTTGCGAGCCCGGCTCATCCGCAGCCCCTCCACCACCAGACCAGGCTGCTTGAATTTTTCCATTATCTGGGCTTTCAGACCATCATCGGTCAGCAGCACTACTTCCATCCCGGCCTCCAAAAGAGTTGGGAGGACATCCGTCTGCAGAAAGTACACCACTGCCAGCCCATGGTCCGCGCTGATAAAAATTCGTTTTGACGACATTTAAACTATATGGCTCCTTGCTACCGGTCATAATACCAGTGAAAAACACTATCATAAAATGACAATAACAATCGCTTTACAGGCGGAAGATCTAAAAATGTTTTGCCAATCCCCGCAGACCTGGGGCGTTTTACCTCATTTTTCCCGCTGGAGGCGCCCGCTGCCCAACGGTCCAATTTCATCTCGGTAAGGGTGTTGCTCATGTTCATGGCGAACGGTTCCACCGGCATCAGGCGCAAATAACCGGCGGCATTCATGCGCTGGTCAAGCTGTTTCACCTGCCCCATCGGGCGGTCCATTTCAAACGGCAAAAATTCCGCCAATGTTTTTTTATACGCCATAAACTGCCAGTGCGAGCCGCCTGCTATCGCCGCTATTCCTTGATAAGTCAGGCGAACGTCCTCGGTGGCATCATAATGCTGGCGAATTTCATTTTCAGCCTGGCCTAAACTCAGGTCAAACTCCTTGAAGGTTTCCCACGGAATCAGGGCGCCTCTTTCCAATTTCACGTCTGGATTGCCGGCTGCCCAATCGACCGTGCCGGTATAATAGTCGGGATTGGTTCGGAAAGGACGGGCCGTCACCATTCCTACTCGGGGGAAAGTCTCCAACAGTTTGAGCGAGCTTGATAGCCAGCCCGGATAAAACAGGCAGTCGCTATCGGTGTAAACCAGCACTTCACCCGGTGCCCCGGCCAAAATGACGTTCCAGGCGCCGCCCTTGCCCAAATTCTTTTCCGATAAAACCAGATATTGGATTTTTCCGGCCTGGTGCTCGTCCAGCAGGTGCTGGCGCACTTCTTCACAACTCCCGTTGTCAAAAACCAGCAGGT
>DAIQPZ010000263.1:0-2791 GCA_036787065.1 Anaerolineaceae bacterium
CCCCGGCAGGGCTGAAACCCGCGTTGGCGCGGTTAGCCCATTGCATGGGTGTACGTCCTTTATCACGGCTGCTTTTTATGGCCAATTTTTCGCCTTCATCTGGCGTAAGGCCAATCTCGGCAATCGCGGTGCGATACACAAAAAGACCAACATTGTCCCGCAGTTGGCTGATATCATCAAACAACAAATTGGTCATCCCAATCTCTTCACCATTGTATATGAAAGGTGTACCCCGCATGGTGAGGATGAGGGCCAAATGTAAGCGCGCCAGAGCGTCATCATTCTTTCCATCTCCATATCGGCTTTTGACCCGTGGAGAGTCATGATTGCCCAGGGTATTGCAGGGCCAGGCACCCCGCGGCAAGGCAGCCAGGCGCGTCTTCTGGTTGGCTCGGATGGTGGCCGGGGTGAGCTTCTCCGTCTCCATCAAAGGGAAATTGAAAACCATGTTCAGCTCGTCATCCCCGCTGCCATAAAATGAAATTTCTTCCGTTTCGCCGATCAACATGCGATCCGGATAGCTGTCGATCAATTGGCGTAATTCTTTCATCAGGTCGTGCACTTCGGGCAGATCCACCTGATATTGAAAGAGCGCCTTGATCTTTACCTCAAATTCTAATGCCAGATCGTTGCCTGTCATCACGTGGCGGTACAAATCCGACAGGCTTTCCTTGACCGGGTGATCGGGTAAGGCTGGATCCTCATAGATGGTGCCAATCGCATCCAGGCGGAAGCCATCCACTCCCAGGTCAAGCCAAAAACACACCGCTTCCCACATAGCCTGTTTGACTTCAGGATTGCGCCAGTTCAGATCGGGCTGCTCTTTGAAGAAGTAATGGTAATAATATTGACCTGTCCCTTGATCATATTCCCAGGCCTGACCGCCGAAGGTGGAGTACCAGTTGTTGGGCGGTCCATCCTTTTTTCCGTCGCGCCAGACGTACCAGTCGCGCTTCGGGTTATCCCGGCTTGAACGGGAGGCGATAAACCATGGGTTCTGATCGGAGGTGTGGTTGAGCACCAGGTCCAGGATGACACGCATACCCCGTTGGTGCGCGCCATCCAGAAACTGTTTAAAATCATCCAGGGCGCCATATTCCGGGTTGACCCCCTGGTAATCGGAGATATCGTAACCACAATCGAACTGAGGAGAAGGGTAATGCGGTGAGAGCCACAGCCCATCGATGCCAAGCCCCTGCAAATAATCCAGGTGCTCGATCATGCCTTTGAAATCGCCGATGCCATCCCCGTTGCCATCCGCGAAGCTGCGCGGATAAATCTGGTAAAAAACTGCTTTTTGCCACCACTTTAAATTTTCCAATGCATTCACCTCATGAGTGATCGGGTAACTGCTCAGCCATCTACAAAAAAGTTACCGAATTTGAGATGTTTGCGGGTACTTCGCGCCCGCAAACATCTCAAATTCGGGTCATTTGCGCAATGTGAAACTGCTCGATGCCCGCACGACGAGCTGTGGTTCAAGCAGCGCCTGAGACTTGACCGCGTGTTTTCCATCCATAATACCCGTTAGGATTTTGATAGCGCACTGCCCGGCCTGCCATACCGGCTGGCGTACCGAGGTTAACGGCGGGGACAGGTATTGGATCAAGGGCGTGTCATCGTAACCGGTGATGGCCAGGTTAACCCCGACCTCCAGACCCACTTCACGGGCGGCTTGCATAGCGCCGATGGCCATCAAGTCATTGAAGGCGGCAATGGCTGTTGGGCGCTGATTTTCAGGCATTGTTAACCAGCCCCGCGCAGCCTCGATGCCGAACGCAACCTGTCCTTCACCGCGCACAATCCAATTGGAAAGACCCTCTATCCCGGCATCCCGCATCGCCCAAGTATAACCGTTCAGCCGCTCCTGCCCGGTGCGTGAGCCTTCCGGCCAGGCCAGCACGGCAATCCGCCGGTGCCCCTGGGCGATGAGGTGCTCGGTCACCTGGCGCATCCCTGCCGCGCCATCCACATCCACGTAGGGAAAAACCATGCCTGGCGAGGAACGGCCAAATGCAACAAAAGGGAAATCTTTTTCCAACAAGAATTGGACGCGCGGGTCGGCGAATTCTACCCCAGACAGAATGAACCCATCCACGCGGCGAGTGGCGATCAACTCCTGGTAACCCTCCATACGGCTCAGATCCGCTCCGTATGGAAAACATAGCAAATGGTAGCCGTTTTCTTCGGCGGTTTTTGTCATACTATGCAGGAACAGGTCCAGAATGGGGTTGGGTTGGTCGGGGGGAGATGGGGCCCAGGTATAACCGATGAGGCGGCTGCGCTGCGTGCGCATGCTGCGCGCGATCTGGTTGGGCTGGTAGCCCGATGCACTGATGGCCTGCCAGATGCGCTCTTCGGTGTCCCTGGACACCTGAAGCTGGCGGTTGATTACTTTAGACACCGTCTGATAACTGACACCGGCCAGAGCAGCGACTTCTTTAAGGGTTGTTCTTTTCACCGACACCTGGGAAAACCAAAAACGCAATGATGGACTAGCAAGATAAGTCTAGCTTACATGGAATTGTCTGTCAATGACTTCAGGCTATAAGTGAATCGATAGGACAGTGTCGAATCAATGTGAACCTGAAAGGCAAGTCATTTTAAGTATGCGTGATGGCGCAAGAGGCCATGCGGCCATTTGATATTGAAATTCAAAGGAAGGAACAAATACAGTTTGGGACGCGGGCACGGCATGGAATACCGCGCTATCAGCGAAGCGCGCAATAACATAGACCATGATTATCATAGCACGTAAGTTCTATATTTGCAAGGGGGTGGCGTGCTCTGG
>DAIQPZ010000029.1:0-23560 GCA_036787065.1 Anaerolineaceae bacterium
GGGGATGTTGAGGCCGTCTATCAGAAAAGTACTGGTGGGCTGGCCATCGCGAAAAATTGAAATGACCTGTTTATCGGGTTTGTTGAGCACGCATTGGCCGATGAACACCGAACGGTCCAGGCGGTAGCCAAGCCCGCTGCCGCCGCCCAGGTCGCTGAAGCGTTTTGCGTACCAGCCCGAAGTGATCTGGCCGCTTTCGGGGGCCCCGATGGCATTAAAGTAGGAACCGTTGATTGCCACGACGACTTTGTTGCGCTGGCCCCAATTACCGCCCCAATAATTGATCGCGTCGTCATAACGCCTGGCCATATCGCTGACCTTCTCGGTGCCGTGCGAAATACGGCCCTGGGCGATGCCGCTGTCCAGAATGGCGCTGGCGTTGGCCCGGTCCATGCGAGCCACGTAGATATCATTGGGTTCTGGCAGATGAAATTCCTGGTAGTCGATCCCTTCGCCGACGGCCTGCCAGGCGTTATCGGCCTGGGCAGGGAACGAGACATTAGAGAGGGCCAGGATTATCCAAAGAACCAGCAGGGTTAAACGAATTTTCATAAGATGGGTCACCATTTATTCTGCGAGGTGCGCTCGCCAGGCTCGTGCAGTCCGGTAACGATAAGGGTTCCAAATATATTTACATTATACTATGCTCTTTCGGGGGTTTCACGAGGCTTGCCCGTTAAAAAGCATTTATGCTATATCGTAATGGCGGTTTTTGCCCGCATGGATATCCTCCATGCACTCAAAGAGGGCGTCCCTAATACCACATCGCGTCTTTATCTTGTGAATTTATTCCTAATATTGACAATTGCGATACGATTGGTAAACTATGGGTATCCCTCGTTCTTTTAGCGGGTATCAGGAGGGTATGTTTTTACATCCGGCAAATTTATAGCGGATCATAATTCTGATTTCGGGGAAATAGGAACCACATGAACAATCAACAGCTATTCTCCATCTTAGGCAAGCTCTCCGGACACCTGGTCACTGGTTCTCCACAACATGAAAGCGAAATCCAACGGCTGCATCAGGCTTTATCGCGTGCGCTGCTGCCCACAGATATCCAACAGCTCAAATCCAGCCATTTTACTTTTGAAAACGCGGACCTGTTTTCGCTGGAACAAATCTCATCCGAACGCTCCGCGGCCCTGCAGGCCATCGTGGAACAAAGGACGGCCACCCACGCCGAACCCGAATTCCGCGTTTTTGTCCGCGAAGTACCGGTGCGCGGCAGTCTGCTGCACGGCTCTATCCCTCAGTGGGCCAACACCGCATTCTACGCACCTCACCCCCGACGGAGGCGCCATCGATCTGCTGATCGGGGCTATCACAACCCGTTGAATTATCCTCTTTATCCTGTGCATCCTGTTTGTTCTTTCTTTAGTTTTTGGCTATACACAGATCGTACGATCTGGCCGAATGATACAATCTTTGGCGATATGCAGCATTGATTCCTGCCTTTGCATATCATAAAATCGAATTGCAACCAATGTAAATAAAGAAAGGAAATTACCCATGTCTATTTATGAATTTTCCGCCAAGGATACTCATGGAAACGAACGGTCGTTATCCGAGTACAAGGGCAAAGTGGTGCTGATCGTCAATACAGCCAGTAAGTGCGGTTTCACCCCACAGTACAAGGGATTACAAGAACTGTATACGGAATGGCACGATCGTGGGCTTGAAATATTGGGGTTCCCCTGCGACCAGTTTGGCCACCAGGAGCCAGGCAGTGAAGTGGAGATCCAGCAATTTTGCCAGTTGAATTACGGGGTCACTTTCCCCGTATTCTCCAAGATCGAAGTCAACGGCAGGAACGCGCACCCGCTGTATAAATACCTGCGGGCTCAGAAAAAAAGCAGCCTGGGGAGCAAAATCGAATGGAATTTCGCCAAGTTTTTAATTGGCCGGGACGGAAACCTGGTTAATCGCTACGCGCCCAACGTAGCGCCTGAAAAGTTGGCCCCAATCATCGCCTCGCTTTTATCGCCTGGCGTTGAAAGACCCGGCGACCAGAACATTCCGGCCAATCGAGAACTGGTCAAGTAAAAATAGACCGGCATGCAGACGCCAAATTCTTCCGACGAAGCCCCGAGTTTAGACATCCAGCTTTGCTTTGGTCTTTACGCTGCCTCACCGCAAAGTGATCCAGTTGTATTATCCCCTGCTGGATAGGCTCGGGATCACATATACGCAAACCATTTCCCTGCTTGTCTTATGGGAGCGGAACCGGCTGACGGTTAAAGAACCTGGCAGTTGATTTAGGGCCACTGCCACAGGCATAATTGCATGATCTGGTCAATAAACTACTGCTCAGCCTGGGTAAAGACGCCGCTCCGATTAACCCAACGGTGGCCATAGAGTCACACAACCCACCTATCGCCAGGCGGCTGGATCGGTCATACCTGCCCATTTCTCCCGGAACCAGTTCAACCAGTAGATTAACAAGTCCACAGAACCACTCCGGGGGAAATAGTGGCTGGCGCAGTCACCAGTTAATGCATTTCCTGCCCCCCGTCACATTAATTGCCTGACCGGTCATATAACTGGCCTGATCAGATGCCAAAAACACCACCACATTGGCCACATCATCGTAGGTGCAGCCGCGTTTTAACGGTACCTGGTCGACGTATTTTTTGCGCACTTCTTCTTCGCTGATATCCCATTTGCGCGCATATTGTTTGAAGAGTGAGTTTGGGCCGTCGTTCCATAGGGGCGAGTCGAGCAAATTGCCCGGGCAAACCGCGTTCACACGCACGCCATAATCTGCCAGGTCCAGGGCGATCGACTGGGTCAGGCCAATCCCACCAAACTTGGCCGCCGCGTAGGCCGAGTTCTTGTAGCTGCCTTTTTTACCTGATTTTGAGTTGATCTGGATAATCGCGCCCTGGCGTTGTTTTTCCATAATCCGCGCGGCGTGCTTGGCGGTGAGGAAATAGCCAAACAGGTTAACGTTCATCACCGCGCGCCACTTCTCGGCCGGAAATTGGCTGATTTCTTCCGCGATCAAGATGCCAGCGTTGGACACCACAATGTCTAAACGGCCAAATTCGGCCACTGTCCGGTCAACCATGGCGGCCACCTGTTCCTCGTCGGTCACATCCACCTTAATTGAGATGGCGCGCCGGCCGGTGATCGCCGCCGCCGTGCGACTGGCGTCTTCTTCACGCAAATCGGCCACAGCCACATGACAACCTTCCCGCGCTAACCGTAAGCAAATCGCCTGGCCCAAACCCTGGGCGCCACCGGTTACCAGGGCAATCCGGTCTTGTAATAACTTCTCCATACATCCACTCCTATCGTAATGACTCAGCCTCGGTGTGAAAGTTCCCGAAATTGAGGGTTTTGCGCGTGCGAAGCACGCGCAAAACCCTCAATTTCAGTCTTTTTTACATGAGCCTGAGCGGTTACGTCTGATCAAAGCATCAGGCGCAGGAATTCTTCCTCAGCCGCGTTAGTCCATTCACCCTCTTTCAAGCGGTCATAAACCGTGGGAAGTTTATCCTTCAGGTCCGCCAGGGCAGTCAATGGAAATTCTTTAATGTTTGGGTAAATCACCACTTTCCCCGCATAAGTCGTTTCTTTAACAGCTTTTAACCCATCCCGCGCCGCTGAAAGAGAGCCAATGGCTGCCACGGAGCGGTTGGGGGAAAGCTGGCGGTCATGCCACTTGCTCAAAACCAGTTGCATGTCGCTCATCACCGATGCCGAATGACCAATAACCCGGTTATCCGCCCGATAGGTCTGGCTCAGGTCCAGGCTGGTCATTGTTCCGCGCGCCACACCGGCAAACACATTCATCACGCCTTTTGGCGCCAGGTATCCAGCGGCATCCGCGATCACCGCGGGAACGGGCACGAGCATGATGATGTCATCAAAGCCATCTTTCATATAAAGCGCCATCATCCGCGCATATTCTTCTTTATTATTAGGGTTGGCGCACACCCATTCAATCCCTTTGGCCTGGGCCTCCGGTCCGAACGAATCGCACAGCTCGCGTAAACGCAGGTCCGAAACGTCCGTACAGAGCATGACCGCCGGCCCGCCAGCAAACTCGATCGCTCGCTGGACGTGCATACGCCCCATGGGCCCGCCTGCGCCGACGAACCAGGCCCTACCGCCTGGCTTAAGTGCGGAACGCACCGGGGTCTGCTGGTAAGCAGCGGCGATATCCGCTCCGCGACTGCCCACGTAGACCCAGCGGTGGTAATGGATCCGCCCAATATCTACTGATACTTTCCGCGCCAGGGGCGCATCCGCCATCAAGGCCATCATCCCAAATTGGGCCAGTCGTGGGCTGACTGTCTCGATCAATTCAGGATTAGCGCCCAACAAGATGATGTCGTCCGCAAACTCCAGCGGCGGGTGGGTCAAATCAGCGACTTCTTCCACGTGAATGCCCAGAACCTGGGCGCGCAGCTTCAGCCACTCGGCAAACGCGGTGGGTACATGGGTTAACCACAACCGCGACGGGTGGGATGCCTGATCGAAACCAGCGCTGATGGTGTAAGGCTTGTCGCCCCCCGCCCCGATAATCCAGGTCACGCCCCCAGGCTTTAGACCGCTGCGGTATTCCAACCGGTAAGCCGCCACAACGCAAGCCCAGGGTTCAGTCAAGGCGCTTTCGGCATAACCCATGACCGGGTTGAGCTTGATCAAGTTGTTGCCATTGTCACTAAAAATGATACGCCGGTCGATCACCGAAAACTGGGACAGGCCACCCTGGAAATAATAGCCGTACGCCAGCATCTTCCCTTCGGTGGAGATGTCTGTTTCGAGGGTTAACCGGTCACCGACCTGGTACTGACCGCGCAGGTTTTCACCCACACCGATCACGGTCATTGAAACTTCGTGCCCCAAAACCACCGGATCAGTCTGCATATTTTGATAGATGCGCGGGTGGCTCTGGCCCTGAGCTATGACCTTGATATCCGAAAAACACAGGCCACAGGCATCGTGACGGATCAGCAGCTCGTCCGGCCCATACGCCGGAAGGCTCACCTCGATTGGCTGCCCATTCTGGCCTATCGATTCCAAACCGGCGCCATACAACGGCCAGAGCCGGTAACTTGACGGCGGGGGGGTTTCCCCCGAACGGTATTGCTTTAATTTATCGGACATGCGAATTCCTTTCTGGCATGGTCTGTTTTTCATAAGCACGAATTTCGGACAGGACCCTCTCGCCGGCAGGCGCCCCTTGCTTCAAGCAGGCCTTATCCCAGACAGCCCCAAACGGCAGGCCCTTTAATTCTTCGAGCAGGAACAAACGGGTGGTGTAATCGCCGGCTTTCTCTGCGGCGCGCAGCTGATCCAACGGCTCGAGCAAGGCCATCAATACCGCGCGCAGAGTATTGCGCGAACCGATCACCCAGGCTGCCACGCGGTTGATCGAGGCATCAAAGTAATCCAGGCCAATGTGAACTTGCGAGAGAAAGTTGCCCCGCACCAGCTCCTGGGTAATGGCCTGAAGGTCATCGTTGAAGATCACCACGTGATCGCTGTCCCAGCGCACCCCGCGCGAGACGTGCAGCAGCAGCTCGGGGATAGCCAGCATGACCGCGGAGAGTTTATCGGCAATGCTCTCGGTAGGATGGAAATGGCCCGAATCCAGGCAGAGCAGCAGTCGCGAACCGGTCGCGTTACGCGCCGCGGCATAACCCAAATAAAATTCATGCGAGCCAACCGTATAACTTTCCGCGCCCAGACCAAAGAGCTTGCCCTCGACCGCATCCAGGTTGAAGCGCGGGTCAAGCGGCTCGGCCAGCACCTGGTCCAGGGATTCTTTGAGCAGGGCGCGTGGAGCCAACCGATCGACCGGGGTATCCTTATATCCATCCGGAATCCAGATGTTGGTCACCGCGGGAGACCCTAACGCCTGGCCAAAATAAGCCCCAATCTTGCGGCTGGCCACGCAGTGGTCGATCCAAAAACGGCGTACCGCCGGGTCATAGCTGGAAAGGGTAAAACCAGAGGCTGCCAGCGCATGCGAAAACAGGGTTGGATTGAAATCCAGCCCATGGTGACCTTGCCTGGCCCAATCGACCCAGGAGGAAAAATGGTCGGGCTGAAGCTGGTCGCGATCGACCTTCTTTCCTCCCGTTTCGGCATAGATGGCGTGCAGGTTAAGCCGGTGCGATCCCGGGATCAAACTGTAGGCTTTATCAAGGTCTGAACGCAGTTCAGCCGCACTACTTGCCTTACCGGGATAATTCCCGGTGGCGGCGATCCCGCCGCTTAAAACTTCACCGGCATTTTCAAAACCGCTGACGTCATCCCCTTGCCAGCAGTGCAGGCTGAGTGAAACACTCGCCAGAGTCTCCAGCGCCCGTTCTGTATCGACCCCCATCGCCGCATAACGCTGCCTGGCCGAGGCATAGGCCGACTCAATCGCCCGATCATCCTGGTTGCTCATCTGTTGGTTTCCTCCTCAAAAGAAATGTTTGTTCGATGTAGACCGCTGGGGGTACTGGCTCGCCGCGCAGGATCTGCAGGGCCAGCGGGACGAGCTTTTCACCATATTTCTCCGGGTAAAATGTGGTTGAACCAATCAGGCATGATCCAGGGTGAGCCAGCTCATCCAAAACGCGTTGGTCAGCGCCCTGCCCCACAATCACCACATCTTGCTCGCGCCCCAACTTACGCGCAGCTTCTAAAGCACCTAGCACAGCGCCGTCATTGAACCCGATCACAGCCCACCGGTGTAAGTTTGTGTGCTGATGCAACACATTGAGCATGGCTTTTTCGCTCATCTCACAGGTGTTTTCAGAGTTCAAAAACAAGCATTTCTCTGGCACAACCGGTCCAAGGATCGACCGGAACCCTTCCAACTGGCTGTGCATGCGTGCGGCAGGGATAGCTCCGGCGCTGGGTTCTTCCAGGATGACTAACCGGTCAAACTCTCCACTCCAATGGTCACGCACCCATTCTCCCAACGCCGCGCCAGCCACCTGCCCGGCGCGGAAATTATCCACTCCAAAATAGGTCGCCCCAATCATGGCGATGTCCACTGAAATCACCGGGATACGTGCGTCCTGATAAAGGCTCATGATGCGATTGCCCATCTGCTCATCGATCTGGTACTCGATCACCAGGTCCAGCGCCTGCGACAAAAAATTCTCAGCCACTTTAAGCGCCGTATCCGCGCTGAGCTGGTTATCTGCCAGGACCAGGTCGATATTACCAGCCTGCCGGGCCGCTCGCTCGATACCTTTACGCACTTCCCAGGCAAAAGGAAGCTGCTCGCTCTGATTGGCAAACCCAATCCGGTAGCGGCAGTTGGTCTGGTTGACCGGCGTGAAGGTCTCGGCGTGGTTTTCACTACACACACTGAATGCCAGGCCCGATTGCTTCAAGCGGGCAATCCATTCATCGCTCAAAGCCTGGTCGGTATACAAAAAGTCAACCTGCTCGAACGTTGCGAAAGAGGTCAGGTCCATCTTGCCAAACTTGCTCGAATCAACCAGGGCAATCACCCGGCTGGCTGCGCCGATCATTTTATTTTTGAGCTGGGCCTGGTTGATATCCACTTCAGTCAGACCGGCTTCACTTGAAAACCCACTGCATGAAACAAAGGCGGTCTTAATGTGTAACCCCCGAAGAAACTGTTCGCTGACCAACCCGCTGATCGACGCTCCATCCGAATTTAACACACCACCCAGCAGAGTGACGTTATTGGTGGGATCCTTTGCCATACTGCGGGCAGCTTCGATGCCGTTGGTGAAAACCCGCAGGTTGTGCCGTCTATGCAAATTGTGGGTGAAACTCAGAACGGTGGTGCTGGCATCCAATATAATTGCGTCGCCATCTTCTACCAACTCGGCGGCGTGAGCGGCGATGATGCGCTTGGCCTGGTCATTAGTGCGTGAACGGGCGGCGAAAGAGGGTCCTATGGCGAGCCCATTGTCGATGATCGCCGCCCCACCGTGGACGCGGATCAACCGGCCTTCGTGCTCTAATGCGATCAGATCATTCCGGACTGTACCGGGTGAGACGGCCAGCAACTTGGCCAGCTCGTGAATACGCAGCCCAGGCTGTTTGCGCAGCGTCTCAACCAACTGTTGTCTGCGCTCGAACGAATTCAAGCCGGCCATCCTTTTGACTGCCATGGGACGGGAAAATCAAATGGTTTCACCCATTTATTATAATAGCTCGTCAGTATTTGTCAATTCATCAAAAATAAACAAAATTCAACAAAAGCCGATCCGGATCACTTTTTGCCCAACGAACCGAGATAGACTACCCACTCGTGTGTGCCGTCCAGACCGATCAGCCCGTTCAACGCGTCATCATCGAATGCCGCGATGGCACATACGCCGCAGCCTACCGCTTCAGCAGCCAGGTACAGGTTTTGGCAGATGTGCCCCGCATCCAGCAGGAGATAACGAAAACCGCGCTCCACATAACGCCAGGTCATCCGTTCCGAAACTGCCCCCCACATTAACGTGACAGCGCTGGTGAAAACCTGCCCCTGGTGATAACAGGCCTGGGTCACATCATCCCGGATGGTTGGGAGACAATTTAGCTTGCACAGAGCATGCCGGCCAGCGACAAACCGGTACAACCCCGCTTCCAGTCCGTCTACCCGGTTGATCAGCAGGTAAGTCTCAAAGGCGTGGCGCGCCCCTGCCGAAGGCACGGTGCGCAGTGTCGCCGGGCGCCGGGTGACTTCTTTAACTCCCTGGGTCATCCATAAAAGATACGAAAGCTCTTCCAGGCTGAGCGCCTGTTCCGTATATTTGCGTACCGAGCGCCTTTTTTCAACCGCCTCGCGCAGCCCAATCTCGGGAATGGTCAGCTCACCCGGAACAGGAAGCCCAATGAGTTGGGCGCCAGCAGGCACTGGCAGTTCTAATGGCGGTTGTGGAATTATCTTCAAGTCCTGGGGCGATACCGACATGGCCTGTGATTTCGTCTTTTCAATTAATTCGTGGATAAAGTCAGACATGCCCTTTCCTCCCAAAATTTAAATCTGGTTGGATCATGGCCTCTTATAAACCATTTGGATAGCGAATATCTATGATCTGACCATCACCCAGTTCATATACAATGTGCGCGTATTCCTCAATCATGGAATCATGCGTTGCCATCACCACCGTGATCCCTTCTTTGGCGACAATGTAACGGAAGAGAGCCATGATCTGGCGCCCCGTGCTGCTGTCTAACTCTCCAGTCGGCTCATCCGCCAGGATCAGGTCCGGGTGGGTCGCCAGGGCGCGAGCAATCGCCACGCGCTGCTGCTGGCCGCCCGACAGCTCCCAGGGACGATGGTTTGCCCAAGGACCCAGGCCAACGATATCAAGCGCGCGCATGGCAGCCTGGCGCCGGTTCTGATTATAGCCAGCAATACGCAGCATTAGTTCCACATTTTCGAGCGCAGAGAAAAGGGGCATAATCGCAAAAGACTGGAAGACAAACCCAATGCGGTGGCGGCGAAAATCTGTCAGTTGATCGCCGGTCATCTTGAACAAAGGCTCTCCAAACAACGAAACCGTGCCGCTGGTCGGCTTGTCCAATCCGCCAATAAGATTGAGCAGCGTGGTCTTGCCTGACCCGGAACGGCCTTTCAAGGCTGCCAGAACCCCTTTGGGGATCTCGATAGAAATTTCCCGCAGCGCATTGACGTTATTGGTCCCTACCTGGTACACCCGGCTGGCTTTATCGACCCGGATAATCGGTTCAGACTGTTTTTCAGGGATCGTCTTTGTGATTGTTTCTTCACTATGTGCAAGTATATTTTTCAGGCGTGGGTCAGTCATGTTCTACCCCTTACTTCCGTCCGGGTTTTTTAACATTGGAAACACTCCCTGGTTTCTGCCGAGGACCACCCTCTTGCTCAAACAATATTGCGATCTGATCTTCCAATGACAGGTGTTTGAGTTGTCTTTCGTCATCTTGGCCGGCGACTGGCCGGATGATAATGCAGTCGTCCCCCTTTTCGATCTGCGCGCGCTTTCCAATTCCAAGATCCTCACGCATTTCTTTGGGGAGTTGAAGCCGACCGGCCGAATCCAGCACCACAAACTCTTCGAGGGTCACCTTTTGTTTGGCCAGCGGCTCATTCCTGACGCCCTCAGAAATATTGGCCGCCACTTGTTCCGGCTTTTGCACCTGGCGGATGGTTTCCGTGCTGATCTTACCATCGCGGATCGCCACCACCCGGTCCACCTGCTCTGCGATGCGCGGATCGTGGGTCACAATCACAGTGGTTAAATCCAGGCGCTGAGTCAGGCGGCGGAAAGTGTCCATGATAATTTGTGCAGTCTTTGAATCCACTTCACCGGTCGGCTCATCCCCAAGAAGCAGTACCGGTTTGTTCGCCAGGGCCACCGCGATGGCCACGCGCTGCTGTTCTCCACCCGACAACTGGTTTAGTTTGTGATCG
This sequence comes from Anaerolineaceae bacterium, assembly GCA_036787065.1. Classification (GTDB taxonomy): domain Bacteria; phylum Chloroflexota; class Anaerolineae; order Anaerolineales; family Anaerolineaceae; genus JAJYIW01. The sequence continues at coordinate 10,379 of DAIQPZ010000029.1, forward strand.
CGGCGTTCGTATAAACCGACCGCCTGGAGCAGCTCTTCGGCCCATTCGCGCTTGACTCGCCGGTTGGTCACCCACGCCATGGTCATGGGAAGCTCAATATTTTCCAGAGCGGTCAGATAGGGGATCAGGTTGCGCGAGGTCTGCTGCCATACAAAACCCACTTTTAACCGCAGGTAGTGGGTCAGGCCCGAATCCGAGAGGCTGAGCAAATCCACCCCATCGACCGATACCCGGCCTGCCGAAGGCCGGTCCAGGCCACCCAGGATATTCATCAGGGAAGATTTACCCGAACCAGAAGCGCCGACGATCCCCAGCATTTCACCGCGCGGGACGATCAGGTCAAGCCCCTGTAAGGCAACGACCTCGAGATCGGCCACCTTATAGATCTTGACCAGGTTCTCACAAATAATCAGAGGTTTTTTTTCGTTGAGCATGGTTGACTTAAATCCATCTGCCTTTACGCCGGCTTAGAGTGATTCACCCATCTTGACTGCCTCGAATACCTTGAGCCTGGCCAGCGACATAATTGTACCGATCATGGTCAACGCGAGGACGACGCCAAACGCCAGGCTGAGCCAGGCCGACTCGGCCCAACCCATTAACAATGCAAAGGGTGGAACTGGCGCGCCGCCGGACGCATTGACCTGTAAGAATGGGACGAAGAAGTGGCTGGTGATCAGCCCGATCGCTGCGCCAACGACGATCGACAGACCCATCAGCAGGAACTGTTCAGACGCCAGGTAACCGATCAACTGCTTGACCGATAAACCGATGGCCTGGAGAATACCCAGTTGGACGAACCGGCGGCGCAGGGACGCGTACGAATAGAGGACAAACCCGATCGCCGGCATCAGACCGGTGGCAATAAAACCGACATTCAAAACGCCAAACAATCCAACCCTCTCGGGTTGGTCGATGGCCTTATTGATCTCATCGACAGCGTTGCCGCGGATTTTGACGATCGAATCATTGTAACCCAGCATCTGGCGGATCTGGTAAACCACCAGATCGGTTTTAGCGTTTTTCTTCAGATCCAACCAGACATCATAACCGATGACATCATCTGGATTATCAAAGATCGAATCGAGGTTGACGATCAGGGTAGGCACTTTGTCGGGGAAGATGGTTGGGAAATAATCATAAAAGCCGGCCACCACCAGTTCCCGGTCATACGATTGGTTTACGACACTGATGGATGCGCTTAGCTTATCACCAATGCGCAAACCGGCTTCTGTACTCAACTGGCGCGGCACAAGTACACCATTTGCATTGGCGCCCAGATCATTCATCAACGCTCCCAGCGACTCTTTGGCAAAATCACTGCGATAAAAGCCTACATTAGGGAAACCCAGGCGGTCGATCCCCATGAATTTTGCTTGCGAAGAACCCGCGCCATAGGTGACTGTCCCATCATATTTACCCACGCGCGTGACTGCATTCACATTGGGCAGTTTTAAGTGATCGTCCAGGCTTAGGTAACTGGTGTTGTTCAGGTCCAACTCGCTCATGGTGGTGGTGTTATTCCCACCCGAATCGGGACCGCCGTTGTTCTGCCCGCCCTGGACAGCATATTCATGCACCACCAGGTCGGCGCCCACCTTGTAAAACACCGAATCATTTAACCATTGATCCAGTGTTTTAGCGGTAGAAGCCGAAAAGATAGACAGGCTTAACGAGATCATGATCAGCAGAAGGGCGCTGGCGTGGTCTTGCGGCCGGCGAGCAATTTGCTGGAATGACAGGTAAGCCCAGGTGCCAGGCAACCGATCGACGACAAACGCCAAAAGTTTCAACAACAGCGGCAGCAAGCGCAGCGAAAGCATGCACAATGCCATCGCGAACAAGGCCGGCGCAATGTATAACAATGGATCGTGATAAGGTTGGCCTGTGCCAATCGGAATTTGGGACAAGAAACCCACCGGTTTAGCCATTCCACTCAAGGTAACGTAGGAATAAACGCCTGGGATTAAGAGCAAGAAATCCAGGTAAAAACGCTGCCAGAAAGGCTTTTGCATGCCGCGAGATTGAGACTGCTTCAACCCGATGATCGTAGTGTGCGAGATTTCAAGCATGGGGATAAAGCGCGCCAGTATAATCGCGAACGCGCCGATCAACAACCACATCAGGTTGATACCGGCTAAAGAGAATGGAATCCCGGCCCGATTGGTAAATTTCAGAAAGGAAACGGTGCGATCGATCACACTTGCCGCCAGCCAACCAACCACCAAGGAAAACGGCAACGAGATCAAAATCAACAGGACGCTCTCAATCAGGTTGAGTGATAACACCTGCAGCCAACTGGTCCCGCGTCCGCGCATCGCGGCTGTCTCATGCTCGTATTGCTGGACAGCGATAGTTGCCGTGAGCGTGATAAAGAGCAGCGCCAGGATAATCATTGGCCCGCCGACTGCATAGAAAAGGGTGGTCAATGACGTAGCCCGGTCCTGGTAAGTTTTCAGGGCTTCGATCGGGGTATAGTCGGTGGTGATCCCTGGCAGTAGACCCTTCAAGTCCGAATCCAGACGCACCAACCCCTGGACGTATTGAGGGGCGCGTTGGAAATTCACGTCGGCCTGATCCATAGTGATATACCAGGATGTATAGAAAATAGGCCTGGGCAGGAAGGACAGGCGCGTCTCGTAGGTTTTCAGAGGGACCCACAGCTTATCGAAGAAAGCAGTCTTAGGCTCATCAAACCAGAACTGTGATAGCGGGTCCCTCGGTTCCCAGATACCGGTGATTTCAATTTGTGAATCCTTGAACTGGAAAATATCACCGACATTCATAAAATCCGTGTCTGCCGTCTCCTTGATAATTGCCACCTGAATCGGCCCAGAGGAGGTTGTTTGTGGCCATTTTCCGTCCACAATCTTGCCGTTTTCCGGCAGTTTCTCCAGGGAATCGAAATGCATGGTCGCCCAGGGTCCATCCATGGGTTTGGTTGACCCTACTTTAACAGGATTCATTTCGATCGTAGATGACTGGATTTCGGACAGGAGCTGCTTGACTTTCAAACCCATTAATCGCTGAGAACCATCCGTGATATATTTCGATATCGTGTCAACCTTGGAAACATTCAGGGGGGATTTATCCGTATTGTCGACATAATAAACATGCAGGCTGAAAAGACCACGGTGAGTGGTTTCCATTTTAGCCTGAAGCTCGGAATGGAGCACCTCGCTTGAAACGGTGTAAGAAAATACTGGCACACAGACGACAAAACCAAGGATGACCACAATCCCTAACAACGCGCTGACACTGAGGCCAATATTATGCCTTAGGCGTTTGTAGACCACTATCACCATCGAAGTAAAACTCAAGGTGACATCGCCAAACCAAACGCCCAACTGCATTGGGAGGCTCGGCAGCGACCTGATCAGCCGGACGACTGCCTGCGGAAAAGCTTTAATCGCCCCGATTAGCGGGGCAAATAAAAGCTGAATCCAGGCAGCCAAGCCTCGCAACACACGCGCAGCCGTGTCAAATATCGATGAAAATAGTTTCTGCATGGTGATCGGCTCCTATCAAGGACCCAGGACTTTGTCACCCACTTTAAGATCGGCGTTTATTTCCCATTTGTCCTTTGATTGCAGCCCGATTTCATTAATCTCCACCCTGCGGCGGCGGTCGCCATCCATCACAATGACAAAATGAAGCCCTTTATACTCACGAATCGCGGCTGGGGGCAGCAGCAGTGCGTTATCTTTTTTACCCAGGATAATGGACAGCTTAACATTTTTCCCGACCGTGATCTGATCCACTGGCAGGTCTTTCGGCAGTGAGTAGAACATGAAATCCTGGCCAGAACTGGTTTGGGCGCTCTTGTCGCCTTGTACGGCCTTATAATCCAACAGGTATTTGACCGGATGCCCAACCTGATCATCCAGGTTGTAGAACAATTGAATGTCAGAATCAGTGGTCAGTTTATTGGCCAGATCCGAATCATACTGACCCTGTACCACCATAGTGGATGGATCGCCTACCGTGAAGGCCACGTTGAACGCATCTTGCTGCACGCCAGAACGGACCGTGGTCTTCAATACCACCCCATCGTAAGGAGCGATGACTTGCCGCTCACTTATTAAGCCGTTCAAACGGTCCACGGCCAGTTGGCTGCGTTTGACGGCCTGCTCCAAGTAGGTAGAAACGTCCGTTGAAGCCAATTTCAAGGCCTGCTCGGCCAGCGTCTCATTGGCCTGAGCAATTTCCAGTTCCAACTTTGCCCGCGACCAATCCGCGCCCTTGGCGTCAGCCAGGTTCAGTTGAGCCATGGCTACGTTTTTCTGGGCGATCAACACGTCTGTCTGCGATTTCTGGACGTCAAACTCATGTTGGGCTTTATTCTTGGTCAGGTCAGCCTGGGCGACTTCAAGGTCTATATTCGCCTGCTGGAGCTGGTTGATCAGATCATCCACCTGCATCTCAGCCAGCACAGCGCCTTTTTTGAACGTGTTCCCCGAGGTAACCGTCACGCGGGTGATGAAGCCGGAGGTTTTGAAGAACAAATCGTCCTGCCGTCCAGGAACCACTTCAGCGGTTAAATCTTTTTGATCGACAATCGATCCGCGCTCGACCGTAAAAACAGCCTGCTCATAACTTACCACTTGCGGTAACGGGGTCGGCGTAGGTGACCCGCTATTGGCAGCCGGACTGCATGCCGTCGTAGCGATCAGCAGGGTTATCAAAAGACATGCCGTACACAATTTTCTCTTCGACATCTGCACTCCTTATAAGCATCGAAATAAGGCGACAACCATTTTATTCTGTTTTCATGCTTTATGCGGGTTAATTTTGTTAAATTGTTACTTATCAGGCGATTGTGAAAAAGACCCTAATTTGAGGTGTTCGCGGGTGCTTCGCTCCCGCGAACACCTCAAATTACCAAACTTTCTTCGCATGGCTGAGCAGTTACGTTAAATGGCAGGTCAACTTATGACTTATTTCCAGGTGGAGAGACCCTGTACCAGTGCGCTGATTCCAAGACAACTCATCCCGGCTAACCATAATAAGATGCAAAGATCGTACCGTTTCTCTAAGGCAGCGCGAACATTCAGGTTTTTATCCATCAATTCCTTGGCCTCATCCGGTCTTCTGATCATGCTTGGCAGTCCCTGGCTCGTTCCAACCGATGAGATGGCAATCACCAGGATGACTGCCACCATCATGTAAATCATTCCGGCCCAAAAGATACGATCGCTCAAAGCATTCGAGTTTATTCCACCGGTAAATATAAAAGACAAACCTGCCACCACACTGGCAGCCAGGCTAAAGATCAACAGCTTACTGATATACTGAACCACTACGCCCAGTACGTTTTTAATTTGCATACCAACTCCCAGGAAGGTGACGACTTCAGGACTCACTTTGGAGAGCGCTACCAACTCGGGGGCGTCGGCCACCAACTGGACTCGCGCCCAATGCGCTCCCGATCCCAGCGGTCAGCCATCTTTTCCATCGATCTCGCCTGTGGATCAGCGAAAGTGTAACCCCGGTATTGTTCTGTCCGGGCATCATCGCTGCCGTTACGGGTATTATAACAGTACTGGTAAAAATCCATGAAGCTGGACATGCTAGTGCGGATACCGTATTTCTCAGGCGAAAGCGCCATAGGAGATATCGGATCGAGCGTATGCACGGTATCCAGGATTTTTAGCAAATTGGCCGGGTAAAAATCGTATATATCCCGGGCCAGGTCGATCGTTTCTTTGAGCGTCTCCTCGTTTTCTCCCGGAAGGTTCAACGAAAAATAGACGAACACGTAGAAATGGTGCTGGTTGAGCAGGTTGAGCATGTCAAACAACGCCTCGTTTGAAAAATGCTTACCGTTTAGACGGCGGACGCGCTCATTCCCCGACAGTGGGCTGAGGGCCACACACGATTGGCTCATATCCACACTGCGCACAAAATCATCGATAAAAGCCGCCTCTGGTAACTGGAAGAACTCATTGTAAATGGAAATTTCCGTCCCGCTGGCCCTGAGCCTGGCAAAAAAATCCTGCCAATAGTCCTTGCCCATTTCAGCGATGTCATAAGACAACGAAGCCTGGATCACGCCGAGTTCTTTCAAACGCCCCAGGTCAGCCACGACTTTTTCAGCAGAACGCGGCACAATCCCAAAACGATTGGCGAGAATTTTGTTGGATTCCTTGCTCCCACCGCAATAAGAACAGTGATATTTACACCCACGGGCAGTACACAACCAACGACCGGTAAAGGGTTTTGATTCCAGTGCGCGCCGGGCTGCGGTAATATCAGTTACAACATATTCATGGGCACAATATTCCTGGTAGTGATCCATGAAATCGATGTCGACAAAATTGAGATCGTCCAGGTCTTCCGTCGCGCCGGTGTAAGCCATGCCATTTTCGACCACCTGACCCTCTTTCCGGTAAGAAAGATTGGGAATTGGCCCCAGATCAACCCGATCCGCGGCCTGCCGATCCGTTTTTAACAACAGTTGGACCAGCTCAAGCAACGGTTTTTCCGCATCACCGCGGATAATAAAATCCACTTCCCTGAAATTCTCAAGGATCTGGCGGGAAAAGGCGGTAGCCGACAGGCCGCCCATCACAACCAATGCGTCTGGCAGGACCTGTTTCACCCAATGAGCGGCATCAATGGCGCCGTAGCAGTGTTCATACCAATGCATATCGATCAAAACGACTTTGGCTTTTTGTTGGCGGCTCAACCAGGTCGCCAGGCTGAATGTGTCATCCAATTCCACTTCCAGAGAATGATTGACCCCCCTGACCCTGATCCCATTCTCTCGCAAGCGATTAATCAACCCTGGTAAACCCAGGGGGAATAAACCATACGGTCGTCCCATATCCTTATTGGAACGATAGGCAATCCCTTGTTTAGAGGGATGGATGTAAAGAACCTGGGCCCCCGCCTGGTACGATTGGTTTGATAAAAGGTGTCCCTTCCCACTGCCCTGGGCTCCGTCAAATTCGCGTCTGGCAGTCATTTAACAAGTCTCCTTGTAACGAAACTATTCAGACATAAAGTGAAAGTTGCCGAATTCCAGGTGTTCGCGGGTTCTTCGCACCCGCGAACACCTGGAATTCGGGTCTTTTCCACTCTGGCGTGAATAGCTACTTGTAACTATGATTCCTATCCGGCGACCGGATAGGTTATTAACATAGACTGTCCGTATCGAACGCTTATAGCCACCAAAACCCCTACGTATGGCGGCTTTTTCATGAGAGCAGCCGCCTTACGTAGGGGTCATCTTGGCGCGAACGTTACAAACGAAACAGCCTGGCTATTACTTGGTAAATAATGTACCCAGTTTGTCTTTTGCCAGGGTTTCTGAACCCTGGAACAAAAAGCAGGCTGCGACCTGGGTGCCTTTGTTGGTTCTAAACAGATCCGGCTGCTCTTTATAGCAGGGTTCAAAGGCATGCGGGCAGCGATTAGTAAATTTGCAAGCATGTGTACCGAATTCAGCCGCTTTGCCTTTAACTTCCTCGGCCGTGGCGCCCCACAGCATGTTGGGGTCGGGCCACGGGATAGAATTCACCAGCAGCTTGGTATAAGGGTGTTTAGGTGAACGGATAACTTCTTCTACATTTCCAGCTTCCATAACGGAACCATGATAAAGGACGATGATGTAATCACTGACGTGATATGAAGTGGTCAGGTCATGCGTGATGTACAGGATCGGGATCTGCAATTCCTGGTTCAAATCGCGGATCTGTTTCAACAGGGTTGCGCGCAGTGAGGCATCCACCATCGACACCGGCTCATCGGCCAATAAAATCTTGGGCTTCAAGATCAGAGCACGGGCCACAGCGATACGCTGGCGCTGACCGCCGCTGAGCTGGTGCGGGAAACGTCCCAGCGTCTCTTCCGGTCGCAGGCCAACCCGGGTGAGAGCGGTTTCCATCAAATGGCGAGACTCTTCCTTGCCTTTTGCGATCTTGAAGTTCTTAATCGGGATGCTGAGCAGGTTATCAACCTTGTAAAAAGGATTGTAAACCGCGAAAGGATCCTGGAAAACTGCCTGGACGTTGCGCCGGAAGTCAACCGTGTCATCTTTATCCAGCTTGCGTAAATCCTTGCCGCGATACATGACAGACCCAAGGGAGGGATCATAAAAACCCAGGAGCAGCATCAAGATGGTCGTTTTACCGCTGCCACTTTCGCCGGCGATGGTGACGATTTTGGCAAAATCTTCATCCACACTAAAGGTCATATCATCCAGGGCAACCGTTCTGGATGGACCAGAGCCAAAAAACTTGGATACATTTCGGAGTTCGACAATTGGGGCCATCTTATTTCTCTCCATCGTACAGGTGGCAGGCTACCCAGCGGCCAGGCCTGAGTTCTCTTAAGGGGGCGGTCTGGCTCTCGCAAATGCCCGCGATCACATCCGCGCACCTGGACGCAAACGGACAGCCAGGCGGCGGATTGATCACAGATGGGGGAACACCCGGTATGCCGTGGAAGACTCCCCGATTACCCAGGACGGGCAGGCTGTTGATCAACGCTTTGGTATAAGGGTGGAGGGGATCGGCGAACATATCCCGCACATCCCCTATTTCCATGATGTGCCCGGCGTACATCACGGCCAGCCGGTCCACAGTTTGCGCCATCAGGCCCATGTCGTGACCGATCAAGATCATCGAGAGGTTGAGGTCATTCACCAGGCGGGTGATCATTTCCATGACTTCGCGCTGGATCACCACATCCAGGGCGCTGGTAGGTTCATCCGCGATCAAGACCTTTGGGTGCATGGAAAGTGCGATGGCCGCGGTCACCCGCTGCTTCATGCCTCCGCTCAACTCATGCGGGAACATTTTGGCAACTTTGGCCTGCAAGCCCACCATATCAAGCAAATAGGCCACGCGTTTTTCCTCTTCACCCCGCGCAAACTTCTCGCCGTGATCGAGCATCCCATCCAGTACCTGATCTTTGATACGGGCAACCGGGTTGAGCGAATTCATAGCGCCCTGCGGGATCATGGCAATCTTGCTCAGGCGCGCTTTACGCATTTCTTCTTCAGAAAGCTTGAGCAGATCGACCCCATCCACCAGGATTTGTCCCTGGATCGTTCCCGGTGGGCGGATCATGCGCATGATCGCCAGCGCCATGGTGGTTTTCCCCGAACCCGATTCACCCACCAGGCCTAACTTCGTCCCAGTTTCTACAGTCAACGTCAGCCCGTCAACAGCCTTAACCGTGCCGGCTTTAACATAAAAATAAGTCTTGAGATCCTTGATTTCAACTAAGGGCTGTTTCATACGGTCTTCCGCCTTCTTGGATTTGCGATCTCATCCAGGCCAAAAGATGTCATGACCAGGGAGGTCAACACCAGAACAATCACAATGATGGGTTCAATCACCCACCACCACATGCCCAACATCAGCGCGGAATAATACTGGACGTAATAGAGGGTCATCCCCATGGTTGGCTCGCGGCGGGCGCCGATGCCCAGCGCTTCCAGGCCGAGGGAAGCCTGCAGACCGCCGTAAACGGTCTGAGAGAGGCTCATCACCAGGTAAGGCGCCAGGTTAGGTACCAACTCTTTCATGATAATTTCAAACGTGCCCATACCGGAAAGTTTGGACATCATGACAAAAGGCCGCTCACGCATCGAGAGCACCTGGGCGCGGATGGCGCGCGCCGGGCCGGCCCAGGATACAATCGAGACGATCAGACCCATTTCCGTCACGCCCAGGTCGACCTTGCTAAAAATAGACGCGATCAACACCAGGATTAAGAAGCCGGGAATGCTCATATACACGTCGATCACCGAAGTGATCACCGTATCCAGGACGCCGCCAGAATAACCAGCGACAAAACCCAGCACAATCCCCACACTCAGGCCAATGGCGCCGGCGATCGCGCCGATTTGCAAAGTCAATCCGGTTCCCACCACCATCACCGCCAGAAGGTCGCGACCCTGGACGTCAGTCCCAAACGGGTACTGCGCGCTGGGGGGTTGGGTGGGCATCACCGATAAGGGATACGCATGCAGGGGGTTGACGAACAAACGCCCAAGCGTGGTGAATAAGAGTAAAAATAACAACATACCGATCCCCACACCGAGCGCGGGGTTGCGTCGAACGTAGCTAAGAAATCCACTCATCGCCGTTACCCTTTCTGAGCCCGGTAAGAAATTCGGGGATCCAATAATGGATAAATCATATCCATTATGAAGGTCGCTGAGGCAATACAGATCACAATGATGGTCGCAATGCCATAAATAACGAAGTAATCAAAGCTCGCGATGGCTGCTCCAAGGCGAGCTCCCAAACCGTTATAGTTGAAATAGGCCTCCGCGACCGCGGCGCCCGTAATCACAAAACCAATGCGCAGCGCCAGGCCAGTCAAAGACGGCAGCAGGGCGTTGCGCAGCATATAGCGCAAAAAGATGCGAGACGGTTTTAACCCCTTGGCTTCGGCAAAAACTGTGTAATCTTCACCCTCAACGGTCACCATCATGGCGCGCATACCTAATGCCCAGCCGGAAGCTTCGACGATGACGATAGTCATAATCGGCAGGATGGCGTGGTAGGCATACTGGAGCAAAAACTGCGGATCGCCCCAGTTTTCAGTCATATCCAGAGGATAAGGATAGCCAAGGGGGAATAGTCTTATTTTGAAAGCAAAGAAAAAAATCAAAAGCAGTGCAATCACAAACTGCGGGATCGACGATGCCGCCATTAGGGGTGGAATCGCAATCGCGCTGATCCAGGCTGGGCTTCTACTCCACCCCATCAAAGCGCCCAGCAAGATGCCTACAATAAAAGCTATCACAATACCCACCGCCACAAACGGCAAAGTGATCTTGCCTCGGGCGATGATAATTTCCATGACCGTGCGGGGGTATTCCATCATCGAGAAACCGAAATCTAGGCGGAACACATTCTTGATGTAGACCAGGTATTGTTCCCAAAGGGGTTTGTCCAGGCCGAACAAGCGATTATAGGTTGCAATCATGGCCGCTGCGTCTTTTGCCGGCCGGCCCTGGCTGGCAATCTGTTGTTCAAGCTGCTCACGAATGGGATCGCGCCCGGTAAGATGCGGCAAGATAAAATTCAGTGAGGCAGCCGTCCAGATCACCATAAACAAGAAAATCACACGTCGAACCACATAAGAAGCTTTCATCTCTTCTCCACCTCCGCATTGAAATTTGCCAAACAATTTTGCATTTTGAGTAACTGCTCAGACCCCGTTTGAAGAGACCCGAATTTTGAGTGTTTGCGGATGCTCCGCACCCGCAAACACTCAAAATTCGGCAACTTCCTTACCATGGCTGAGCAGTTACCATTTTGATTGAATTAAACCTGTCTCGTAAAATCAGCGGCATACCCTAAATAATTCGAGACAGGGGGCCTTCTGCAAGGCCCCCTGTCCAAGCATCAAAAATCAATCAAAATGCACTGATCATTCATCAGACGCACAATTAGGAGGCTTTGACAGCTTTCAAATTCATGACCACCTGGAGAGCGGTCAGGTGCCAGGGAGCTGCGTTCATGTAAGGATTATCCGCTGAGGGCCAGTTGGTCCAGTAGGTGGTGTTCAATGGGATACGGTGCATCCATTGCACGAGCGGGCAGTCCGGCAGTTCGCTGTACCAGATCGTCATTGCCTTGTGGAACAGGTCTTTCATGGTGGCATCGTCGTCCATGGGTGTGTTATTCATCGTATCCACGATTTTCTCGAAGTCAGCATTAGACCAGCGGGACATGTTGTTGCCCTGAGTCTTGCCAACTGGCTGGATGTCTTTCTTGCGGTACAACATCAGGGTGTCGAATGGATCGAACACCGAGCCGCCATGACCGAAGAGCATTAGGGAAGCGCGGCCATCCGAAATGGCATTCCATACATCCTGCGGGGATTTGTGCTGGCAGTTGAAGCCCGCCGTGCGCAGTTGTTCCGCAACGATGGGTGCCAGGTCCGCAAACAGGGGAACTGGACCATACAGGTCGAAGTTTTCGGCAGGCTGCCCGGGTTTGGCCCAGAAACCGTCTTTGTTCTTGGCATACCCGGCCTCCGTCATCAATTTCGCGCTCTTATCCAGGCTGAATTCCTGGGGATCGTTGGCGGTGACGATGTCTTTGATGCCGTCCAGGAAGGTCAGCAAATGCTTGAACTCGGGATAAGGATAGGAGGTCGGTTTACCCGCGCCGACCCAGCCGACATCCACAACCTGCTGATGGTTGATGGCGTGGGCGACGGCCCAGCGGATGTTCTTGCCGAACTTGGGATCATTGAACGGCGCGCGGTTGTTGGCGAAGTAAACGCTGATAGGCCACCAGTCCAAATAACCAAAGGGTGGCTTGCGACCGGACCAGGTAGTGACGTGGTCGGTTTGGGTCAGCAGACTGGTCATAATCATGGGGCGGATATCCAGGGTGACATCCAACTCGTTATTAATGATCTGCTGCACACCCAGGGTATCGTTCTGATATGTGGTCGAAATGACGCGCCAGACATCCGGTTCCTTGGCAACCAGGCCGGTCTTGACCGCCCACCAGGAGGGCCGGATATCAAACTTGGTGGCCTGATCGGTGCTTTCAGCCATGCCGTAGGGGCTCGTGGTCACGGGCCAACCCTTGGCGACATCAAAGAACTTGAAGGAGACCAGATCCTTGTCCGCCACATCCTTGAAGAGGTGCTGGGGCAGGATGCAGGTATCCGTGCCATTGTCAAAACGGAAAGTCAGATTCTTTATGAAGAAGCGGAAATCGGGTTGGTTGAGCTTGATCACCAGGGTGTTGTCATCTACGGCGGTCAATGAATCAACTTCCGCGGCGAAGTCAGAGCCGCGGGGTAGTGTGGGCGTGACGGACTTCAACTTGCCCATCGCCCACATAGGATCGGCGGTAGTGAAGGCAGTGCCATCACTCCAGGTGATGCCCTTGCGGAAATGCAGGGTGAACTGCTTGCCATCAGTGGCCACATCGTAGCTTTCTACCAGCCACATGTAGGTCTTGTCCGCGTGGGCAGCATAGTAAGCACCCGGTTCGTAAAGCAGGGCATAACCATCCTGGTGGTTGTAGCCCACGCACATCGGGTTGGCGATTCCATTCACGATACCATAGGCATAATTCAACGTACGTTCGCGTGGGACACTATTACCCAGAGGGAATGGGCGTGGCGTCCCAGTAGGTTTGGCCGCGGCGGTCGCGGTTGGGAGGACGGGTGCATGGGTGCTGGTAGGCATTGAGG
>DAIQPZ010000109.1:0-8904 GCA_036787065.1 Anaerolineaceae bacterium
GGGGGTGCGGGGTGTTTTGGGCGTGCGAAGCACGCCCAAAACACCCCGCACCCCTTTTTATTGAGGAGTTACTAAGTAAGTGATTACCCGGAAAATTTTGTGCCTGACACAGACCATCAGTTCCACCGCTGGCGGCCTGGTGACCCAGACCATCGAGCAGAGGGATAACGGACCGCTGGCAATATTGTTTTCAGAACGCGCCGATTCCCTGGCGTCGGGTGGCGCAATTCTGGCGGATATCTGGGTGGGAAAACGCATTGATGGGGTGGATAACCCGCAGCCGCTTCCTGGCACAGGTCAAACATGGCGACCGGCTGCGGGTTTATCCCGATGGGCGGGTGGAGGTTGGGGCATAAGCCAGTTCTTACAACATTTCCGGCCAGACCGCGAAAAATTCATGACTTCGTCATCTTGGCCGATTATACTGACTCCCAAAGAAGATAATAATGGTCGTTATAGGATACTATTCCTCGATCCATTTCAATTTAGGAGTTAATCATCATGTCTAAGCACATTTTTCTATTGAAAGCCATTGTTCTGGTTGCTTTATTCGCCCTGGCTGGCTGCAGTGCGCTTCCGGTACAGCAGTCAGGCGCCTCGTCTTTGCCTGCTGCCAGTACGCAGCCGACTGATACAGCGCAGCCGGTTGGGTCACCAACCGTGATGGCGCCTGGCGCCTCGCCCACGCCCGAAACAATCTTGGCTACCCTGACCACTGCCCCATCCGTCAACCCAACCGCGACAACCGCTGGAGTGGCTGCCACTTCGACCCCCGCGAGCGGGTCAACTGCGACCCAGTCGCCAAGCCTGCCGGCGGGTGAGATCCTGTTTAACCTCGTGGCTGACAAGAGTTCAGCGGATTATCGTGTGCGTGAGCAACTGGCAAGGTTAGCTTTGCCCAGCGATGCCGTCGGGAAGACCAGCCAGATCAGCGGATCGGTGGTTGTGAAACCGGATGGAACAATCGATTCGTCTCTCAGCAAATTTACTGTGGATTTATCCACACTGGCGAGCGATAGCGGTATGCGCGATGGTTTTGTTGGCCGGAGCATCCTGCAGACCGGGCAGTACCCGACGGCTGTGTTTGTCCCGACAAAGGTCACTGGCCTTGCGTGGCCACTGCCACAATCTGGCCAGCTCTCCTTCAAAGTGACCGGTGACCTGACGGTTAAAGATGTCACCAAACCGGTCACATGGGACGTAACCGGCTCCATTCAAAATGGGGTTGCAAGCGGCACCGCTGCCACCACTTTTACCTTTGAGGATTTTAACCTGAACCAACCAAGCGTCCCGGTGGTGTTGAGCATCCAGGACCACATTACGCTGGAAGTTACCCTGGCGTTGCAGCAAGCGAGCCAATGAAAAAAGCCATAGGCAGAAACATTTTAATTGTCCTCTGCGTGTGGGTGTTATCGGCCTGCGGTGGTCTATCGACTAACGCGGCTGGATTGACTCCGACGGCAACGGCGGTTGATACGGGCGGAGCGGTCTCCTCGCCCACCGCAATTGTTTCGACCGAAATGGTCGCTCCGACCGGAACGGCGGATTCAACCCAGGCGGTCGTTTCGACCACGGATACCCCACAGGCTGTATCATCCAAACTGGCGCCAGGTCACATTATGGCGCCAGGGACAGTTGAGCCCCTTCAACTGCCCACCTTGACGGCCCAGCCGCAAGCGATTACCTGTACGAGCCCGGCTGTGCTGACCCCGGCGGAAACGGAAGGACCCTATTTCAAATCCGGTTCACCCGAGCAGTCTGCGCTGGGGGGCAACCTCCCGGGCGCGAAACTGACCCTGACCGGTTATGTTTTGGGCGTCGACTGCCAGCCGGTGGCACACGCCATGCTGGATTTCTGGCAGGCGGATGCCAGCGGTACGTACGATAACACTGGTTATACGTTGCGCGGGCACTTGTTCACGGATGCATCCGGCCGGTTCCAACTGGAGACGGTCGTGCCCGGGCTGTATCCCGGGCGGACGGAGCACATCCACGTCAAAGTGCAGGCGCCAGGTGGCCCGCTGCTGACTACCCAGCTTTTCTTCCCCAAGGTGGCCCAAAACGATACAGATGGCATTTTCGATTCGCGGCTTTTAATGACCGTTCAGCCGGCCGGTAATAACTTCACGGCTACCTACGATTTTGTCGTTGCGCTAAAATAAATTAAAAAAATATTCTGAAGATAAGATAATTGCGGGTGCGCAGCACCCGCAATTATCTTATCTTCAGATCATTCCAAGGGATGCTCTCGCGCAGCGTCTTTTCGTAGGTGTCTGGCATCTGGTGGTCAGGGAAAATGCGGTAATACGCCTGGAAAACAGGATCCCCAGCGCGCGCCTTGAGTGCCCATTCGTATTCATGGGACGTGTGATTGAACACAAAATCGGCCACCGTGCCGATGCCATTCTGGCGCAGCTCTCGGATTAGATCGGCAAATTCGGTTATCGAACCCAGCCTGGGATCGACCTCGCGGTAGCTGCTGATGGCGTAACCCCCGTCGTTTTCCCCTTCCGGGCAGCGGAAGAGCGGCACGCGGTGCAGATAAATCAGGCCGAGTTCTTTTAAATAGGGGATTTTCTCGCGAAGCCCGCGCAGGTCTTGGGCGAACAGGTCCACATAGCACACCCCGCCCATCATCTGGTTTGATTGGAACCACTTTGGGTGGTCGAGCCGGGCGCGGTCAAGGTCCTTCAGGTCGACCGGGCGCTCGATCCACGATCCGGCCAGAGCGTCCAGCAGCGCGCTAACAGGGTAGTAGAAATCATACTGGTCGCCATATATTTGGAGCAGGGCATTGAAAAGCGGCTCGAAATCGGCCTGCAAGCGCTCGGAAAATTCTTGCCAGGCCTAAGGATTCTTCCTGGCATAACCGGAGAAGCTTTCCTGCAGCCCCTGCAAGAGACGCTGGTAAGAACGGCTGGCGGCTTCAGAAGGAAATTGGATAAAGATGGCATCGTCAGTAACTTTACTTACTAATCACTTTGATCAGTGGCTCACCAGTAGTTTAGCATAAAACTGACGAGTTTTGTCTTGATCTAAAAGCGAGAACGGGGATAAAATCAGCCTGGTGACCCTGCGATTTCTTCTAAAAGCCTGTCGAGTGCTCTTATTCCGGCGCGGAAAGGAAATATAATATGGATTGGGACGTCGTTTTTGCTGTTTTTGTCAAACCCTGGAAGAGCATGGCAATCCCAGATTTGGCCCGCCACGTTCGCTCTTTGGGCTTCGAATGGATCGAGCTGCCGGTGCGCCCTGGTTTCGCGTGCGAACCCGATACGATTGAGAAGTCGCTGCCTGAGGCCGTGCGGGTGTTGGCGGAAGAAGGGGTAAGGGTGCTCAACGTGACCGTGGATCTGGCCCTGTCGGATGAGCGCTTGTACGCCAGCAGTGTGGCCGCCGGGATCTCGCTGAATCGGGTGATGTTCCCCCGCGTGGAAGGAGAAAATTATTGGGAAGCAGAGAATAAAGCCCGCCGTGCGCTCGATTCGGCCATCCCATGGTGCGAAAAATACCATTATAAAATTGGCGTGCAGAACCATTCTGGAATGAACGTGCCGGTCAATGCCATGGGGCTGCACCACCTGCTCAATGGATACGATCCCCAATGGGTGGGCGCAGTCTGGGATCCTGCCCACAACGCCCTGGAAGGGGAAGCGCCTGAGCCTGCTCTCGATATCGTCAGCTCACATCTCGCCATCGTTAACTTAAAGAATGTCCTTTGGAAGCGCTCCGATTCCCCAGACAGCCGCCAGACAGATTGGCAGCCCTACTGGACGGCGGGAAAAGATGGGCTCGCTGCCTGGCCCAGGGTCGCGGCAAAGTTGAAGCAGATGGCGTATCACGGACCGGTGTGTTTTTCGGGTGAATACAGCCCCGGTCAGGAGGTAGACCGTATGATTGTCGCTGACCTGGCTTTCGCTCGGGCATGTTTTGCCGGTTGAGCGGCGCTGGCATTCATACTTTGACATTGACACAAGAATAGGAGAAAACCATGCAACCCATTGTGATCCACCTGATCCCCAATGCCCACCTGGACCCGGTTTGGCTGTGGGATTGGCGGGAAGGTTTTACCGAAATGGTCAACACGACCCGCACGGTGTTAGATTTAATGGATGACTATCCAGATCTAACTTTTATCCGCGGTGAAGGGTTTCTTTACCGCACGATTGAGGAAACCGATCCAGCGGCATTCAAACGCATTCAAACATTTGTGGAGGCCGGGCGTTGGGACGTGGTCGGCGGGACCATGCTCCAATCGGACATGAACTTGCCTGCCACAGAGACCATCTTGCGCCACATACTTTATGCGCAGTGTTACTTTAAGCAGCACTTTGGCCAGGTGGCCCAGGCAGGTTGGTCGGCGGACTGCTTTGGCCATTCAGCCGCGGTGCCGGACCTGCTGGCGGCCGGTGGGATGCGTTATTATGCTTACACCCGGCCCGCTCAGGTCCCGCCCCAGGCGACTTTCTGGTGGGAAGGGCCGGCCGGCGCGCGCTTGCTGGTACACCACCCGACCCTTGGCTGGTATGGGAGTGAACGAACGGAAATGCCAGACCGTTTGGATGGTCTGCTCAAGCAGGCACTGGGTGGGCTTACCCGTAATATCGCCTGTTTCATGGGGCTGGGCGACCACGGCGGACACCCCTCACGCCGCCAGATCGCCGACGCCCGCGCCTGGGGTGCTGCACATCCCGAGGTTACTCTACGTTTTGCGACCCTGACCGGCTTCTTTGAGACCCTGCTTGGTGAAATTAATGAGGCCGGGCACGCCGCCATACCGGTCTTCCGGGGCGAGCTAAACTTTACCACCCGCGGGGTGTACGCTGCCAATGCTCGGTTTAAAACGGCATACCGTAAAGCGGAAGCATTATTGAGTTGCGCGGAAAGCCTGGCGTCTGCAGCCGCTGCTGCTGTAGGCGTACCTCTCATTGACCTCAGGCCAGCCTGGGATGCCGTCTTATTCAATACCTTCCATGACATCCTGCCGGGATCGAGCGCCGAGCGCTGTTATGACGAACAGTTCGATTGGTTGGGAACGGCTTCGCATGCTGCCCGCCAGGCAGAACAGTGGACTGCCAACTTGCTTTCAACACAGGTGGATACACGCGTGCGCCCGCCCGCGCCCGATATGCCGGCTGGCGTTCCTTTGTTGGTCTTCAACCCTCACCCATGGCCTTTTGACGGCCAGGTTGAATTGGAGGCCTGCCTGGATTACCGCCCGATCTGGACCTATCGGGATGCGCCCGAGCAGCTTCCTATGGGTGTGCGCGACCCCGTCGAGGGCGATCTACCGCTCCAACGTATCGCGGGCGAGAACCTGTATTCTTTGAACCTTAACTTGCGCAATCGCGTCCTCGTCCCGGCTCAGATCCCGCCCTTTGGTTGGAAGCTGTTGGAATTTGCTTACGACGAGGAAGCTCATCCGATCGGGGTTGAAGAGCCGACCCGTGCCGGGGTGGACTGGATCGCGAATACCCTGTGGGAGGTGCGCGCTTCGACAGGGGATGCTGGGATCCGCATTACGCGGGCTGGCCAGCCGTTGTTGGATTCACCGGGCCTGTCCGTGTTGACGGTCGAGGATCCCTGGGGAACCTGGGGCGATTTTAACGAGTCGTTGGCCTCGGCCAACCAAACTGTTATGCGTTTCGCATGGCAGGTTACCCGGGTCGAGGTCGGTGAGCGCGGGCCTTTGCGCTCCACGCTGCACGTCCGTCTGGAAGGTGGGCATTCCCAGGTGGATCTCACTCTGGGTCTTGCGCGCGGGCAGGATGTGGTTGACGTTAGCGCGCGCGCTTTC
Source organism: Anaerolineaceae bacterium (assembly GCA_036787065.1). Lineage (GTDB taxonomy): Bacteria > Chloroflexota > Anaerolineae > Anaerolineales > Anaerolineaceae > JAJYIW01. Next base: position 5,798 of record DAIQPZ010000109.1, read on the forward strand.
TGGAACGAGCGCTGCGCGCGGTTGAAACTGGTTTTGCCAGGGCAGTTTACCCGCGCCGAATACGCCGTGGCCGGTGGAAGCATAACACGCGGCGCCCTTGGCGAGGTTCCCGGTGGGTCCTGGGTCCGTCTGGAAGGTGGCGATCGAGGGCTTGGCTTTGCCAGTGACGCGCTTTATGGCTTTAACCTGACCGACGAGGGGGCTTTGCAAGCCACCATCGCCAGGGCCACGCGGTATTCCGCGGATGGGCCGGCCGGTGTCGATGACCATCCTTGGGCGCCAGTGCTGGATCGGGGTGAGCTGCGCTTCCGCTTCCTCCTGGCGCCCGGTGGTGAAACAGCAACCCTGGCGCGCCTTGCTGCCAGGTTGGAACGGCCTTTGTTGGTGATGCACGTCACCCCCTCCGCTGGCGCTTGGGGTAAAACCGGTAGCCTGTTAAGCATCGAACCGGCCGCCATCCAACTGCTGGCGCTTAAGCCAACCGAGGCTGGGGCAGGTTGGGTACTTCGCATGCAGTCGCTGGACTCACAACCCATAACGCCGGTGGTCGAATGGTTAGGACAGCCTCTCAATTTGCTTGAAATCCCGCCCCGCCAGATCGCCACATTCTTATTAGCAAAGCAGGCCAGCGGCGCCTGGCAGGCCGTGCCATCAGACCTGCTGGAAGGCTAATTTGAAATTTATTTCGGAAATGCGCGCTCGTACGCCGTGATGATCGTATCCCATGAACGGTTCATCTCGGTATCGATGGTCTGGCGAGATGGATTGGCTTCGTACCACGCGATAGACCGGCGTACGCCATCGGCCCAGGACACTTCGCAGGTGAAATCAGGCACTGTCTGTTTGATCTTGCTGTTATCGAAGACCGAGCTGTTGATCTTGTCGCCGATCAGGTCGCCAATGGCGTTCGGGTTGTAGGCGGCGATTAAATCGGAAGAAATGTGCGCGATAACCGGTTCGATGCCGATCGCGCGGCCGGTTTCGCGGAAGATCTGGTTCCAGGTCAGCACTTCGTCTGAGGTGATGTGGTAGGCCTCGCCGATGGCGGCTGGATTGCCCAGCAAACCGAGCAGGCCTTTCGCGAAATCACCGTTCCAGGTCAGGGTCCATAAAGATGTGCCATCGCCAGGGACGATAATCTTTTGCCCGCGCTTCATCCGGTCGATGACCGTATAAGGGTGCTGCCAACTGGCGCCGCACAGGGGAATCTGCGATGGCCCGTAGGTCAGTGAAGGACGGATGATCGTGACCGGAAAACGTTGTTCGCGGTACTCGGCCATCAGGCGCTCTTCACAGCGGATTTTGTTGCGCGAGTAATCCCAGAATGGGTTTTCCAGTGGGCTGTCTTCGGTGACGATGTAATGCGCGGGAGGCTTCTGGTAAGCGCTGGCCGAGCTAATGAAAACAAACTGGCCAATGTTGCCCCTGAACAGGCGGATATCGCGCTCGATGTCTTCTGGTGTAAAGGCGATCCAATCGACCACCGCGTCGAAGCGTTGGTTGCCAAGCAGGCTGGCGAGTTGGCCGGGGTCGGTGTGGACGTCGCCCACCAGCAGGTGTGCGCCATTCGGCAGGGGATATTGGGTCGATTTGGAACGGTTCAGGATCGTCAGGTCGATCCCACGTTTGACGGCCAGCTCGGAGCAAGCCGAACTTATTAACCCGGTACCGCCGATAAACAGGAATTTCATCCGGACCTTCCTTTCAGAACTGAAATATAAAAGGGAACTGCTCAGATATATGGAAAGGAGCTCAAATAAACAGAGCTTTTCTTAATAAGTTATAAAAAAGTATACTACGGTCCGCGCCAGAATATCGCCTGCGATACATTAATGACATTCTGAGCTGATTAAATTAGTCAGGGTTAAACTAATCTTAACGATGATCAGATAACAAGCCGGTTGCATCCCTAATTTAATCTAGCTAAGGATGCATGTATGCTTCTTTGGTAGATTGTCCAGCGGGTTTGCAGAGTAGAGCTCAATTGGGCTTCCCATTTTTTGATAAGCTAAGGATTCATATTGTTTTTATGTTAACCCTGTTTTTATGTTAACCCTTGACAACTTGTTATACAATAGGACTTACGCAAGATAGAAAATTTGACGAATGAGCCAAAAGTGTTACTGTTAAAGAATGAAAGCAAAAACAGAACGCGTATCCCGCTTGGATTATTATCAATACTTGCTGGTGAGCTAAATCAATGATACGCTGACGAATTATGCCGAGCATACCGATAAATTTAGCCATGACATGGCGAACCGCTATTTGGCAGGTGATGAAATCCGCCCGCACCTGGTGTGGGAGCATGTAAAAAGCATAGTTCGTCCAACTCCGCATGGATTTCTGGTGTTTGATGACACGGTCATTGACAAGAATTCTTCACACGACATAGAATTAGTGAGAAGACAGTACAGTGGCAATGCCCATGGCGTCATCAAAGGGATCGGTGGGGTGACATGTGTGTACGTTAATCCAAAAATAGACCAGTTCTGGATTATCGACTACCGGATTTATGACCCAGCGGGCGATGGGAAGACCAAGTTGGCCCACATGCAAGACATGCTCTTGAACGTTATCTATCAAAAAAGCCTGGAATTTTGGGCGGTATTGATGGATAGCTGGTATGCCACCAAAGATATTATGCTCCAGATTGAGAAACTGGGCAAAATCTACTACTGTCCGCTCAAGGATAATCGCCTGGTGGATGATTCGGGCGGCGCAAAACCTTACCAACGCGTGGATAGCCTGGAGTGGACAGAAGCACTACAACAGCAAGATAAGGTCATCAAAATTAAAGGTTTTCCTAGCGACCATAAGGTGAAAGTTTTCCGGGTCGTGCTGTCTACCCAGCGCACGGATTATGTCGTGACGAACGAGATGGCTCAGGACAACGTGGAGGTCGTACAAGATGTGTGCGGCTTTCGCTGGAAGGTCGAGCAATTTCACCGAGAAACCAAGCAGTTGACCGGTCTTGAAGGCAGTCAGTGTCGCAAGGCGAGAATCGTTAGGAATCACATTGGCTGTGCCATTCTGGTTTGGGTTCGTCTCAAACAGGTGGCGATTGAAACACAACGAACTATTTACCATGTCAAACATGACCTTTTGGA
>DAIQPZ010000264.1:0-2753 GCA_036787065.1 Anaerolineaceae bacterium
GAGGCTTCAACCCCAACCCTGATTCCCTTGACCATGACGGTTGAAACCGCTTTACGCCGGGCTCACTTGAGCCAACTGCGCCAGTCCGGTTTTCTGGGCGCGTTGATCGCCCATCAAGCTGAGGCCTTTGCCCTGGATGAACAGATTGCCGAGAAATGGGCGGCGACCTGCCCTGGATTGCCCGCTGACTTGATCAACTTTCAGCACGACCCCCTGGCGGTGGCGATTGCCCTGGGTTGGCGCGATGGGGTAGAGATCGAGACGCTCCCGCTGGTTATCGGCGAACAGGATGGCTTGCTGACAGAGACGGTCGACCCTTCGGGAAGGCCAATGCGGGTGGTCAAAGCAATTGATGGTCCGCGCTTTAACCAGTTCTGGCTGGACCAGGTCACAAGGACCGGGTAATAGCTGCGTCGAAGAAGAAAAAAAGACAGGATATACAGGATAAAAGAAGAATTTGACAATCCAGTTCCATCGCTAAACTCATCCTGTCCATCTTGTAAAATTCTTTCTTACATTTGATGTAAAAATTATCGTAACTACTCAGCCATAGTAAGAAAGTTGCCGAATTTTGAGTGTATGCGGATGCTCCGCTCCCGCATACACTCAAAATTCGGGTCTTTTTCACACGGGTCTGAGTAGTTACAAATAATCATCAAAAGGAGCTAGAAAATGGAATCGACTGATCGAATGAGCAATTACCTGGTTCTCTTGAAAATTCGACAGAAGGCGTACCATCGAAATATGCTCTTCACCGGTGGCCTGTTTCTGTTCGCAATTCTTTCAACAACAGGTATGGGGCTGTTGACAGAATGGAATACGCGATCTGTCATTCTGATGGCCTTGTTTGATTTTCTTTTTGTCGTGAGCTTCTTAATGGCCTGGGCCAGACTTGAAATCACTAAAGACGCTATTCAATTGGTGAATAATCTTCTGATTCGGGATTGATCAAGGAAATTAGGTAACATAAATTGGGATTTCCACCTAAAATCCTCGATTCTCTTTTCCATAATGAAAAAGATATGAGAACACGAATGTAACGAATGACCGAATGAAACGAATGGATTTTAAAAGTTAGTGCATTGTCCAATTTAACAAAAGAATTTCCAAAAAATTCGTGTCATTCGTGTTATCTTTTCAGTATCATGATTCAGGAGCGTCCCGATGACATCCTCCGAAAACCCAACCGTCAAGCCCTTCCTCAGCGCCGGGCCGGGCACGACCTGGTCCGAAAGCTGTTCGCGTTGTGTGATCCGACAAAACCGCCTGGCGTGACCGCAGCGACCGCTTCGACCGTGGGAACAAGGCGGTCGCTCCGTTCGTGCGGGATATCTGGCTTCCCGAGACCCGGGTGATGGTCGCGTGTGACGCGGCCGGCTCCAGCCAGTGTTACTACCTGGCGGTAAAGGGCGGGCACAACGATGAAAGTCACAACCACAACGACGTCGGTCACTTCATCATATACATCGGCTGCCGGCTGGATCGATTATGACCCGCACCACTTACTATTTTGCGCGGAAGAACTGCCCATCCAGGATGCCAGCCTGCGGCAGGTGTGGGGCAGTCGTCTCACCCTCGTCGTCTTCACCGCGTACGACCTGGCAAAGCAGGCCGGTTGGAAGCTGCGCTTCCGGCGCGAGCCATCAGGCGGGGTAGATAGTAGTGATCAGGACGCCAAGGAGAATGGTAATCAAAGCGGCCAACGCGACGAACAGGGAGAAACCCCAGGTACGAAAAAAACCAGGCACACCTTCCGCGTTCGCGTCAGACAGATCGTCTTGAACCACAATGCGCTGCAGCGATAAGAACATGGAATTGGCCCATACACCCTGGCGGACGCCCCCTGACGCGCTCAACCCGGCCACAATTAACACCAGGATGCCGGCCAGGAACATGAAATTGCCATAGATTGCGTAGCTGCTGAATTTAGCCACATACCCGACAACCCCAACGATGATCAAGATGACCCCCTCTAAGATGGCGGAGTTTCTTAAGAGGCGCAGGATGTACGGTAGGATGGTGGTCTTTTTCATGAAATTGAATCCTTTGACCTCATTATATTTCAGCCTTGCATTTAAGTAAAATAATATCACACCCCCTTTACAACCAATTATCCGCCCTAAACAATACCTTCGCCATTTTGGGATTATCTTTCTTCGTAGGGGCGTATGGCATACGCCTTCTTCATAGACCATGGCGTATGCCATACGCCCCTACCCAAACCAGGCCATCCTACCCCAACCTTCCTTCAAACGCGGGCTTGAGCGCAGCCTGCCTCAACCGCTCGATCTCTATCATACCAAGGGCGAGGCAAAATGGGTGTCCTATATCTGGGGTCGATGCTTTTGCCTCGCCCCCAGAATTGAAATGCACCCGAATTCGGTAACTTTCAGCAGAACTAGTCCCCCGAGTTATCGCTTGGGATTAAACCTTTTTTGGCGAGGACCTCGGCTAATTCTTGGGTAGATGGTTCGACCAGGATATCTCCGCCAATCTGTAAAGTGGGGTGGCTGACATATCCGCCTGTCCACCAGCGCACCTGGTTTGCGGCCCCATCATCGCGGTCGACATCGCGAAAATCGTAGACCAGATCGTGGCGGTCGAGGTAGCGGCGGACGCGCTGGGTGGCGCCGCACCATAACGTTCCGAAGACCACAAGTTTAGCCGGGCTGAGTGGCTCAGCCGATTTGAGCAGGTGATGGGTCGTGTCGGGTTGGGATTGTTCCATGGGGGTACCTGGCTTGTTTACCGTT
>DAIQPZ010000110.1:0-8754 GCA_036787065.1 Anaerolineaceae bacterium
TGGCTGAGTAGTTACAAAGTAGATCTATATGAGCCTGACGTTAAAGTTTGATCCGGAGAAATGAACGATGAGTGAAAAAATGTCCCGACTTGAATTGACCCCGCGCGTACCCCTTGGGGGCGATTATTGGGAAGCCGATCCTGGGGTTCCCCTATGGGGGATGGCAGATCTCCACGCACATTTGATGGCCCATCTTGCCTTCGGCGGTAATGCCTTTTGGGGTCTTCCCTATGACCCACAGCACCCGGACTCGAACGGTATCGAAACGGCTCTCGCTTCGTGTGAACCCATTCATGGCGGGTTGATCAATGTGAACCCTGAATTCGGACACCCGGCCGGCGGGGGCTGGCCCGAATTTATTATCTGGCCACGTTTCACCACCCTCATCCACCAACAGGCCTACATCGATTGGTTATACCGGGCCTATCAAGGCGGGCTTCGCCTGATTACCTGCCTGGCGGTCAATAATGAGCTGCTGGCCGCAAAATCAAACCCGGCTATGGCGCACGATGACCGGAGCGCTATCCAGGTCCAGGTGGCTGGAATGAAGCAGATGGCGGCATTTATAGAAAAAAAGAGCGGTGGGCCTGGCAAAGGCTGGCTCCAAATTGCCTATTCCGCGGAAGAAGCCCGCCAGATTATTTCAGACAACCGCCTCGCGGTGATCCTGGGGGTAGAAGTGGATTCACTCGGTAACTGGCACCGCCCGGATGACCTGGAGAAATTGTCCCATGGTGATCTGGATCAGGCCAGGCAGATGATTGGACTGGAACTGGACTGGATGTACGCCATTGGTGTTCGCCAGATTACCCCCATCCACCTGATCAACAATGCCTTCGGGGGTACGGCGATCTACCTGCGCTTCCTGGAAGCGGTTAACCTTTTTGTAACCGGTGAACGGTGGACCGTGGAAAATGCCTGGAAGACAGGTGTGCGCTACCGGATCGATCATGATGGAGTCGACCTGCTGGACGATTTTGAACGCACGGTCGCCGAATCCGGGAGTCACGTCCGCTCCATGCACAGACGCACGTTGATTGATCACATCCCGGGGATTCGGAATCTCTATGAGGCTATCGAAGCGCCCAAGACCGAGGGAGGACACGCCAATGTGCGCGGTCTCAATATCTATGGGCTGATCTTGCTCGAAGAAATGATGGCCCGAGGAATGATCATCGATGTGGACCATATGTCTGAAAAATCGACCGACTCGGCCCTGGCCCTGGCCGAAGAACACGATTATCCCGTCATTTGCTCCCACACCTGGTTTCGGGATCTGTTATACAGCTCTCAAACTGAGTTTGACTCTCTCAAACACGAGCCGTACGGGACGAGCGATGTCCATAAGGTGGCTCATGAAGCGGGAAAGCGGGGAGACCAGATTGAACGCATCGGTCGTTTGGGTGGAGTGGTAGCCCCGATCCTGAACCAGGGAGACATCGCCGGGCTCAAGCGCGCCATGCCCGAGATCGAGGCAAAGATCCCAGAACCCTCTTCAGGTTCAAGTACCGCATATGCCCAGGCCTATGTGTATGCCCTTTCGAAAATGGGCGGACACAGCGTAGCATTGGGCTCGGACATTAATGGGGCAGCGGGTTTACCCGGGCCACGTTTTGGCCCGTTTGCTGCATATGGCGCGCATAATGATCGTCGCCGCGTCCCTGAACGGCACGGTGAAATTGACCGGCAGACCAATGGCGTGGCGTATAGCGAGCCAATTCACGATCACCGTTGGCACCGTTTCGAATCCGCCGGTCAAGGTGGATACGACGAAGAAGAATGTGACATCTGGCAAGCCATTGCCCAGTATGAAGCCGGCTTCAATCCTTCCATTCACACACACCCTGGCAGCGATTTTCCCGAATCCAATCTTCGTGAGGCCTTGGAGCTTGCCAAGGTCCATCACTTTCAGGAATGGGTGGATCACGTTACCGATGGATTCTGGATAGCCGACCAGGAAATAGGACCTGGCGAGGACCAGCTCTCAAAATGGCCCGTCGAACAGCGCGCGGCTTACTTTTACCGTAAAGGGATTTTACCCGCAAAGGAAATCCAGGAAAAACACATACTAGCGTTGATGGCGAAAATGAAAGCCATCTGGGAAAAATGGCGGGAGCTAAAGGGTAATAATCGCCCCTTGACTCGCTCGACGGCTGGACCGAATCGTGACTTTGATATCAACCTGGATGGGATGGCCCATTATGGCATGCTGCCCGATTTAATTCAAGACATGCGGAATTCCGGGTTGACAGCCAGCGATCTTGCACCTTTGTTCCGCTCAGCTTATGACTATATCCAGATGTGGGATAAGTGCACCCGCCGGGCGAGTGAACTCACCCAATCGAAAAACGCCCCACCACCCGAAACGCTGGGAGAGACCCAAATCTCAACGGGATAAGCTAACCGCCGTTGCAGCTTTCCCCAATTATCGGGTGTAGAGCGAATCAGGGCACGGTTAACCACGCTCGTAATGGAGTGGCTTGACCTGGAAACGTTCCAGGTCAAGCTCAAGGTAAACGGCCCCCGGCAACCAGTCCGGGGTGGCATACAGGCAATGACCCGTCCGGCGCAGCCGGCTCGAAAACTATTTGTGCACCTTGCCCTGCAAAGTCTGCAAAAACATTTTCGTTATCTATGTCAGCGCGGATGGCGACACCCAAAAGCCTTCTCACACACCATTTGAACCAGGGCGATCCTGAGCGCTTTCATGCGAGGCTTTTCACCATCTGCAACCAGGGGTTTTCCAGATCCCAGTAGCCACTCAGTTCCTCCAGCGGACGGAAGCCCATGCCAAAATAAAACCGCGCGACCTGGCATAACTATCGTCGGGACGTAAAGAACTGAGCGCTTTTACCTGTAATAATAGTACGGATTGGGCTTTCAAAAATTGCTCCCCGGCCAACACCAGCGCCCGCCCGATACCCATCCGGTGGTATTCCGTCCTAATCCCAATCACCAGGATCTCAGCGGCGTAAGCTTTGTGACGCTTGATCGTCACAAAGCCGGGCACTGCATCCTCCACCCAGGCCACCCAGGTAGGCAATTGTTCAACATCCTGGCAATACTGGAGGATGGCTCTTTCAACGCCAAACCAACCAGCCAGTGCGCGCAGGACCGGCTCACAGACAGCACCCATCCCGGTTAAAGGCCCTTGAATCCGAAAAAACTTCGTCTGGTTATCTACAATTTCTGTCATAAGAACTTATTTTATCAGTTTCCAGCGATGAACCCAAGAAATCTAGTAAAACAATTGTCATTCTTGAAGAACTGGCTAATCTCTTTTTAAAACGGTAGTGACAATCAGATCCACCTGTCACACACTCATACACAACAATATCAACTTTTTTTTACCGTTTACCCAATATCTGTATAATATTAACGTATTACGATTTATAATCGATAACGAAAGGCAGGAAAAATGGAAACAGCCACTATCTCTACTAAGTTCCAGGTCGTGATCCCGCGTAAGATCCGAAATCTATATCATTTGAAACCAGGGCAAAAAGTAGTTTTCATTCCATATAAAAATAGTCTGCGGATGGTAATTGTGCCACAGATTGAAGAAGGTTATGGCTTCCTGGAAGGAATAGACACCCGTGTAGACCGCGATGAGGAAGAACGCATATGAACGTGGTCGATTCGTCCGGTTGGTTGGAATATTTTGGTAAGGGAATCCATTCAGAAAAGTTTGTCCCCATCATCCAGAGAAGCGTCGAATTGATTGTGCCGACGATAAGCCTATACGAAGTATTTAAACGGGTTGCGATTCTACGCGATGAGGAAGAGGCCTTGAAAGCGATTGGCCTGATGACAATCGGTAATGTAGTTGAATTGACCCAAGAGATCGCAATTCTTGCGGCGCAGCTCTCCATGGAGTATAAAACACCTATGGCTGATAGTATGATCCTGGCCACTGCTCGCACCTATAACGCCATTTTGTGGACTCGAGACGAGCACTTCGCTGGCTTAGAGCAAGTCGAGTATATAAAATAACTGGTCCTACTCAGCCCTGGGGTGAAAGGTCTTTTCACGTGAGCCTGAGCAATTTCAAAAACTGTAACTACCGCGAAAAAAGCGTTCAGGAAAGGGATTTGAATGTCTGACTCACAAAATGCCACATTGCTGTCACCGCCATATTCCAATGATCATCCGAGACTTTAGGTCACCTACTGACCGTTATCGAGGCGAGTTATGGGTTCATTGCTACCGGATTCTGGGCTCGTTTGAGGATGCTAAAGATGCGCTGGGCTGCTATCTGCCCCACTCCCCGGTGGCGATACTTGCGCAGCACGAAGAATTCGGCGATCGTATGCATATTGTCACCCATCGCACGTACCATCACAAAACCAGCCAATTTCCCACCTACTTTAATAAAAAAAGCATACCGGCCAGGTTCAGTCCAATAATTATCCAGGTAGATATACCCGTACAGGCCGTGCTCATCGACGTCAGCCTGGTTGAACTCACTGTAATCGTGGTGGCACAACTCCAACAGGTTACGCAGCACAGATTTATCCATTTGCCGGACCCCTTCAAGCTCGATCGCAAGGCTCATTTAGGTGCTCCCGAGATGCTAATGTGGTTAACAAAAAGCTGCACGTCGTTGACCTCAAGATACACGAAACTTGAGGAAGCTTAAGGAGTAGCCGCGTATTGGACCAGGGGGAAATAAAAGAAAATCAGCTGTACAGCCGCGAAGCTGATCCCGCTCTGGTCAGGACCCACCTGAACAGACCCATTCACCGGGGAAAAAATGTAAGCGCTATCGGATGGTGTTATGGTGTACTTCCCGGCGGGTAAACTGGTAAACGAGTAATTTCCGCTGGCGCCGGTCAAGGCGCTATGCCCGAACCCATCACTCAACGCGACAGCTGGCAGACCACTTCCGCCCAGGGTCACCTGCCCAAGGATGGAATAGAGGGCCGGCGCAGCCGTAAAATTCTTTCCAGACTGGTTGGCGCCAGGCACGATCGATAGGGTGGGCGGGGTGAAAGTATATTCGGCTTTCGTTGGGGTGATGGTGAAAGACCCTGCTGAAAGTCCGACGATCGAATAATTGCCACTGGCATCCGTGGTCGCGGCGTGACCGCTGCCATCGCTGAGTGTAACGCCTGCCAACCCACTGCCACCGAGTTTCACCTGCCCAGACACAGAGAAGGTTATCCCAAGGATCTGGTCGAGTTTAATTCGCGGAATGATCACGCCATTGCGAAGGTCGGTGATTGGCTTGCCGCCGGAGGTCAGCAGTGCTGCCACCTGGCTGACCGTGTAGCCTGGGTACCGGGATTTCACCAGCGCCCAGGCGCCGGCCACGTACGGGGACGCCATGGAGGTGCCGCGCATAGACTTGTACGAATTGCCTGGTATGGAAGAATAGATCAGATCACCAGGCGCCAGAAAGCTTAGAAATGGTGCACTGTTGGTATAAGAGGAAACGGCATCTGCGGTAATTCCTCCGCTGCCATCCTCGGTCGAACCCACGCTGATCGCCGTTGAAATACACCCTGGCGCTGACAGACCATCGGTATAACCATCATTTCCCGAGGCAATCACGGTGGCAATTCCAACCGAGCGCAGGTTATCGATCACTTCCTTTACACCTTTGTTAGCCCCATCACAATCAGACTGGCTGGTATATTTACCACCCCCCAGGCTCATGTTAACGGAGGCGATGGCGTAACTCATTCGCAAGGCGTACACTCGCTCCAGGCCTAATATCTGATCGGATTCAAAACTCAAGACACATGGGGCGCCTGTACGACAGTTAGTCGTAGAATTAAACCTCGAAAACACCTGGATGGCAATTAATTGGGCGCCAGGTGCAACACCATTGTGGTTGTAGGCGGTTGTGGCATTTCCGGCGATAATCCCAGCCACGTGAGTGCCGTGATCGCATTTTCCAGACGGGCAGACTCCTGAAGCATAAGGCAAGGCGGAATCAGTCAAGATCGACCGGGAGGCTCCACCTGGGCAGATTGACATTGATAAATAGCTGCTGTCTGTGGTGGAATAACACGCCTCCGACACGACCCGCCCGTTTAAAAATGGGTGGTTCTTGTCTACGCCGGTATCTAACACGGCCACCACCTGCCCGGCGCCAATAAAGCCGGATGCCTGGGCTGCTGCAGCGCCAATCAGAGGTACGCTTTCGGCCAGATCTGGCGCTGCCAATCGATCGGGCTCGATACTCGCAATCGCCCCGTCCGCTGCCAACTGCGCCAGGCCGTCTGCATCCACGCTGAGCGCCATACCAGGAATCGTGCTAAAACGTTTCACCAGGGCCGGGTCATAACCTGATAGGCGAGATAACAAACCTGCCTGGGTCTGTTCGATCGTATCGCGCTGGTCAATTCTGGCCGGGGTCCCACCCAGTTTGCCTTCCGGCTGAAAAGGCAGATCGAACATCACGATCACACGGACAGACCCGGTAGACTGAGCCCGCACCAATAATCCGGCTAGATTAGGTAGCAGGGATAAATTTGTAGCCCCTGAAGCCGGGGAAGCCATCGAAAACACCAAAGCCAGACCGGTGATGAATGTCAGGAAGTAATTAAAAAAAGCCTTTGGCTGCACGTTTCCCTCCTCGCGAAGAGTGTCCTCACCCCACGCAATGGAGCCCGCCCGATGATATATTATCGACATCATAACTGCTCAGAGCCTCGTGAAACAGATAATATCCTTCGCCTGGCCAAGCAGTTACTCGATGTCTCTATTTTAACTGCTTTTGGCCGGTCCAGCTTTACAGTTACATTACGAAATCACCTGCCTGTGACTGACAATCAGGAATCACAAAAAACTACAGGCCATAAAACAGGCCGCCGGCCAGGGCCGCCAAAACCAGGATGGCGATGATGGGTACACGTTTGGAGAGCGCCAGCCCAAGGGCGCATGCCGCGATCAAAATACCGCGCCAATCGGTGATGGTTGAACCCGCCAGGCTCAGCGCGACTGCCAGTGTCAGGCCAATGACCCCCAATGTCAGCCCGCGCGTGAAATCCTGCACCGCCGCGAGCCGCTCCAGGCGGGTATAAAACGAGGCGATCACCAGCACCGTCAGCGGCGGAAGGCTGACCGCGATCAAGGCCAGACCCGCGCCAACCCAACCGTACGTCAGGTAGCCCAGGCTGATGGACCATAGACCGTTCGGACCCGGACTGACCTGTCCAACCGCGATCGCCGTGACAAAATCAGATTCTCTGGCCCAACCCAGGTCAATCAAATCTTTATGCAAGAACGGCAGGTTGCCCAACCCACCGGTTGAGAGCAGTGAAGCCTTGAAAAACAGCCAAAAATAGGCCAGCGGGTTCATTCTTCGACCTCTTTTTTAGCGGGCAGGCCAGCCTGGACCGGGATGAAACGCATGAGGACGATCCCGGCGACTCCCGCCAGCAGCAGTACCAGGGCCGGCGACAAATGAACCTGCGCCAGCAGGAAAGCCGCGCTTGCCAGGATGAACAGGGTCGCCCCCAACCGCCAGGTACCCTCTTTATAAGCCCTCGTAATGAGCGGCTGCCCCATCTGCACTCCCATGGCCAGGGATAAACCGATGGTCGCGGGTAAAATGCCGCGCAGGGCCGCCAGAACGATGGGTTGGCCGCGGATCATCCCAAACCCGGCGGTCATCAACGCGGTTACTAATGCACTCGGCGCCATCAGGCCAATCGTCATCACGACCAGGCCTGGCCAACCGCGCAACTGGCTGCCCACCAGGATGGTCATCTTGAGCAGGTTAATCCCAGGTGCGATCTGCGCCAGGGCCCAGTCGCGCAGAAACTCCTCTTCATCCAACCAACCATTTTTGATACAGGCTTCGTGCATGAGGATAAACGTCGAGGATCCGCCCCCAAACGATTGAATACCTAACAATAACCAGGTGCTGAACAGCTTCCACAAACCTGGCCGTGATTGAGTTCTCATGAATTAAAAGGGGTCTCTCCTTTGGTTTTATGATCGGCTCTACCGGCAAAATAAAACAGGTTTTTGAGTTTTTCAAAGCCTAGATTATAGCATGCCGCATCACCGCCGGGCATGTTACAATCAGCCAACCCTCAATCCAGGGCACGTAATTGATGCGATACCCAAAACTGGCTTACCTTTTTCCCCTACTGGTGATCTTGCTGGCAGCCGCGGCCTTGCTCAGCTTGAAGGCCATGCCGTTATTACAAGTCCCGTCGAGTCCAACACCATCCGCACCGCAGCATGAGCCATCACCCAGCCAGGCGCTTACACTTACCCCAACCCTCTCCCGAACCGGGACAACCCCTCCAACGCCTCTCCTGGCGGCTGCTTTGCCGCCAATGGTCTCACCGACCGGGGTCTTCCTGAGCCACTCTCCATCCCCAACCCCGCCCGAAGAACACATTATCCGCAATATCGGCGGGCATAAACAGTATTTTCCCCTGGGGGCAGGTACCGCCCTACGGGTATGGCGTCTATTCCGGGCCGGTCGCCGACCTGCTCAACCAGTATGGCATCCCGGCTAAAGCTTACAAGGGCTACACCCTGGAACAAATCAAGGGCAAGATTGCTCAAGATAAACCCGTTATTGTGTGGGTGATCGGTAATGTGGTCGGAGGTATGCCCTCGACTTACACGGATAAAAAGGGAAACCAGGCCATCGTGGCGGCATACGAACACGTGGTAATCGTCACAGGATATAATAAAAGTCACATCCGCTATATGAACAACGGCAAATTCTATGAGACGCCCACCGACGTGTTTTTAAATTCCTGGGGAGTTTTAGGAAACATGGTG
>DAIQPZ010000002.1:0-57438 GCA_036787065.1 Anaerolineaceae bacterium
GTAAGCGCAAACACCTCAAATTCGGTTCTTTTTCAAACGAACCTGAGCGTAAAATTATGAAAACTATCGGATTGAACGGTGGCATGAGTTGGGAGTCGTCCCTGGAATATTACCGGATTATGCAAGCGTTGGCTCAACAAGGCGCGCAGGGCATCATCCTGGGCTGCACCGAGATCGGTTTGTGGGTCAATTCCGATGACATACGGCTGCCATTATTTGACACAACTCGTATCCACGCGGAGGCAGCGGTGGATATGGCGCTGGCCTGATTAAGACCTTAACCCTTAAGCGCGTTTATGGCGCAGCCGGCCGCATTTGTTCATCTACATAAGCACAGGGTTTCTATTTGCCAGGATAGGGTCAGGTTTCACCGGGTAACACTGCTCCCGCCAAAATATGACTTTCTTCCTATTGCCCATGTCTTGAAAATATGATATATTTAAAAGCGTCGACCGCCTGGGTGCCCCCCTCACCCCGGCGTTCGATATTTAAAGGCCAAAACCGTTTATTTTTAGAGAAGGTAGAGAATGACCGTTCCCACCTTTCAAATTCGACAGTGTTCCAATCCAGCCTGCCGTTTTCGTTTTCCAGTCGATGTGGCTGCGCTGCATCAGGCTGGCTCTCGCCCGGACCGCTGCCCGCGGTGTGGGTCGCCTGTCCAGGTGATGGTCGATGCCTACACCAATCCTAAAGTCCTTCCGGCGGTTCCACCGGAAAACCTGCCCGTGGTGGAAGCGCTTTTAGACAATATTCGTAGCGCCTATAATGTAGGCGCCATGTTCCGCACAGCCGACGGGGCTGGATTACGCCACATGCATATGGCAGGCATCACCCCCACCCCAGACCACCCAAAAATTGTTAAAACAGCGCTGGGCGCTGAAAATACCGTTCCATGGAGTACTCACGCCAACGGGTTGGAAGCTGCCCTGGCGCTGCGCGGCGCAGGCTATCACGTTTGGGCATTAGAGGGCGGGCCGTGCACCGTTTCACTTTTTGAAGCAGCCCAACAAATGCCCGACGCGCCGGTGCTGCTGGTGGTCGGGAACGAGATCGCCGGGGTTGACCCGGCGCTCCTCGATGAATGCGAACAGGTGCTCTCGATCCCCATGCAAGGGGAGAAACATTCACTCAACGTGGCTATTGCCTTTGGCATTGCCGCTTACGTGCTCCGTTATGGTAAAACCAGATCCTGAAGCAATTTATTCAGGTAACTACGAAAAAGGCCCGAATTTGAGATGTAGGCGCTTACAGGGTAAGCGCCTACATCTCAAATTCGGCAACTTTCTTCGATGGCCGAGCAGTTACTATTCAGCTATAATTAAGGTCACGTCACATGGATAGAAGGTCTTTATGATCAAAACGGAACAGCTAACAAAAACGTTTGCCAAGAACAAAGGAGAAGCCCCGATCATTGCCGTGCAAGGCCTCACCCTGGATGTTCAGGAGGGGGAGGTGTTTGGTTTCCTGGGTCCCAATGGGGCTGGGAAAACCACCACCGTGCGTATGCTGTGCAGCTTGATCGGTCCCACACAAGGGCGAGCTTGGATCAATGGGTTGGAAATCGGCAAACAAGATCAGGCGATCCGCCAATGCGTCGGCATCCTCACCGAGACGCCCGGAATGTATGACCGCCTGAGCGCCGAGAAAAACCTGATCATCTTTGCCAGACTTTATGGCGTGCGCAATATCCCGGGCCAGGTAGAAAAATACCTGCGTATGCTTGGCCTGTGGGAACGGCGTTTCGATGAAGCAGGCAGCTTCTCAAAAGGCATGCGCCAGAAGCTGGCCATCGCGCGCGCCTTGCTGCACGAACCCAAAGTGCTATTCCTGGATGAACCCACCAGCGGGCTTGATCCCGAAGCGGCCAAGGTGGTGCGCGATTTTATTGAAGAGCTCAAGACTGAGGGCACGACCATTTTTTTATGCACCCACAACCTGGATGAGGCTGACCACCTGTGCCAGAGAATCGCTATTTTTAAGACGCACCTGATTACGCTGGATACGCCAGAAGCTTTACGCAAGGCGCTCTACGGGCGAAAAGTGGTCTTTCACCTGGCATCCATAGAACCAGCCTGGTTAGACCTGATCAAGGGGCTGCCTTTTGTTAAAGAAGCCCAAATCATAGATACCCGCCTGGTGGTTGGGTTGGATAAACCAGAAGAACAAAACCCCGTCATCATTCAGCGCCTGGTCGAACATGGCGCGCGGATTCAGTTCGTCGGCGAGCTGCGGCATTCCCTGGAAGACGTTTATCTGCAGTTGATCCACAACGGGGAGGGACAAAAATGAACCGTATTCAAACCATTGTTGATAAAGAATGGGCCGAAGTATTCAAAAACCGGGTGGTGCTGCTGACCGTCATCATCATGCCGCTGGTCTTTACTATTCTTCCTCTGGTTGTGCTTAACACCCTGCGCACTTCCGGAGGGGTCCCTGGAAATTCCTCTGACATGCCATCGTCTTTTGCCAAAGCCTGCACACAAGGCATGTCAGCCGGCGACTGCATGCAAATATTTCTGGTGAATGAGTTTCTCCTGCTGTTTATGATGATGCCTCTGGCCATTCCGATCGCGATTGCTGCATACAGTATTGTGGGTGAAAAAGCCACCCACAGCCTGGAACCTCTCCTGGCTACACCTATCACCACGGTTGAGCTGCTGGTCGGAAAGGCCTTTGCCGCTGGTGCGCCAGCCATTGTCACCACCTGGGTCTGCTTCATCATATTCGTGCTGGCAACTCCTTTGGTGGGGGTAACTCCCGCGGTGCAGGCTTATATTCTAGGGCCAACCTGGCTCCTGGCTGTACTTCTGGTGGGTCCGCTCATGGCGATCGCGGCGGTTAATTTTGCGCTGATAGTTTCTTCACGGGTCTCCGATCCACGGGCCGCCGAACAGATATCGATGGTGTTGATTCTCCCGCTTCTGGCCGCCCTGTTTGGCCAGATTGCCGGTGTGCTGGTGATCAATGTCCAATTTATGCTTCTAGCGGTGGTGTTTATGGCGGTGGCCGATGTGGGCCTGATCTACCTCGGGGCCAGCCTGTTCCAACGCGAAACGATATTAACAAAATGGAAGTAGGGAAGGAGAGTATGTTTTTTCGAAAGCCCTTACAAATTCTCCTGGCAGCCTTGTTTGCATGGGTCAGCACTGTTTGGGTAATTGCTCCGGTCCTGGCCCAAAATGCCACACCCCAAAGCATCTTTAGACTGAACATTAACCGTACATTCGGTTTCAGCAACGGCAGCCAGATCCGCGGCCGGTTCTCAGCCGAAGTCATCGGGCCAGGAACCGTCCAATCGGCCATTTTCCGGATCGATGGTCAACCGATGGGACAGGCGGCACAGGCGCCATTCAAGCTGGATTTCAATACCTCCAGTTATCCCTTGGGCTGGCATAACCTGACTGCTACGGTCCAGTTGACGGATGGCAAGACTTTTACCACCCCTGCGCGCCGTTTTGAATTTGTCAGCGCCGATCAAGAATCGGCCGTGATGCGAAATATCATTTTTCCACTGTTGGGGACTGTAGGCGCCATCATGCTGGTGATCTTTGGGGTCCAATTCTTCATCTTACGCGGCCAGCCCAACAAAAACCTGCCTCTGGGCGCCAAGCGGCATTACGGCATTTTAGGTGGCGCCATTTGCCCGAAATGCCACCGGCCTTTTTCTATTCACTGGTATGGGATCAAAATAGGCTTTGGTACCAAATATGATCGGTGTGACTTTTGTGGGCGCAGGGGGCTGTTTAAAGTGGTGCGCCCCGATGAGCTGGCCAGGGCAGAGGCGGCTGAGTTAGAATCGGCACAGCCAGGCCAGGGCATACCGGCCCTGGACGAAGAAACCAGGCTCAAAAAGATCCTGGACGATTCGCGCTTCAGCGACGATCATTAACCCCGCTTGCACGGCGAGTTGTCGCCACGCTTAGTGCGTGGTAGAATCAGGTCCGAATAGGAATAGATTATTATTGAAGTGCTCAGACGGTGCTCTTCATTTAGTCATCTCCGGGCTGCTCATCGCAAACACCAGCCTAACCGGCGAGGCTAAAAGAAACCGTTGAGCGCTATAGAGGAGGTCATTCATAATATGGAACAACAAGTCGCTACGTTTGCCGTAAAAACAGGTCTGGCACAGATGCTTAAGGGTGGCGTCATCATGGATGTGGTTACAGTAGAACACGCGCGTATCGCGGAAGATGCCGGGGCGTGCGCGGTCATGGCCCTGGAGCGGGTGCCCGCGGACATCCGTGCCAGCGGCGGTGTGGCTCGTATGAGCGATCCCGATTTAATCATGAAAATCATGGCCTCGGTTACTATCCCGGTGATGGCGAAATGCCGCATTGGCCATTTTGTTGAAGCTCAAATCCTGGAAGCCATCGGTATCGATTACATCGACGAATCGGAAGTCCTGACGCCAGCGGACGAATCACATCACATTTACAAGCATGACTTTAAAGTCCCGTTTGTGTGCGGGTGCCGCAACCTGGGCGAAGCCTTGCGCCGGATTGGCGAAGGCGCCGCCATGATCCGCACGAAAGGCGAGGCGGGTACTGGCGATGTGGTTGAAGCCGTTCGCCACGCGCGGGCCGTTTTGGGCGATATCCGCCGTCTGCAGAGCATGCCCGATGAAGAAGTGATGGCATTCAGCAAAGAGATTGGCGCGCCTTACGAACTGGTGCTTCAAACTCGCCGCCTGGGCCGTTTGCCCGTGGTTAATTTTGCCGCGGGTGGCCTTGCCACTCCAGCCGATGCGGCCCTTATGATGCAGTTGGGTGTCGACGGTGTTTTTGTCGGTTCCGGCATCTTCAAATCGGGTGACCCGGCCAAACGGGCGGCTGCCATAGTCAAAGCCACCACACACTACAATGACCCCAAGATCCTGGCCGAAGTCAGCCGGAATCTGGGCGAGCCCATGGTTGGAAGGCAGGTTTCGGCCATTCCCGAGGCGGAATTAATCGCCGGACGCGGGTGGTAAAGGGTTTTTTAGTCTTATGAGAATTGGGGTCCTTGCGATACAGGGTGACTTCGCCGAACACCTGGTCACCTTGAAACGATTGGGTGTCGATGGATGCGAGGTTCGATTACCAGAACAATTGGAAGGGTTGCAGGGTTTAATCATTCCAGGCGGGGAATCGACCACCATTGGCAAACTGGCTGTTGATTTCAACTTGATCGAACCGCTGCGGAAGTTTGGCCATGAGCATGCCATTTGGGGAACCTGTGCAGGCGCAATTTTCCTCTCAAAGGATGCCCACCGGGCGCAGCCGCTGCTTGGCCTGATGGATATCACTGTCGCGCGCAACGCTTTTGGGCGCCAAATTGCAAGCTTTGAGGTCGATCTGGATATGCCCTACCTGAACAAGTTGAATGGCCAACCGCACCCGTTCCACGCTGTGTTTATCCGTGCGCCGTTGATCGAATCGGTTAGCGGCGAAGCCGAAGTATTAACCGCATTACCTGATGGAAGAATCGTCGCTGCTCGGCAGAACCGTTGGCTGGCCACTTCATTCCACCCAGAGCTGACCGGCGATGATCGCTTCCACCGTTATTTCGTGGAGATGGCAAAATAAGTATCCGACCGTTTGGCTGGCTAAACCTTCCCGATCTATACCGTTACCGCAATCAGGCACTGTGTTTGGATAGCGTCCTGGCGTTGACACGCGGGAACCCATTGGGTTTCGCGAATTTCCTCAACCAACTCAACCCGACCTTCGGAACCTACACGGCTGTGTATACCTCAGATGACCAGCAGGTGCCTTTGATCGGCCAGATCCGTTATCCACTCGGTTCGCGGTCTGCGCACCTCTCTTATCTTCTCCCGGTTGACACAGGAAACTTAATCGCATTATCGGCCCTCATGGAACACATGTCCGTTCAGGCGAGCGAGTGGGGCGCCTTTCACCTGATCGGTGAAGTTGAAGAAAAGACGCTGGTCTTTGAAGCACTGAGGCGAGCGGGGTTTTCAATTTACAACTGGCAGCGCATCTGGCAGTTCAAATGTGGTCCGGAGTATCCAAATGACGCGCCGGCAAAAAACGGCAGCCGGATCTGGTCGATTTCAACTGACCTGGATGTGATCGCGGTAAAAAGCCTTTACCAGGCAGTGGTTCCTGCCCTGGTGCAGCCTGTCGAGCCGCTCTTGGGCAACCGGGTGCACGGTCTGGTCTACCGTGAAGAAGGTGAGATCATCGGTTATGCCGATATCGCCTACGGCCCGTCTGGAATTTGGGTCCAACCGATCATTCATCCCGCCACGCAGATAGTCTCAGACTTGCTGCTTGGGCTGTCAAACAGCCTGCCTCACCGGGGTAATCGCCCGGTTTACCTGTGTGTTCGCTCTTACCAGGCCTGGATTGAATCGGCCCTGGAAAATCTGAACGCTGAAGTAGGTCCCCGCCAGGCGTTGATGGTCAAACACATGGCCATCATGCAAAAAGTAAACCACACCATTCCCCTGGCTTCGCTGGAAAAAAGCCGGGTTAAACCCGTCCAGTCTCAACCGACTGGTTTCAGCCGGAGCGAATCCAAAGCCAGCCCGGGGCCATTAACCAAATAAGAACGGATTTATGACTCAACGCCGAATTACCGATGACTTGAATATATTGTTGGGTGTGCTGCCCGAATCGATCGCTGAAGAGGTGACACGCCTTAATAACAGTGACAACCTGTTAGAAATTGTCATGGATCTGGGCCGCCAGCCGAAGGCACGCTTTGTTAAAAATGAGATCGCCCTTTCTCAGGTGGAAATCAGCCATGACGATATTAATTATGTGGTTGAACGAATCGGAGATTTTGATGCCGACAACCGCGCCGGGTTGGAACGCACACTCCACCGCATATCAGCCATCCGCAACCGGCGCGGGCGGATCGTCGGCCTCACCTGCCGGGTCGGCCGTGCAGTTTATGGCACCATCGATATCATCCAGGACCTGATTGAATCGGGCAAAAGCCTGCTGATCCTGGGCCGGCCTGGAATTGGTAAGACCACCATGCTGCGCGAGGCGGCCCGCATTCTGGCCGAGACCAAACGCGTCATCATCGTGGATACATCCAACGAAATTGGCGGTGATGGCGATGTTCCCCATCCTGCGGTGGGCAGTGCCCGCCGCATGCAGGTGGCAAAGCCCTCCTTACAGCATGAAGTGATGATTGAAGCGGTCGAAAATCATAACCCCGAAGTGATTGTGATCGACGAGATCGGGCGTGAACTCGAAGCTGTGGCGGCTCGTACCATCGCCGAACGCGGTGTCCAGCTCATTGGGACAGCTCACGGTCGCACACTCGAAAACCTGCTGCTTAACCCGACCCTTTCCGACCTGATCGGTGGGATCGAATCGGTCACTCTCTCGGATGAAGAAGCGCGCCGGCGCGGGACACAAAAGACAGTTCTCGAACGGCGTGCGCCCCCCACCTTTGAGGTGCTGATTGAGCTGCAGGAACGCGACCGCCTGGCGCTGCATCCGGATGTGGCTGCCTCGGTGGATGCCCTGGTGCGCGGTTTCCCACTCCAGCCTGAAATTCGTTACCGGGATGCGACGGACGAGATCCATATCGAAAAAGCGACACCACCTCCCTCACAGCGCGCCATTGCACCTGCTCAGGGTTCACGGCGTGGGATTAGCAGCGGTACAGCGATGGGCGAGATCATGCCTTTCCAACGCCAGCCACCCCCACCCCGGCGCAGCAACGTCGGCAGCGTCGTCACAGAACCGGTCGTCGAGCAGGATTTAGACGAAGAGGGTTCAACCGGTCTGGGTGGAGATATTCATTCGGTGCGCATCTATCCTTACGGTGTGGCGCGCAACCGCCTGCTTCAGGCAGTCAAACACCTGCGAGTGCCAGCCCAAGTTGTGCGCGAGATCGGCGACGCCCAGGCCCTGATCACCCTGCGCACCTATTACCGCGACCGGCAGCAGCCGATCTTGGAAGCGGAGCAAAAAGGTCTGCCGATTTATGTCCTACGTTCGAACACAGTCAACCAGATGGAACAATTACTGGCCGACCTGTTTAATTTACCTGGCGATATCGCCATCATGAATGGTCACGAGGATTACACCAATCAAACCCAGGTCGCCATCGAGGCCGTCATGAATGGCGAACGTTGGGTCGATCTTGCCCCGGCTTCGGCTGTCGTCCGGCGCCTGCAGCATGATATGGCCCGCCAGGCCCAGTTGGTCTCCCATTCTTATGGGAAAGAGCCTAACCGGCGGGTGCGCATTTTTAGAGACTAGGCCAGACCAATGTTTATCACCCTGGAAGGACCCGAAGGCAGCGGCAAGACGTCGAAGATCACCCCTCTGGGAGAATTCATCCGCCAGAGGGGTTACAAAGTACTCACTACGCGTGAACCTGGTGGCACAGCCATTGGCGATCAGGTGCGCGCTGTCCTCTGTGACCTGGCCCACACTAACATGGCTCCCCGTGCGGAAACCCTGCTATTTCAGGCGGCGCGCGCACAGTTGGTTGAACAGGTGATCCGGCCAGCCCTGGCGGCAGGCGAGATCGTGATCTGCGACCGTTATGCCGATTCGACCCTTGCATACCAGGGATACGGCCAGGGCGGTGACCTGGTGCAGATCCGTGACCTGGTTAATTACGCCACCGGCGGTCTGAAGCCCGATCTCACCCTGCTCTTCGACCTGGATGTCGAAGAAGGTTTAAGGCGCAAACAGAACAACCCTGTTGAATGGAACCGCCTGGATGCTTACGCCCTGGCCTATCACCAACGGGTACGGCAGGGCTATCTGGAATTGGCCAGACAGGAACCAGCGCGCTGGGTGATTGTAGATGCCGGCCAGTCTCCCGCGGCGGTGCAGGCCGATCTGGTCCGGATTGTGTCAGATCGGCTTGAATTGAATTGATCGACGATGAAAAATAAAGCGTCGCCTCCTCAACCCTGGTGGCTGGAATGGCAATTCTGGCTGTTGATCGCGGTATTTATCATCGGTATGGGTGTGATCTGGGTCAACCAATCTACACAGAACCAGCCGACAACGGTAAGCCCAACCTTTACACCCCGCGTGACGGATACCCGGCAGAAAACGGCCACGCTCTTCACATTCTCGGGCTGTACCGTGGAAAGCATTGTCGCGCCGACAGAAGATCCGACCCAGGCGAGTGTAAAATCGCTTTTTAAACCAGTCAGCGACCTGGATTGGATGCTAGGGCCAAAAGACGCGGTTGTGACTGTGTTGGTTTACAACGATTTTCAATGTGTGCCATGCGCACAACTGCTGCAGGTGTTAACTTCCCTCCAAAAAGAATTTCCTCAGGATGTGCGTATTGTATATCGCCATTTTACCTTGAGCAACCACGATAAAGCCGTGCTGGCAGCCCAGGCCGCAGAGGCCGCTGGTTTGCAGGGTAAATTCTGGGAGATGCAAGACCTGTTGGGGGTCCAACAGGCCAACTGGAGCGGTCTTCCAACCGCCGGGTTTGAATCCTGGCTGGTGCAGCAAGCAGCCGCTCTGCAGCTCGATCCGACCCAGTTTTCAACCGATCTAAAAAGCACGTCAGTCGTGCAAAAAGTGGCCGATGCCGAAAAAGAAGGGCTGGCGATTAACCTACCCGGCGTACCCATGATGTTGATCAACGGGATCTTATGGCAAGGTCCGCGCGATGTGAACAATCTGAAAACCGAGGTCAAGCTGTTACAACTGGAGCAGCGCCAGTTCTCGGGTTGTCCGCCGGCTGTGATCGATGTGACGAAGCAGTACCTTGCTACCCTTCAGACCGATAAAGGCGATATCCTCATCCAACTTTACCCAGATCAAGCACCCTTATCGGTGAACAGTTTTGTCTTTCTCGCTCGCCATGGTTGGTATGATGGGGTCATATTCCATACGGTTATCCCGGATTATATGGCTCAAACTGGCGATCCCAGCGGCACCGGGTGGGGTGGACCGGGTTATATGCTCAATGATGAGTTAGTGTCGGGGTTGAAATTTGACCAACCAGGACGGGTCGGTATGGTCAATTCTCGCACTCCCGGCTCAAACAACAGCCAGTTCTTCATCACTTACCAGAGTCAAACCGACCTGAATGGTAAGTACACCATTTTTGGCCAGGTGATTAAAGGCATGGACGTGGTAAAAAGTTTGATCAACCGCGATCCTGCCAAATCTGGCCCCTTCTCAGCCGCTGATCAAATTAACAAAGTGACGATCGAGGAAAAATGAGCCAAGCCCTAATATCTTCATCCCCACCACCGCAATCCAATGCTGGAAATAGTAATTTTCTGCCGATCAGCCAGTTGGTTTACAGCCTGGGCGCGGCGTTGGTAACCTTTGGATTGGCGCTTAGCCTGGCGCTATTTGGGCTTTATGGGCAGCTCAACCAGGGAGCCCAATATGCCCAGACCGCCATTTCGCTGGCCTGGAGTCTGGCTTTAATGGGGGTGCTGCTGCTGCCGGCGGCGGTATTGTCTGTTTTCCGGCTTTTCGGCCGGCGACTGCCCGGCTGGATCAGGGGCCTTTTGAAATTCTTCGACCAGATCTCTTTATTTTCAATCTTATTATGGCTATTGGTACTCTGGGCCGGGGTCCTGGCAACCCAGGTGAGCAGCCTGAGCTGGCTGCTGCTGCCCCCCTTCAACCTGTTAGCAGTTGGGCTGCCTATATTGTGGATTTTTTCGGTCGGGCGGCGCGGCCTTTCCGCTGGCAGTCCGCTGCGCCATTGGGGCAGCTTCAGCATCGGTATGGTGGTTACCCCCATATTGAGTTTTACCCTCGAGTTGTTTCTTTTGCTGGGTGTGGGGGTGCTGGCGGCAATCCTGCTTGGCCAAAACCCGAACACCGCCGCTGAACTCAACCGGCTCATTCAGCGCATGCTCATGTCGAATGGCGACACGGAAACCATCACCCGCAGCTTGCGCCCGATCATCTCTCGCCCCGAGGTCCTCTTCGCCGGGCTGGCTTTGATGTCTGGCCTGATCCCATTGATCGAAGAGCTGCTCAAACCACTGCCTGCCTGGCTGTTGGGCAAGCGCCTGAAAACCCCGGCCGAAGGCTTTGTCGCCGGCCTCTTGGGTGGGGCAGGATATGCCCTGGCTGAAAGCCTTGGCGCCAGTGGGGCCTTCGAGTCGAGTCAGTGGCTTAGTGTGGTCATTGGTCGAGCCGGGACGGACCTGCTGCACATTTTAACTTCTGGATTGATGGGCCTTGCGCTGTTTTATGCCTTTCGAGAAGGTAAAACCCTGCGCCTGGTGCTGACCTACCTGACGGTGGTCTTGATCCACGGGTTGTGGAATTTTTTCAGCCTGTGGGCCGGGTTTTATACTTTTATCATCCCATCTGGGCCGGCCCTGACCGCCACTAACCGCTTGCCAGCTTACATTTCTCCTATAGGTCTCGCTATTCTGGTCGTAGTTATGCTGACCCTCTTGATGTGGCGCAACGCTGGCCTGCGCCGGGTTGGCGTGACACAGATAAGGGTGACACAGACTCCCATTTTCCTATCAGGCGCAGATCCAATGCCGTCCGGGCAGTCGATTGCGTCCGCTGTCTCGAGTAAATCATCGGTCGATATCGAAGGAGCCAGCTTGTCTCAAGCAAGCTTGCCCGAAACAGACGTGCCCGAAGCCACTGCCGGAGTGAAACCTGCATCTGTTGAAATGAGTGAGGCAAGTACGACTGCGGTTGAGCCCACCATGGCAAACGAAGAGCTCGCGCCCTATAAGAATGAACCCGCCGGCACGGCGGATACGCCCGTTGATCTGGACCCCAAACTATAAAAGAGGAACCAACTCATGCAATTAATACCTTATCTTATCGACCTGATCTTGCACCTCGACAAACACCTGGGTGCGTTAATCACCCAATTCGGCGTCTGGACCTACGTCATACTTTTTATCATCATTTTTATCGAAACAGGCCTGGTAGTGATGCCCTTCCTCCCCGGCGATTCGCTCTTGTTTGCCGCCGGTACACTCACCGCCCTGGATAACAGCCCCTTGAATATCTTCGTTTTATATATCCTGGTGGCAACCGCTGCCGTTCTTGGCGATACCGCCAATTACTGGATCGGCAAAGAGATAGGCCCGCGTGTTTTTAATGAGAAGGTGCGTTTCCTCAAGAAAGAATATCTTGACCGCACGCATACCTTTTATGAAGAGCACGGGAACATCACCATTTTTTTGGCGCGCTTTATCCCCATTATCCGCACGTTCGCGCCTTTTGTCGCCGGGATCGGCCGCATGAGTTATGGCCAATTTATCAGCTACAACGTCTTTGGTGGCCTGGTCTGGACAGCCCTGTTCACGTTTGGTGGTTATTTCTTTGGGAACCTGTCCATCGTCAAGAACAATTTCTCCATCGTTTTAGTCGCTATCATTTTGATTTCGCTCGTTCCGGCAGTGATTGAATTCTTCCAGAGCCGCAAAAAAGCTGTCCCAACCAAAGGATAGGAACAATCACAAGGTGAAACGTGAGACGCTGACCGCAATCATCCAATTTGTGGTAGACCATATCACCCACACCGAGTTTATCGGGACCGATAAAATCCCTCACGGTGTGGGGATCATCATTACTACCAACCATAACAGCCGCGCTGACGCGGGGCTGCTTTTACTGACGCCCGGGAGACCCGACATTTATGCGCTGGCGGCGACCAAATACCAGCGTTATCTTTTATTTAAATGGATCCTTGAAACATGCGGGGTGATCTGGATCGACCGGGAAAGGGCCGATTTTGGCGCTATGAAGGGTGTGCTGGATTACATTCAACAGGGTGGGGCGGTTGGCATTGCGCCTGAAGGCACGCGCAGCCGGGTTGGGGAGATGTTAGAGGGCAAACCCGGCACGGTTTTAATGGCTGACAAGGCCAGGGTGCAGATTGTTCCAGTGGGTATTACCGGCACCGAGGATATCATGAAAAAGCTGCTGCATTTTAAGAAGCCGCACGTCGTCATCCGTTTCGGAGACCCCTTCACCTTACCGCCATTGGACCGTAAAGACCCCAAGGGCTGGTTAAATAACTGCACTGAAGAGATGATGTGCCGGGTCGCCGCGCTGCTTCCCCCCACTTACCGTGGATTTTACACAGACCATGCACGGTTGAAAGAGCTGCTGACCTGAGTTTACCTCCAGACCAGGCTGGGTTGCCAGACAACGCCAAACCTATCAGGCAGCAAATCAATCAGGATTGGCCGGTAAGTCACTGGCATGCATAACCCGGCTGGCGATGACGTTGATCCCCGTTTCAAGCGCATTTTCCAGGATCACCTGCCCGCCGGTCACCGGCGCCGTCACTTCAAGCTGGCGCAGTTTGGCCAGCAGGTCGAATATTTTTGGCTTGGGGAAAAGCGCCGAGGTATATACCGGGATCAAGGGATGAAGCCCACCCTTGACCTTGACCGTCGATGCCACCATACGCCGCGGGTCGGTCAGCTCGGCTTTAACGTAGTCTGGGCCGCGCTTGCAACCGGCCCCGCGAACTTCGATCACCGTTTTCCCGTCGCGGTCGACCTGCAGGGTACAGCCTTTCGGACAGGTGATACAAATCAATTTGATCGTTTCTTCCGTCATTTCAAAACCTGCTTTCCTAATTAATTCGATCCGCCGCGCTTAACCACATTAACCGTCAGGCCAGACGCCTTTTGTACGGCATCGTAGGCTTTCTGTGGTATGGTCACGGTCACCATTTCGCCCGGGCGCACATAACGCTCGGCTTTTCTGGCGACCAGGGTATCCCCATCCCGCACTTCAACCCACACCGGGTCTTCGACCGGCTGTTTTATACGCATTTGCAGCCGCACTGTCCCGTTGGACAGGCTTTCCCGGTTCAGATGGTGTGGGACTACGTAGCGCACGTTTTCGCCAGCTTGCAGCCGCACCATACGCGCTTCTTGTTGGCGCTCGGCAATGGCGTATTCGGCAGCGCTCTTACCGGCGGCGTAACCAGCCTCCGTCACCCAATCCACCAGGTCGTAAACGTGGACCGTATTCCCTGCCGCAAAAATCCCCGGCAGGTTGGTCTGGAAGGAATCATCCACAAAAGGCCCACCCGTGACAGGGTCAAGCAAGACGCCCGCCTTACGCGACAGCTCATTTTCAGGGATCAGGCCGACCGAGAGCAGCAGGGTATCGCACTTGATAATCTCTTCGGTGCCGGGAATGGGCGCCCAGTGCTCATCCACCGCGACCGACTCGATCGCTTCGACCCGGCGGTTACCGATAATGCGCTTAATCGTGTGACGCAGTTGGAGCGGGATATCGTAATCCAGCAAGCACTGCACATAATTACGCGTTAACCCGGTCAGGAAAGGCATCACCTCGAGCACGCGTTCGACTTTGGCGCCCTCGAAGGTCAGGCGTCGTGCCATGATCATGCCGATATCACCCGAGCCAAGGATGACAAACTGTTTACCAGGCATGTAGCCTTCCACGTTGACCCAGCGCTGTGCGGTCCCGGCCGTATAAACCCCCACCGGGCGGGCCCCCGGCAGGCGAATCTGGGCACGGGTCCGTTCGCGGCAGCCCATGGCCAATACGATGGCGCGCGCCTGAATATCCACAAAGCCAACCCGCTTGCTGGTAGCATACACCCGGCGGCCAGGGGTTATTTCCAGCACCATGGCATCTACCAGGACTTCCACCCCCAGGGCAAAGGCTTCATCAATAAAACGCTGGGCATAAGCCGGGCCTGGCAGGTCCTGTTTGAACAGCTCGAGGCCAAACCCATTATGGATGCACTGCAGCAATATACCCCCTGGCTCGATATCTCGTTCGATGATCAGGATATCCTCTGCGCCGGTCTTCTTGGCCTGGATCGCGGCGGCCAGGCCCGCCGGCCCGCTGCCTAAGATTACCACGTCGTAGATCGATTTAATCGCCAATTCATACCTCCAGGGTCTTGGTTTCCCGCACCAGGAACTCGGACCCGGGTCCCTTTTTGGTGATTTGCAAGGGCGACTCACCCAATTCTTCCGCCAGAATGATGACCACGCGGGGGGTATCAAAAGAGCCCAGGCAGCGCCCGGTTCCCAACCAGGTGCGCCGCTTGATCGCGTCATAGGTCGTCGCCGGGATGGGTCCGTGGACCTCCGCGACGATTTCGCCTTCGGTGACCATCTCGCAGCGGCAAATGATGCGCCCATAACGCGGGTCCTGTGCCACCAGCAAAGCCTGCTCGGTTCGCTCCAGCTCGCAGAAACGCGGCCTGGGTGGGCGGATGGGATCCCAACCCGGTTTTTCAACCATCTCAAGCCCGGCATCCTTTAAGAGATCGACCACGCGTTGGGCGATTGCGGGCGCCGAAGTCAGCCCGGGCGATTCGATCCCGCCCAAATTAACCAGCCCACCCACCTCGCCGGGGATCTCGATGATAAAATCGACCGGTGTCTCCCCGCCAGCCACGCTGCGATGGGCGTTACCCGTCGCTCTCAGGCCCACAAAGCTGGAGATGACGTAATTAATTTTCAAAGACGGCACCAGTTTGCGCGCACCCTGCCACAGCTCTTCCTGTCCCTCAGGCGTGCTTGAACGGTCCTCTTTATCCGTCAGGTTGGTCGAGGTCGGCCCGACGATCGGATTACCGTGTGTCGTTCCGGTGACCAGGATGCCTTTCCCTTTGCGCGTCGGTACCGGAAAAAGGACGTTGTTGACGCTGATCTCGGAGCGGTCCAGTACAAAATACTCACCGCGGCGGGGGGTAATCTCGAATTCTGGCCTGACCCCCGCCTTGTGCATCACTTCGTCCGCATACAGCCCGGCTGCGTTTACCACCCAGCGACAACCAAACTCCCCCCTGTTGGTATTAATCCCCACGATGCTCGTGCCATCCAGGATAAAATATATAAATGAGGTCTTCAAAAGCAGTTTGACGCCGTTGTGCAGCGCGTTTTCCGCCGCCGCGATGGTGGCGTTAAAAGGGTCGACCACCCCGCCGGTATAGGCCCACAAAGCGCCGCTGACCGCCGGGTTAATCCACGGTTCGCGCCGGCGCATCTCTTCACCCAAAATCATGCGCATCCCCGGCACACCATTGCGCCTGCCCTGGTTGAAAAGACTTTCGAGCGCCGGCACTTCTTCCTGCCCAATCGCCACCACAAAATCACCGCGGCGATCAAAATGGAAGTTCAACTCGCCAGCCAGCGAATCCCACTGGGCATTACCGGCCACATTCATTGAAGCTTTGAGTGTGCCGGGCGCAGGGTCATAACCCGCATGGATGATAGCCGAATTGGCCGAACTGGCGCCCATGCCAATGTCCGACTCTTTTTCAACCAATAATATCTTCAACTGGTATCTGGATAAATACCGCGCGGTCATACATCCGACGATTCCGCCCCCAATGATGATGACGTCGAAAAATTCTGCCATACTGCAACACTCCTGTATAGTTACCTGGATCGTTACCGCTCAGGTTCAGGTGAATAAGACCCGAATTCGATGTGCTTGAGCGTGTTTCGCACCCACAAACACATCGAATTCGGGAACTCTTTTCTCACGGCTGAGCGGTTACCCTGGATCTTGCTCAAGAGGTATTATAAACATAAAATCAGCTAAATATGTCACATCTTCTCCGTGCTATAATTCCGGGCATGGAACAAACCATCACAATTGATTTTGAGCGCCAAAAAAAGGCAAAAGAATACGCGCGCATCAGCCGCCGCCTGATGCTGGTAGACCTGGCCCTGGGCGGCGCCTACGTCCTGGCCTGGCTGGTTTTTGGCTGGTCAGCCGATCTAAAACAATGGCTGACCGGATTAACCCCCAATGCCTGGCTGTTGGTCGCGTTTTATGCCGCCATTTTTGGGGGCATCTACCTGCTGGTCAACCTGCCCATCTCGTTTTACGAGGAGTTTGTGCTGCCGCACCGTTACGACCAATCCAACCAGGATCTCAAAGGCTGGATTGGCGACCAGATCAAAGGACTGCTGGTCAGCGCCGTCCTGGGAGGCGCCCTGCTTGAAATTATTTACGCGGTACTGCGCGCCTTCCCGGATACCTGGTGGCTGTGGGCCGCCGGGATCCTGCTGATCTTCAGTGTGCTGCTGGCGAATCTGGCGCCCGTTCTGCTTTACCCGATTTTTTACAAATTCATTCCCCTGGAAAGGGAACACGCTGACCTGGCCGAGCGCCTGACGCGCCTGGCGGAACGGGCCCACACCAAAGTGCAGGGGGTGTACAAATTTGATATGAGCCGACGCACCAAATCTGCCAATGCCGCCCTGACCGGGTTGGGTAATTCCCGGAGGATCATCCTGGGCGATACCCTGATCAATGAATTCAGTACGGATGAAATTGAAACGGTGCTGGCGCATGAGCTGGGCCACCAGGTGAACCGGGATATCACCCTGGGCATTATGATCCAGGCGGTTCTTACCCTGGTTGGCCTGTACCTGGCGTCGGTAGGGCTCAGATGGGGAGTGGGCATTTTCGGTTTCAGCGGTCCGGCAGACGTGGCCGCCTTGCCCCTCTTTGCCCTGGTCATGGGCGCTTACGGCCTGGTGACCCTGCCGGCTACCAACGCTTTTTCACGCTGGCGTGAACGGCGAGCCGACGAGTATGCCCTGAAATCGACCGGCAACGGCAAGGCCTTTGCCTCCGCCTTTGCACGCCTGGCCAACCAGAACCTGGCTGACGCTGACCCCGAACCGTGGGTGGAATTCTTGCTTTACTCTCACCCGGCCTTGAGCAAACGCATCCAGAAGGCAGAAAAATTCGAGCGGACAAAAATTTAATCCGGCTTCCAGGGGGTTGGTGAGGTCAAATATGCGTGGATCGAATTGGCTGCTTTACGGCCCGCGCCCATCGCCTGGATGACGGTGGCCGCGCCGGTGGCGATATCTCCCCCGGCCCACACCCGCTCTTTGGACGTCTTACCTGTCTCGGCATCGATAACCACGTTACCCCGTTTGGCGATCTCCAGTCCGGGTGTGGTGGCTGGAATGAGGGGATTGGGGCTGTTGCCAATCGCGTGGATCACGCTGTCGAAAGGTAGGAAGAACTCTGAGCCCGCTACGGGCGCCGGGCTGCGCCGACCGGATGCATCCGGTTCGCCCAGCTCCATGCGGATGCATTCCAGACCTTTGACCCATCCCTTTTCATCCGCAGTCGCTCGCACGGGCAAGGTGAGGAATTTAAATAGTACCCCTTCTTCTTCGGCGTTTTCAACTTCCTCCAGCCTGGCGGGCAGCTCCTGGCGCGAGCGCCGGTAAAGGATCGTGGTTTCAGCTCCCAGTCGCAGGGCGGTGCGGGCACAGTCCATAGCCACGTTGCCGCCACCCAACACCGCCACGCGGTGGTGGGTTTTGACCGGGGTAGCGGATTGAGGGTACTGGTAGCCTTTCATCAGGTTGATGCGCGTCAGGTATTCGTTGGCCGAATAGACTCCGTTCAGGTTGTTGCCCGGCATCTCCAAGAACCAGAGCAGGCCGGCGCCGGTGCCCACAAAGACGGCGTCAAATTCTTCCAGCAGCCCGTTAATGGTGCGTGTTTTGCCCACCACAAAGTCGGTGACCATAACCACCCCCAACTGGCGCAGGTAGGCGATCTCTCCATCCACAATTTTTTTCGGCAGGCAGAATTCCGGGATGCCGTAGGACAGAACACCCCCCATTTTGTGCAGGGCTTCGTATATCACCACCTGGTGCCCGCATTTGACCAGGTCGGCCGCCGACAATGGCTACCTTCTTACCGGTCGGAGCCAGGCGCTCGGGCAGCGTTTGTGAGGATTGGGCCGCTTCCCAATCGCCCAAAAAACGTTCGAGGCGGCCAATCGCAATCTGCCCGCCGCGTTTGGTCACCACCGGGTTGGCTGCCGCCTGCCCCAGGCCGCACAGGGCGGTCTTGGTCATGGTATCGGCGGCACGGCGCAGCGTGTCCAGGTCCCCCGGTTGACCATCACCGCGGGTAATCTTTTCCAGGGTATCGAGCAGGACGCGCGTGCCAACCCGGCAGGGGGTGCAGTTGCCGCACGATTCGCGGGTAGAAAAGCTCAAAAAGAAACGGGCAATATCCACCATGCAGGTGCTCTCGTCCAAGACAATTAACCCACCCGAGCCCATGATCGAGCCGTTGGCGCGCATCGATTCATAATCGATGGGGCTGTCCAACTGGTTGGCAGACAGGCACCCGCCTAACGGCCCACCGGTCTGGATAGCTTTGAAGGGCTTGCGCGTCCCATTGCCAATGTCATATACCACCTGGCGCAAAGTCATTCCGAGGGCCACCTCGATGAGTCCGGTATATCGCACCTTGCCCACCAGGGAAAATGTCTTGGTGCCGCTGTTTCCGGGGGATCCAAACTGTTGAAACCATTCACCGCCCGAACGTAAAATGGACGGCACGGTGCCAAGTGTCTCCGTATTGTTGAGTAATGTGGGCCGGCCATGCAGCCCTCTGGCGACCGGGTAAGGCGGGCGCGGCCTGGGCATGCCGCGTTGGCCCTCGATCGAGGCGATCAATGCCGTTTCTTCCCCGCATACAAACGCCCCGGCGCCTTCTTTAATGCGGATGTCAAAATTAAACCCGGAACCCAGAATCTCTTCGCCCAGCAGGCCTTTCGATTGAGCCTGTTCAACCGCTTTTTTCAAGCGCAGCACGGCCAGGGGATATTCGGCGCGCACATAAACGGTGCCTTGAGACGCGCCGATAGTATAACCGGCGATCAGCATGCCCTCCAGAACCGCGTGGGGGTCGCTTTCGATCAAGGCCCGGTTCATAAACGCCCCCGGGTCACCCTCATCGGCATTGCACACCACCTGTTTGTTCGCCCCTTCTACTGCCCGGCACAACTCCCATTTTTTATAAGTCGGGAAGCCTGCGCCGCCCCTCCCGCGCAGACCCGCGTCCTTCAACTCGCGGATCACCCGGTCGGGGGACATCGCCATGGCATTGACCAGCCCCTGGTAGCCATCATGGGCCAGGTAATGATCGATCTCCTCTGGGTCGATCAGACCACAATTACGCAAAATGATGCGCACCTGCGGTTTGAGCATGGGCAGGTCAAAAAAGCGGGGAATGCCCGTTTGGGCGCTGAAGGCCGCGTCGCCAAAATGGCCCACCGCCCACTTTGAGAGAAAATCGCCTTCACCCAAACAGGCCTTGAGAATCTTTTGTGCCTTTTCGGGGGTGACTCTGGCATAACTGACCCGGGGTTTACCGGGCAGGGTAATATCCATCAGTGGCTCCAGGTAACACGGGCCGATGCAGCCCACCTGAACGATGTGGGCACGCAGGTGAGCGCGCTCCAGGGTCTCCTGGATGGATTGAAGCACTTCCAGGGCGCCGGCGGCTCGCCCGCATGAAGCCGTTCCCAGGTAAATGACCGGCAGCTCGCCATTAACCAGGGCGTTCCAACGTTCTTGAGCTTGCGTGTGAAGATCGTTATAACGGGTCATATTTTCTCAATATCTGGCTCAATTGAGCAGGTGTCATTTTCCCGTAGATTTTCCCGTTCATCTCGACTACCGGCGCCTGGGCGCAGCAGCCCAGGCAGGCCACTTCCTGGAAATCGAACTTGCCATCCGGCGTGGTCTCCCCTGAGCGGATATTGAAGGTCTTTTCGACCTCTTCAGACAGTTGCTTGCCACCTTGCACGTGGCAGCCGTGCCAAGACAAACACGGATCGAGTTTTTCCCCGGCGGATGGAAGCGGAATTGGGTATAGAAAGACGCCACGCCAAAAACCGTGTTTTCGGAAACCTTCAGAAAGCACGCGGCCTGGTGGATCGCATCCTGCGAAATATAGCCATATTTTTTTTGAATTGTCTGAAGCAAGGGGATCAGTTCATCGGGTGTACCCGAGAAACCAGCAAAGATCAGATCGAGTTCATCTCTTCCCATAACCATCCGTTCTCCCATCGCTGCACCTTTGGGACCTATCCCTGGTTATGGGCTTACCAACCAGTAATAACCCCGGATTCGAAATGGCCCGCCATTCATGACCCAATCCGTTAAAAAGAATGGCTAACCTTTAAAATGGCATCACTTAAAAAACATGACAAATAGGGTAACTGCTCAGACCCGTGTGAAAAAGACCCGAATTTTGATGTGTTTGCGCTTACCAGGTAAGCGCAAACACATCAAAATTCGGCAACTTTCTTACCATGGCTGAATAGATACCAAATAGGACTTTAATTCATACACAAGGGTTTGTCAAGTGATGTTCATCACAGGCCAGGTTAGCGCATAATCATGACTTAATGGACCGAATTATGGCAATTGGCAAATTAGGACCGCATTTGACTCAGGCTTAAGGTAACTTTCAAGCTCAACATCCAACCGCTCCAACCGGTTCAGGTTGCCCGCACCGCCAGTGACTCTCAACCGATCGGGGCAAACGCCGGATAAAAAATCCTGACAGGCGCCATTTTTGCCAGAGAGGGGTAAAATTGGCTCTATGTTACTTTGTGTGGATATCGGAAATACCAGCATTAAACTTGGACTGTTTGAGGGGGAAGAACTTCGCAGCCGCTGGCGCATTGCCACCGACCGGACGAGCTTACCCGACGAATACGCTGTGTTGATCCGCAGCTTGTTTACCGCCGAAGGCTTATCGACCCAAGAAATAACCGGCTGCGCGATCTCATCCGTGGTACCATCCCTGACCCTGGTCTTTGAAGAGGTGGCCCAGCGTTATTTCCATACTGAGTCCCTGATCCTTGGCCCTGGCGTGCTCACCGGCCTGCGCATCAACACCGAATATCCGGCCGAAGTGGGCTCGGACCTGGTGATGAATGCGCTGGCCGCACGCCACCTGTATGGCACGCCGGTGATTGTGATTGGATTTGGCACAGCTACCACGTTCGTGGCCGTATCGGCGCAGGGTGATATCGAAGGGGTAGCCATCGCCCCTGGCGTTGCCACCAGCGGCGATTCCCTCTTTCGCGCCACATCGACCCTGCCGCAGGTGGCGCTGACACGGCCAAGAGTGGCCATAGGCAAGAACACAACCCAATCGCTGCAGGCCGGGTTTGTGTTTGGCTTTGCGGGTTTGGTCGAGAAGCTGGTCGAGCGCATCCGGCTCGAGTTGGGAAGCAGCGCGCGGGTGGTGGCCACCGGCGGATTGGCCAGCCTGATCCTCCCGGAAACGAACGTGATAGAAACGGTCGAACCCGATCTGGCCCTGATCGGCTTGCGCTTGTTGTACGATCTCAACCGAAAATAATTTTTGTGTAACTGCTCAGCCCTGCAAATAAAGTCCTCGAATACAAGGCCTCATTCAAATGGATAAAGTTATGACGCGTCGGGGGCATCAGTAAGAGACCAGAGATCGTCAGCCCATCCCAATAGTCGATCAGGCCGTCGGCGGCTTTGACCACGGCGCCCTCGTCCAACAGGCGCTGCAACCGGGCCGGATCAACTTTGCGTTTCAACTCAGCCGGCGTGAGCGCTTTGACGATCTCCCGGGTGTTCCGGCCGACCGCCTTGCGATAATCTAGCAGCACTGCGAGGTCGATGGCTGCGCTGAGCCCGGCCACGGCCGCATCATCCATCAAATTACCGGTATCTCTGGCGTATACTTTTAATTTTTCGTACCAGCCGTTTTGGCAAAGAAGCTGCTCGCCGCCGCCAGCAAGAATGGACATGGTCACATCTTCGATGCGCGCGCTGTGCCAGATCATCCAGGCGATGGAATGTTCGCTGCCAGGCGGGATGGCGCGCACCGCGGCGTCGCTCAAACCCGCCCAAGTAAGGGCGACCCGCCATTGCTTACCAGAACTTATGTTAACCAGGGCGGGTCGCCCCTACTTCAATTCCAGAATTTTCTATTAGATTCCATCCGTATGGTCCCTTCAAAATAAAATGCCCCACTGGCGCAGGTCACGCTCGAATTGGTCCGGCGATCGGTAATAGATGGTATTAAAGCCTAAATTGGCCGCAGTGGCAATATTTGCCGGTGAATCATCGATGAACAGGCATTCACTCGCCTGGCGGTGGATGCGTTCCAGAAAAACCTCGAAAATGCGCGGGTCGGGTTTGATCAGTTTTACCTCGCCCGAGATGAGGATGTCTTGAAAACAGGTCAGGAAGGCGTACCTTGGGCGGATCAGCTCAAATTTCTCTACCGACCAATTACTCAGGGCAAACAATGCATACCCGGCGTGTTTCAAGCGATATAACACCTCGACCGAAGGTTGGATGGCGCCCCCGATGGATTCCTCGTAGTGGTCATGGTAGGCCTGGATCAGCCGGGCATGTTGGGGGTAGGTTTGGCTGAGCTCGGCCACCGCTCCATCAAAGGGCCTGCCCTGGTCTTGCCGCTCGTTCCATGCGGAAAAGCCAATCTCCGTCAAAAAACGCATCGCAGCCGCATCGTCCCCGTTAAACAAACGCCGGTATAGGTAAAGCGGGTTCCAATCAAATAGAACGCCCCCAAAATCAAAGACGACAGCCAGTGAATGGTTGCTCGAAGAAGACATTATCGTTCAGGCCATTTTACGGATGCGGACTTCGATATCCGGATCGGCCTTTAACAGGTCTACCAGGCGGGTGGGATCGGTTTCCCCGTAATGGTATGGATATAGGATGCTCGGGCGGAAGGATCTGGCCGCCTCAGCCACCATTTCGGGTGTCATGGTGTAGGGCAGGTTCATGGGCAAAAAGGCGCATGAAATTTCGCGCAGGTTTTTCATTTCCGGGATGGCTTCGGTATCTCCAGCCACATACACCCGGCAGTCGCCAAAGGTGATGACGTAGCCATTTCCCAGCCCCTTGGGGTGGAACGGCTGCCCATCCTCGCCTTTATGGATCAGATTGTAAGCCGGTACCGCCTGGATGTGAATGTCGTCCACATCGCGCTCGTCACCATTTGCCATCACCAGGCCTGCTCCCAACTGCGCGGCGCAGGTTGGAGTCAGGATCACCACCGAATGCCCGGTTTGGACGTGGGTCAGCGCCGCCAGATCCAGGTGGTCGCCGTGTTCGTGGGTGATCAGGATCAGATCTGCTTTAGGCAGCGCGGTATAATCCGCCACCCGGCTGAATGGATCGACGTGGATCACTTTACCGTTAAAGGTGAAAAACAAACTACCATGTCCGAGAAAGGTAATTGCCAGTTCCCCAGCAGAGGTCGAGAGCCAGTCAATTTCAAAACGTTCCTGTCCAGTCATCTTTCCACCTCCTGTGATCAAAGATACCTGCATAGCTGCGAGAAAGGTGTCTCCAACATTGGGATGTTTGTTGGTGCTTCGCATCCGCAAACACCCTAAAGTCGAGCCCTTTCATGGTTGTCTGAGACGTAATATTTTAATTATAGCTTCACCCGTTGACTTTTGACAGTTCAATTTTCAACGAGTGATTTTACAACAGGACCGGCCCAGCGCCGCTGGAAAAAGTTGAACAGCCACAGATTGGCCACGCAGAGGACGAAAAGCGCGCCACCGAAAATCAGAGGCGCGGCCGGGTTGTGGGTGATATC
Source organism: Anaerolineaceae bacterium (assembly GCA_036787065.1). Taxonomy (GTDB): domain Bacteria; phylum Chloroflexota; class Anaerolineae; order Anaerolineales; family Anaerolineaceae; genus JAJYIW01. The sequence continues at coordinate 24,360 of DAIQPZ010000002.1, forward strand.
GCGGGAATAACCGGCTGCAACCGGCAGGAAAGCTGAGATCGCGGTCGAACAGGTATAAAAAATGCCCATCCCGGCCGAGCGGTTCTCGGGTGAAAGCACGCGTGCAGGCATGGCCATACTTAAACCACCCAGCGGGCCAAATAACAGCCCGATTCCGATGAAAATGAGGGTGGGGGCTGGCACTACCGGCAGCAAGAACATGCCCAGACCAATCAAAATAAAGCAGGCGCTCATCATCAGGTTGGGGCGGTGCAACCGTTCAGCCAGATAACCGCCTAATATCAGGGAGGGGATCATCACCCACGTTATCAGGCTGACCAGCGCGCCCGCCAAAATCCCTGAATATCCCACCGAGATGAGGAAATCTGGGGTAAAGTTTAGCAAGCTTGAAAGCCCGACGTTGATCAGCCCCCACATAAAAGCGCAGAGCAGCACCAGCCCCAGGGTACCCCGGGAAAGGTTCAGCCTCTTCCTGGCAGCCGTTGTGCCATCCGGGGTTCCTGGCGGCGCGTGGTAGACCACCGCCAGCAGCGCCATCCCGAAGGCGCAAAAGAGGGCAGCCAGCAGCATGCCGGCCCGCCACGAGCTGGCGGTGGCCACCGGTCCCAGGCTCATCAGGGCGAGGCTGATCCCCAGGGGCCAACTGCTTAAAAGCGACGCAATCGCCACCACGATCTCACGCCCACTAAACCAATCCACCGTCATCTTGGTCAGCAGCACGGTCAGCGTAGAACCGCCTATCCCACTCAACAGGCGCCCGAAAGCTACCTGCGGGTAAGAAGCGCCAATGCTCATAATCAGCCCGCCCAGCGTCATGAAGCCCAACGCAGCCAGGGCGACCCGTTTATCCCCAAAGCGTTTACCCAGCAGGGCGCCGGGCAAGGACAGGGCTATCCCTGGTAAATCGTACAGACCGATGAGCGCGCCTATACGGGCATAATCGATGGCGAGATCGGGCACCAGCAGGGACGCAAGCGGGCCCACCGTCTGGTATTGAAAACCCATCGACGTGCGCACCAGAAACAGTCCCGCCAGGATCAACCAGCGTTTTTCAAACCGTGGCTTCATGCCGTTAATTGACCATCCTGGCCCGGAGCAGCCCCAGCGCTTGTTTTTTCAGACCAGCCAAAAAAGAGTCTACGATCTGATGGATATCCTCATCCAACAGACGGGCTAATTGGGTCGCCAGGCGAGTTAAAACGCCCTGGCGGTCCGGTCCAATTGAATCCACCACACGTCCGATCGTTTTCAACCTGGCCAGATCGGCTGCCATGGCCTGTCGCGATGTGGGTTGAGGATTGTGGGCTTCAAGGGTGTAATCGGCGTTAAAACTGAGCAGTGTATCAATCAGTGGGAAGAGCCTGGCGGTGGTGTAGCTGAGTGGACCGCTGTAAAAGTCTTCGCACAGGCAGTCACCGGTAAACAGGACCCGCTCTTCAGGCACGTAAATGACGCTTGAATCGGGGCTGTGATCGCCGCCCACATGGACGATCTGGCAGGTCACACCTCCCAGGTCGACCTTGAGGCCGTCATTAAAGGTTACATCCGGGGGTCGGATGACCAGTTGGCGGCGATCGGGCAGCTCGCGTTTGATGTTATCGCGGCAGAAGGCGATCTCAATACCCCGTTCGACCCGCTGGTCCAGGGCCGCATCGCGCCAGTCCCAGTTTGCCATCTGGACCAGCCTGCGGCGAGTTTCAAGGTGAGCGAAGGTGGGCAAATTAAAGGTGGCCACGCCAAAGACGTGGTCCCAATGCCAGTGCGTCAAAGCCAGATATTTGAGGGGTGGCAGGTTGAGCCTGGCGACTTCTTCCAGAATGAGACGGGCGTGCGCGGGTGAATTCCCTGCGTCCACCACCAGGCTGGCTTGCTCACCGTGAACAACACCGATGATGGGCCGGTCGGTGGTCGAGTCAGGCGGAAACCAGTGGACATATGGGGTGAGTTGGTTCAACATTGGCCTGGATTGGCCGGTCATAAATAACCTTTTGACCTAGAGCTGCGTTCTGGGTGATTATAACAGTGTCTCCGCATAACCCACCAGGGCAATCGCTCGGGGGCCGGTATGGGCGCCAAGCACCGGCGAGGTGATCGTGACAAACAGTTCTTTCGGGGAATACTCGCGCATCACCGATTCGTAAAGCGCCCGGGCTTCTTCCAGGGCGTCGTTGTGCAGAACGGCGATATGCAACACCTGGTCGCGCACAAAATGACGGAAGAACTCTTTGAATAGGCTCTCAATCGCGGTTTTGCGCGAACGGGATGGGATGGAGGGCGCCACCGTGCCCGTATCAGGGCGCACGTAAATCAACGGCTTAATGCGAAGGATAGAGCTTAGAAAATTGGCCGCCTCACTGATCCGCCCGCCCCGGCTCAGGTATTCGATCGTGTCCAGGGAAACGTAATAGACCATGTTCTTGCGCGCCTGTTCAGCCGCTGCCAGCATGGCTTCCAGCTTGCCGCCGGCTTCTTGAACGCGAGCCGCCGCCATCACCTGCCAACCCAGGCCCATTGAATTATTCCGCCCATCCACCACGTGCACCGGGATGGGCGACTCCTGCGCCGCGCGCCGCGCGGACTCGATGGTCCCGCTCATCAGGCTGCTGATGGTCAAGGTGATAATTTCTTTGGCGCCTTTATCGGCTGCCTGGCGGAAAGCTTCTAGAAATGCCTTGGGTGTGGGCTGCGAGGTGGATGGATGGTGGGAGTCTTGGGGCAGTCGCTGGTAAAACTGCTCTGCGGTCAGCTCCACCCCGTCCAGGTATTGTTGGTCGCCAAAGACAATCGTCAGGGGCACAACCGAAATATCATACTGCTTAATCCATTCCTTGGGGATGTCACAGGTACTATCAGTTATAAGCGCTATCGGTTTGGACATAGTTACCCTCTTTTTGTGTAATTAATTTTCCCCAGCATTCTAAACGATCCCCGCGTCTTAGGAAAGATAAATAGAAGGCACTTTCATAACTGCTCGGGCTCTTGTGCAAATACCTCAAATTCGGGAACTTTCACCTCATGGCTGACCAATTACTTTCCATCCTTTATTGGGTTGTTCTGAGGTAAAAAGCTGAAACGTAACTTCTCAATAAAGGGGGGTGCGGGGTGTCTTGGGCGTGCGAAGCATGCCCAAGACACCCCGCACCCCCCTGATGATTGAGAAGTTACGCTGAAACAATGTAAAGTATACTTGATATTTCGCATGTCGAGTGTTAGAATATGTAAAGCTAGCTTTACATTTGGAGGCTTGTGAAAAACCGGATCGAAGATTTTCGCAATCGAAATGATTGGACCCAGCAAGAGCTGGCCGACCGGACAAAAGTTTCTCGCCAGACGATTATCTCGCTCGAACGTGGGCATTACAACCCGTCGATCCTGCTTGCCTTCCGGCTGGCACGCCAGTTTGGGTTGCGCATCGAAGATTTGTTTATCTATTCAGAATCAGAAGAAGAGGAAGCCAATGAATGAACAGAGAAATTGGTTTAATCGCCAAATCCGCACCGGCTGGACCCTGCTGGGAGGTGGCCTGCTTTTGGGTATCATTGGGGTCTTTCTCCCGTTCGCGGTCGACAACTTACCGTTCAATTCGCGCACCATCACTGGCCTGGGCATTTTGCTGATAGGACTCGGCACGGCTCATCTGGTGCGCTACAATGCCGCCAGAAAGGATCCTAAGATGGCCGGGCGGTTGATGATCGAAGAAAAGGATGAGCGTCTTCAAATGATCCGTGCCCGGGCCGGCAACCGTGCCTATTGGGTTTCCGCCGTAATGATCTACATCGGCCTGATGTGGGCTTCATTTAGCAGCAACGGCAGCCTCCCGGCGATATCCCCGGAACCCTTATGGTATTTTCTTGCAGCCGTTGTGATTCTGCCCTTCGGGGTATACGTGGTCAGCCTGTACAATGATATGAAAATCCGTTGAATGCTGCGCTTCAAAAGAGTTTGGGACTGTCTGGACGTCTCTTCCAGACAGCCCTATCTACCTTTTTAACGCTTCCATTGGACAGACACCGGCGCACCCGGGGCCGGCAGGCGCGCATGGCGGTCACTGATAGTGATGGCGTAAGTCCTGCCAGGGTTGACGTCCAGCGCGATAAGGTCTGAAGAAGGGCAGTCCGTGGCGGGCTTACAGCCGGTCGCACCGTAGTGATAATCTTCCGGCGTCTCAACCAGTACAGCATAAAAAACGTAAGTGCCGGGCGCCGTCACGTTGATGGCAACCGGCGAAGAAGTGGGCAGAGTGACCAACCCATGAGAGCCGGATGAATAATGTCCTCTAAAAGTTTCTCTGCTGGTAACCTCCTGAGCATACAGGATCGGCGCAAAACCGGAGCCGCCCCCGCCGAGGTCAAAATTAACAAACACCGCCGCGGTGTCACTGCCGCTGCCTTTTTTGCCCCGCGGCCCACCAGGCACAGCGCAAAGAAGGGCAAACATACTAAAAAAAGCCTTCTTTTTTCGGCTAACCTCCGCCTGTCTGGTGACTCACGCGGCCGCTGCCAGCGCTCGCAGCCGGCGGATGGTTTGGACCATCGAGCGGACGGTATGGTAGTTGATCTTCCAGGCGTGCCCTAAAATCGCATCGATGGGCTCTCCGGAACGGTCGACGCGTTCGTACCACTCGCCACCGGCTTGCAAGACCACCATTTTAGTAAAGACAAAATCATACACTTTGCGGAAGGCCAGCCAGTACTTTTCATCGCCCAGCAGGGCGTAAGCATCCAGCATGCCGATCAACACCTCGGCCTGCTGCCAGAACTGCTTTTCCGTCATGGTCGTCGGGCGTGTCATGGGCACGTCCGCATACACACCGCCGAATTCAGGGTCGATCCCGAATTCAACGCAATGATCGAACAACCGGCGTACGACCTCTTTATAAGACTCCTGTGGCACGCCAAGGATATCCGCGGCGTAAAGCAGCAGCCAGGCCAATTCGACGTTATGCCCGGGCGATGTCTGGTCGATTGGCGCAGCCAGACCCTTCACCGGGCGGGCGTCGCGACCCCATTCGGTGGCGAAGAGGATGCGCTGTAAAGGCCGGAAGTCGTAGGTGAATTGAATTAACCCCAGGCCGTTTTCCGGGTTTAACATTTTGGACAGAAGCAGATCGATGATCTCCTCCAGGCGGCGCCGGTGCGAGGGTAAACCGGTCAGCGCGTAAAACGAGGTCAGGGCCTCCATCATGTGCATGTGAACGTCCAGTGACTTGCGATCACCACCGTAAATGCCCCCAGCCTGGGGCTGCCACGTGCGGTCAAACAACTCCAAAAAACCGCCGTTGCGAGTATCCGCCATGTGCCTGCAGACCGCATCATAAGAGCGCATTGCCATTTCTTTACCCAGCGGGTCGCCTGTCGCCAGGCAGTATTCGCTGAAGGCATAGATGCCAAAGCACTGCCCGTAACCCACTTTATCCAGCATGGTAGGAGTCCCGCTGCGGTCGGCGATCCAGAACCAGCCGTCATATTTCTTGTCCCAATAATGGTCAGCGATGAAGTGGGCGCCTGCCTCGGCCAGCTCAGCACAGCGCCCCCCGCCATAACCGAAACGGTGAGTGGTGGATAGGGTATAAAGCATGCGGATTTGCATCAGGAAAGGCTTGGCGGTTTCACCCGTCGGCCGGCCGTACCGGTCAAAATAAGATAGAAAGCCCCCATAATCCGCGTCCGGCGCGTGATCGAGCCAGAACGGCAGAAGTGTACCGTTTAGATACGTCTCAAGATGATTGAGAATTTGGGTTATTTCGTCTCGATTTGGCATATTAAAGACCTCCTGATTCTATTCTTGGCTATCGATCGGCGGTTTGCCTTCAATCATCGCCGTGGACGTTTAAATAACGGTCAGCGAAATCCATAAAACGATCCCAATCATAGAGTGTAACGTCGTGACCGCCGCGCCGGATGTGATAGCCAATGCGGCTCAAGATGGGCTGCTCCACACCAGGCATTCCCTCAGCCGCCAACCCGTCCAGCCCTAGCAGGTGGTAGACCGGGCTGGCATGGTAGGCGGACAGGAACTCACCGCGCGGGTCAGCCCACACATCTTCTTCGGCGCTGGCGATGTAGACCGGGCGTGGGGCGATTAATGCCACGAGCATGTGTTGGTCAACGGGCAAGTCTTGAACCCGCTGGCCATACGCTTTAAAGTTGTCACAGAACCAATGGGGAAACGCGCGGGTAATTGAGGCGACGGTTTCACCAAAATTGCGCCGTGAGAGGGCCGCGCCGCCGCAGCCCGAGTCATTCGAGATCACCAGGGCAAAGCGTTCATCCTGCGCCCCGGCCCACAGCGCGGTCTTACCCAGGCGCGAATGGCCCAACAGGCTGACGCGTCCCGCATCTACGTCCGGGTCGGTTTGTAAATAATCCATGATCCGGCTCAAGCCCCAGGCCCACGCACCAATCGACCCCCATTCATCCGCGCCTGGGCGTGTCTGGTCAGCCTGGTAGGCCAGCGGTTGGACCCCGTTCTGAAAACCATCGTCATAATCTGGGTCCAGGTCGCCATAATAGGCTGTGGCGACAGCATAGCCCCGTTCAAGGATGCGCTCCACCGGCCACCGCCGCGACTCAACCCCGCGAGTCAATTCTGTAGCGTGATGATCCACCACGCCTGGGCCTTCAGCCATCCACGCTTTCGCCAGGGCAATGGCTGCGTCGGTCTGGATAGCATGGTTACCGCTAAAGTTCAACCCGACGAATATTGGCGCGGGTCTGGGGCGGGTGTTGGGCAAGTAGAGCAGCAGGTCCAGTTGGAGCGTCCGGGCGGCTGCCGAAAAAACCAGGCGCACCTGTTTGCGGGTGGCTTTACCATGCAGCGCCTTTGTATCGACGGACCATACCTCACAGCGAGTTTCGACCGCCAGGTGAGGTGTGGCGCCGTAAAGGGTCTGCTCGAACAGGCGCAAGATCTCCTGGCGCCGTTCCGGCCAATCCTGGGCCACTGTCACCGGACGCCCATCTATAAAATGCAGTGGGTCGGGCAGTTGATATGGTTTGATCTTGTTTTCGTCACAATTAGGGATCTCTTCTTCAACGGGCTGACCGACAGTTTCTGGCATTTTTTCTCCATTGTGGTTGATGGTTTCGTGTGAAAAAGACCCGCATTTGAGGTGTTTGCGGGTGTGGAGCACCCGCAAACACCTCAAATGCGGGGACTCTATTCTCTGGGCTGTCATTCGGCGATTTGGATAACCGGAATGGCCGGTGAGTTATATTGAAAAGAGTTTTATATCTTATCCATGGATGTTGGTTGAGCCCATCAAATAACGGTCCACTTCCCTGGCGGCGCCCCGTCCCTCGTGGATCGCCCATACCACCAGGCTCTGCCCGCGGCGCATATCACCGGCCGAAAAGACACCCGGGAGATTGGTGGCGAACTGGCCGAAGGTCGCTTTCACGTTGCTGCGCTCGTCCTGGGCTACCCCCAATTGGCCCAGCATAAAATCCTCCGGGCCAAGGAAACCCATGGCCAGCAGTACCAGCTGCGCCGGCCAGACCTTCTCAGTACCGGGGATCTCGCGTGGGACCAGGCGGCCGTTGGCGCCAGGGACCCATTCGACCTGGATGGTGTGGACTTCTTTGACCTGGCCATTTTCATCACCTACGAAGCGCTTGCTCTGGATGGTGAAGGTGCGCGGGTCCTGCCCGTAAATGGCCATGGCCTCTTCCTGACCGTAATCCACCTTTAAAACCCGCGGCCACTCAGGCCATGGGTTATCCGGCTGGCGTTCCTTGGGTGGGCATTCCAGGATCTCAAATTGAGCCAGGGTGCGACACCCATGGCGCAAGGCCGTGCCGACGCAGTCGGTGCCGGTGTCGCCGCCGCCGATGACGATCACATCTTTACCGCGGCCCGAAATGGTGACGGCCCCTTCTTCGGTCAGCGAGTCGCCCAACAGGTTGCGCGTGTTGCCGTGTAAAAATTCCATGGCGAAGTGGACGCCTTTCAGATTGCGCCCCTCGATGGGCAGGTCGCGCGCTTTGGTAGCCCCACCACACAATACAACCGCATCGAATTCCTGCTGCAGTTTCTCAGCCGGGTAATCTTTGCCCACCTCGGTATTGGTCACGAATATGATCCCTTCGGCTGCCATCAAGTTGATCCGGCGTTGGAGGACCTGCTTGTCCAGCTTCATATTCGGGATGCCATACATCATCAGCCCGCCTATGTGGTCGGCCCGTTCAAAAACGGTCACCAGGTGGCCGGCGCGGTTGAGCAGGTCGGCGCAGGCCAGACCCGAGGGACCGGACCCGACCACGGCGACCTGCTTGCCGGTCCGTACGGACGGCGGCTCAGGGACGATCCAGCCTTCCTTAAAACCTTTTTCGATGATGGCCAGCTCTATATTTTTGATCGTCACTGGCGGGTCGTTGATCCCCAGGGTGCATGAACCCTCACACGGCGCCGGGCATACCCTCCCCGTAAACTCGGGGAAATTATTGGTCTTGAGCAGCCGCTCCAAAGCCTGCTTCCACAGCCCGCGGTAGACCAGGTCGTTCCATTCCGGGATCAGGTTGTTGATCGGGCAGCCCGAAGCCATCCCATTAAACAACTTGCCGGTGTGACAGAAGGGGATACCGCAGTCCATACAACGCGCGCCCTGCGTGCGCAGTTTCTCTTCTGGAAACGGCCGGTGGAACTCTTTCCAATGTAAAACACGTTCCTGGGGTTGGAGATCGCCCGGCAGCTCCCGTTGATATTCCATAAATCCGGTTGGTTTAGCCATTAGTTACCTTACCTCAGTTTCCACTGACCCGTACGAGATCGTGACTGTTGAGCAAGAACGCCGCCATGACCGCCTCATCTCCGCTCAAGCCGTCTGCCTCCACTTTACGGAAGGCCTCCAGCATGCGTTTGTAATCCCTCGGCATGACTTTGACAAAACAGTGGACCATCTCTTCCCAGTCCGACAGGACGCGATAAGCCAGCAAACTACCAGTGAGATCGGCGTGTTTCTGGATCATCGCTTTCACGATCTCAACATCCGCCTCATCAACCAGAGGTTCCAGGTCGACCATCTCGTGGTTACAGGTTTTATGAAAATTGCTACTCCAATCGATGACGTAGGCCACACCGCCCGACATGCCCGCGGCAAAGTTGCGCCCTGGCGTGCCCAGGACTACCACCGTACCACCGGTCATATACTCACAGCCATGATCGCCCACACCCTCGACGACCGCCTGCATCCCGCTGTTGCGCACGCAAAAACGTTCGCCCGCCATACCGCGGATGTAAGCCTCGCCGCTGGTCGCACCATAGAAAGCCACATTACCGATGATGATATTCTCTTCAGGAGCAAAGGTCGAGCCTTCCGGTGGGTAGACAATTATCTTACCACCCGAAAGACCCTTACCAATATAGTCATTCGAATCACCTTCCAGTTCGAGGGTCACCCCGTGAGGGATAAACGCGCCAAAACTCTGTCCGGCCGAGCCATGAAAACGCAGGTGAATGGTATCTTCCGGCAGACCCTCAAGACCGTAGCGCCGGGTAACCTGGCTGCCGACCTGGGTACCCACCACCCGGTTGATGTTGCGGATGGACATATCGGCTTCCACGTGCTCTCCGCGCTCAAGGGCCGGTTTAACCAGGTCTAGCAGCACCTGCTGGTCGAGGGTTGTTTCCAGCCCGTGATCCTGGGCGATTGTGCAGCGCCGGCCAATTTCAGGCGGTACGTTTGGTTGGTAGAGCAGCGCCGAAAGGTCTACCGACTTGGCCTTCCAATGATCGACCGCCAGGCGGGGTTCCAGCCTATCTGTCCGGCCGATCATCTCATCCACACTGCGGAAACCCAATTTTGCCATCAGCTCGCGCATTTCGGTGGCGATAAAAAACATGAAATTAACCACGTGTTCGGGTTTTCCCTTGAACGCTTTACGCAGCTCGGGGTTCTGGGTGGCGATGCCGGTTGGGCAGGTATCCAGGTGGCACACGCGCATCATGACACAACCCATCGCCACCAGGGGACCCGTGGCAAAACCAAATTCTTCAGCGCCAAGCAGCGCGGCAATGACTACGTCTCGCCCGGTCTTGAGCTGCCCATCGGTCTCTATCACGATGCGGCTGCGCAAATTGTTTAACACCAGGGTCTGGTGAGCCTCGGCGACCCCGAGCTCCCAGGGCAGACCGGCGTGCTTGATGGCCGTCTGGGGTGATGCGCCCGTACCGCCATCATGCCCACTGATCAATACCACGTCCGCATGCGCTTTGGCAACCCCGGCGGCAACCGTGCCTACGCCCACCTCAGACACCAGCTTTACATTGATGCGCGCCTGCGGATTGGCATTTTTTAAGTCATGGATCAACTGGGCCAGGTCTTCGATGGAGTAGATGTCATGGTGAGGTGGCGGCGAGATCAACCCCACGCCGGGCGTCGCGTGGCGCACCCGGGCGATCTCGGGGTAAACTTTACGCCCGGGCAGTTGGCCACCCTCTCCCGGTTTGGCGCCCTGGGCCATCTTGATTTGCAGCTCGCTCGCGTTGACCAGGTAATAACTGGTCACACCAAAGCGCGCCGAGGCCACCTGTTTGATCGCGCTATTGCGGGAATCGCCGTTGGGATCGAGGGTATAACGGGCTGGGTCTTCACCGCCTTCGCCCGTGTTACTCTTCCCACCGATGCGGTTCATGGCAATCGCCAGGGTTTCGTGCGCCTCCTTGCTGATCGAGCCGTAAGACATCGCGCCCGATTTGAAACGGCGCACGATTGCTTCAACGGGTTCAACTTCTTCTATTGGGACAGGCTGGTCGGGAAACTTGAAATTTAGCAGCCCGCGCAGCGTGCCCAACTGGTGCGATGGGTCGTTGATCAGGCTAGAATAATCCTGGAAGAGCTTGAAATCATTATTACGGCAGGCCTGCTGGAGTTTATAGATGGTTTCGGGGTTGAACAGGTGGTATTCCCCATCTTCGCGCCACTGGTACTGTCCACCGCCGTCCAATGCTCGGTCGTTTCCGGTCCGGTCAGGAAAGGCATGTTTGTGGCGGATAGCCGCCTCAAGCGATACCACATCGATGCCGATCCCGCCGATGCGCGTGGGAGTCCAGGTGAAATATTTATCGACAAAATTGTTGCTGAGGCCGACTGCTTCAAAGATCTGAGAACCGCAGTAACTCTCGACGGTTGAAATGCCCATCTTGGAGAGCACCTTCACCACGCCTTTGACCACCGCTTTGGTGTATTGATGGGCTGCATCCGAATAGGTGATCCCGGTGAGCAGGCCCTGGTTGATCATATCCTCGATGCTGGCATAAGCCAGGTAAGGATTGATCGCTACCGCGCCGTAACCAATCAGCATGGCGAAATGATGCACCTCGCGCGGCTCGCCCGATTCGACCACCAGGCCGATGTGGGTGCGTGTGCCCTCGCGGATCAGGTGATGGTGCAGCCCGGACACCGCCAACAGGGCGGGGATCGGGGCATGGTCGTGGTCGATCCCGCGGTCCGATAGGATGATGATGTTAGCCTCGTCGTTCGCGATAATCCGGTCAGCGTGTTCATACAGTTCGTCCAGGGCGCGCGCCATCCCGGCGCCGTCTTCGGCCGGATCGAAAAGGATCGGCAGGGTCACCGTGCGGAAATACAGCCGGTTGAGGTGGCGCAGTTTTTCCAGTTCTTCATTGGTCAGGATAGGCGTCTTGAGTTTAATCTGGCGGCAGTTCTCGGGACGCGGTTCGAGCAGGTTCTGTTCCGAACCGATCATAATTTCGGTAGCGGTGACGATCTCTTCGCGGATGGCGTCGATGGGTGGGTTGGTCACCTGGGCAAAGAGCTGTTTGAAATAGTTATACAAAAGTTGAGGCCGGTCTGATAGGACCGCCAGTGGGGTGTCGTTGCCCATCGAACCGATCGGCTCGATCGCATTTTGGGCCATCGGGCCGAGGATCACACGTAAATCCTCGAAAGTATACCCAAATCCAAGCTGGTACTGCAGCACTTTTTTGCTGCGGTCGGGACCTTCGAGATCTTTACCGATGCCACCCAGGGGAGCTACGGGCGGGGCGGGCAGGTCTTCCAGATCGACCATAAATTCATTCAGCCACTTGCGGTAAGGGCGGTTTGAAGCAATTTCGTGCTTGATCTCATCGTCGCTGATGATGCGCCCTTCCTCTGTGTCGATCCACAACATGCGTCCGGGTTCCAGACGGCTTTTCTCGACGATGATTTCCGGAGGCAGGTCCAGTACCCCGACTTCGGAGGCCAGGATCACGCGATCATCATTGGTCACATAGTAACGTGAAGGGCGCAATCCATTGCGGTCGAGGATGGCCCCGATGCCTTTCCCATCGGTAAACACGATAGAGGCCGGCCCATCCCAGGGTTCCATCAGCGTGCTGTGATACTCGTAAAATGCGCGTTTCTCTTCGCTCATGCTCTCGTGGTTGGACCATGGCTCGGGGATCATCATCATCATCGCGTGCGGCAGCGAGCGCCCCGCCAGGACAAGCAGCTCGAGGACGTTATCGAACATGGCCGAATCGGATCCATCCGGGTTGACCACAGGTAAAATTTTAGGCAGGTCGCTGCCAAGCAACGCCGATTGAAAGCGAGTCTGTTCGGCGTGAAGCCAGTTGATGTTACCGCGCAGGGTGTTAATCTCACCATTGTGCGCCAGGTAGCGGTAAGGATGAGCGCGATCCCAGGATGGAAAGGTGTTGGTGCTGAAACGCGAATGAACCATCGCCAGGGCACTTTCAAAGGACGGATCAGACAGATCCGGGTAAAAAGTGCGCACCTGGGTGGGGGTGAGCATACCCTTATAAACCAGGGTTTTGAAGGACAGGCTGCAGACATAGAACCGGTCGGCGTCGGCCTGGCCCGAGTACCGGATGGCTTGTTCGGCCCGTTTGCGGATGATGTACAGTTTGCGTTCAAAAGACATACGGTCTTTGAGCAGCGGGCTGCGCTCAATAAACACCTGGCGCACCACCGGCTGAGCCACACGGGAGGTCGGACCAAGCAAGCTGCCATCCGTGGGAACCGTGCGCCAGCCAAGGACGCGCTGTCCTTCAGTCGTGACAATCGCCTCGAAACGGTGTTCAAAATCCTGACGCAGGGCATCTTCGGTGGGCATAAACAACATACCTACGCCATAGTACCGCGGGCCAGGCAGCTCAAAGCCGAGTCGGGCGCATTGATTTACCAGAAAGTCGTGAGGGATCTGGACGAGGATACCCGCGCCGTCTCCGGTATCCGGCTCGCAGCCACACGCGCCGCGATGAGCCAAATTTTCCAGGATGGTCAAGGATTGTTCAACGATACTGTGGGAAGGATTCCCTTTGATGTTGACCACAAAACCCGCGCCGCAGGAGTCATGTTCAAATTGGGGGTCGTAAAGACCCTGTTTCTCCGGGGGCCTAATCTTAGGAACATGACATGAACTATTGTCATCCATGGTAGTCTTCTCCTATTAGTAAAAACCGACGATGGCAACTGGTCGAGATTTAATCGGGTTTAAATCGACCAACTACATAACAATAAATGGGTTTAAGGCAGGTTCTCTAATATATAACGGTGCTGCCTCTTAGAGCTCGCGATTTAAGATACGTCAAAACACCCGCAGAAGGGGCGCAAGCATCAGGCAAGTTTGCAATTGTTTAATTATGGTAAGGGAAACTGCCGCGTGTTACGGGTGGTAAATCACCTTGGATCTTGTCACAGACCTGTTAAAACTCGCTAACAGTGTGTTCCCCGAGAAATAAATAATTGAACAATTATAGCACAAATCATATTTGTCAAGTGAACTTGTATAGACTTGTAGACCTGGTTCTCCAGGATTTTCCGTGGAATGGGGCGCATTTTGGGGTGTGAGCGCATGGTCGCGCGCTCACACCCCAAAATGCGGGGGTTTCACCACGGATATTCCCAAAGAGCCTGTATAGACTTCTTGGATAGACGCCAGTGTCATTGTATTATGATCCAATGACATTGGCATTGTCATTCATCCCGCAAAACCTTATAAATCATAAACAAAAAGATAATATTTAAGGTAAACTATACTCAATTATTTTATTCAACAAGGAGAAATCGACATGGACCATGAAGAAGCAACTCACACCTGTGCTTGCGGTGGTAATTGCGGGTGTCAGGATAATGAGCAAACTAACCGTGTCTATTTGACGCAGGATGAATATGTTGCCCGTTTAGAGCAATACCTGGTCGAGTTGAAAACGGAATTAAGCTCGGTTGAAGAAGAACTCAACAAACTGAAGCAACCCGCATAAGAACTGGTTTGTTTAAATAATTAATCAGGATAGAACGGAGTTTTTTAGGCCACTATCCTGGTTTTGATTTAAAATCCAATGCCATGTGATTTCCCAGTTTCTCACAGGATGGGTTAAAATTGGGTTATGAATACCATCCAATTGTTCGACACATACACCCGCACTTTACGCGAATTTACCCCGCTCAAACCCCCAACCGTCGGTTTGTATACCTGCGGTCCAACCGTCTACAACTACGCCCACATCGGCAACCTGCGCACATACATTTTCGAAGACATTTTGAAGCGCGTGCTGATTTATAACGGGTTGCAGGTGAAGCACGTGATGAACATCACGGACGTCGGTCACCTGGTCTCGGACGCGGACACGGGTGAAGATAAAATGGAGAAAGGTTCCCGCCAGACCGGGAAGACTGCCTGGGAGCTGGCTGAACTGTATGCGGTTGAATTCAAAAAGGACCTGGGCCGGTTAAACATCAGCGAGCCGGCGATCTGGTGCAAGGCCACCGACCACATCGCCGAGCAGATCGAGTTTATCCGCTGTATCGAATCCAAAGAGTACACTTACCGCACGTCGGATGGCATTTATTTTGACACATCTCGCCTGCCTGACTACGGCACACTGGGCCGGCTGGACATCGAAGGTCTGCAGGCTGGCGTTCGGGTGGATATGGGCGAAAAACGCAACCCGACCGATTTTGCCCTGTGGAAGTTTAGCCCCACAGACCAGAAACGCCAGATGGAATGGGCAAGCCCGTGGGGGACTGGCTTTCCGGGCTGGCACATCGAATGCTCAGCCATGTCTGTCAAATACCTGGGCAGCTTCTTTGATATTCACTGCGGTGGCGAAGATCACATCACCATCCACCATACCAACGAAATCGCTCAGACCGAGGCTTGCTTTGGTACCCGCCTGGCAAATTTTTGGATGCACGGCTACTTCCTCCAGTTGAGTGAAGACACGCGCATGTCGAAATCGGGCGGCGGCTTCTTACGCGTGCTGAGCTTGATCGAGCGCGGCTATGACCCGCTGGCTTACCGCCTGTTCTGCCTCAGCGCGCATTACCGCGCCAAGCTGAATTTTAGTTGGGATGGCATTGATGCATCGGCGAAATCCCTGGATCGCTTGCGCGTGGCCGCTTACGCTTGGGGCCAGCCAGGCACAGCAGATGGGGATTACCTGGCGCGCTTCAGTGAGCCGATCAACGAAGACCTGAACATGCCTCGCGCCATGGCGGTTACCTGGGATTTGGTCAAGAGCGCCCTGCCCGCTCCGGTCAAAAAGGCAACCTTGCTGGAATTCGATAAGGTGCTGGGATTAGGTCTGGCGGGATGGGCGCCGGCTGAAGAAAAGATCCCCGATAAAATCCTGGACCTGGTCGAAAAGCGCCTGTTGGCCCGCCGTGAGAAACGCTGGAAAGACGCGGACGCCTTGCGCGACCAGATCGGCGCCGCAGGTTACACGCTGGAAGATACGCCGCAGGGCCCCCGGGTAAAGGCGACCAAAATTATTTCTTAATAAAGGTGACCTTGACCGTCATACCCCAGCGTAAAGCGGGATCGGTCTTATCCAGGCGGATGCGCACCATGTAGTCGATGTCGCCTGATTTTTCTACGTAGGTGTCGCCGATCGATTCGACCGTGCCGTTCAAGTTCAGGTCGGGCAGGGCGTCCGGGATCAGGCTGGCTTTTTGGCCCTGGGTAATAGCGACGACGTCCATTTCGGTCAGGTCGCTGGTTTCAACGTACCAGGCGGACAGATCGGCCACTTCAATAACCGGCGTGCTGGGCGTGGTCTGCTCGCCCGGGTTGAGGTCAACCTTCACCACTTTGCTATCGTAGGGGGCAACCAGGTCCAGGTGCTTGATGGCAGCCTGGGCAGCCGACACCTGGGCATTGGCGCTGGTCAAACGGGCGTTGGCCAGGGTCAGGTCTTTGGGATTGACTCCCTGTTGGGTGTCGTCGCGGGTCTTGAGTGCGTCATCCCAACGCGCCTTGATCAGCGCCACCTGTGCCCTGGCTGTCTCCAGATTGTTAACCAACAGGTCGCGGGTGCGCACCAGATTGTCGTATTTTTTCTGTGCATCCTTGAACTTGGTGTTGGCATTTTTGCGGACAGTATTATCCGTGCCCAGGTTTTTGACCTTATCGAAATCATCCTGAGCAGTCTTCAGATCATCTTTGGCTTTACTAACATCCGTGTTGGCATTATCCTGCTTGGTCTGGTAGGCATCTGTGTCGAGGTCGGCCAATTTTTGAGCGGCATTGACATAGTCGCGTTGGGCAGTGGCCAGATCCGCCTGGGCCTGTCCACTCACCAGTGCGGCTTTGGCCTGCAGGTCATCTACCTGGCGCTGGGCGCTTGCCAGCTCGAGCTGGGCAGCGGTCACGGCAGCCTGGAAAGACTCCCGGTCACCCAGGCGGGCCAGCACGTCACCCTTTTTTACCTCGCTGCCCTGTTTGACCCACACCTCCGAAACGGTCCCCGCGCTGAAGAAAAACAGGCTGGTATATTGGCTGGGGACAATGTGCCCTTCGACGACCGAAGAGACAGTCAAACGAGTGGCAGGGGCAGGTGTCTGGGTGGCGGCCGGGTCAGCGGCTGCCCTCCCGTTGCAGCTCACCAGCAGCATGCCAATCAAGATTGTGCCAAAAATACGTTTGAGCTGGGTCATGTTCTTCATAAATAAAACCTTTCCGTAACGTCTCAGTCTGAGGGTGAAAGTTGCCGAATTTGATGTGTTTGCGCTGACCAGCTTAGCGCCTACGCCTCAAATTCGGATCTTTTTCACTTGAGCGTGAGCAGTTACTATTCATACGAGAGTACTTCGCGGATTGTCAGGCGGGCCGCATTCCGGGCGGGCATCACACTTGCCAGAGCGGAGAGGATCAGCACCACCAGCAGCCAGAGGATGACGCCGGTGGGGGTAAACGAGAATTGCGCCGTGGCGCCAAATAGTGACAGGTTAATCGCGTTAGACAACAGCGAGCTGATCGGGAAAGACAGCAGTGTCCCCAAGGTCCAACTCATCAGCCCAATCAATACACCTTCCACCATCACCATATTGATCACGGCGGTATCCGAGGCCCCGATAGCGCGGATAATGCCGATCTCGCGGGTGCGCTCGATTACGTTCATGCTCATGGTACCCGCCAGCCCTATACTGCCCACAACCGCGGTCAGCAGTGCCATGACCAGGAGAAAGCTGGTCAGGATGTTCAACCCGTCCGCGGTGGTCGCTGTGAGCGAATGGCCGGCTTCGGTTTGCGCTACCTGGAAACCTCGGTCCACCAGGAATGTCTCAATCCTTGTGCCGAGTGCCTTTTGCTCCCCCAAAGTCAGGTTGGGCCGGTCGCCGGTGATGCGGTAATTACTGGCCCGGTTGGTTTGATGGATCGCATCGGAGAGGAAGTCGTAAGGGGTATAAGCCACGAAGCCACCGCTTTTACCCGCTAATTGGAAGAAGCCCACCACCGCCATGTCATATTCTTTGCCACCGATCTTGGCGCGCAGGGTATCCCCGACCTTTAGGTTGGGGAAAAGCTCGATGAACCGTTCGTTGACCGCGATGGCATTCGAGTCGCCCGGGATCAGCCAGCGCCCGGCGGTGAGTGTAGGATCGACCAGCGGACTACCGGCGGGTGGGGCGAGCAGATCGGCTTGTTCCCCAATCGATCCATCCGGCATGATCAGCTCAGCGGAAGCCGAAGACCAGGCTTCGACCGCCTTGACTCCGGGAACTTCCTTTACCAACTGTTTGATCTCGTCCACCCGGTAACTTTGTTTGAGGCTGAGGTTGACGTCTGCCAGGAAATACCTGCCGATGTGGTCGATATAATTGGTCAGGGAAACCTGCGAATTAAAAGTAGCGATGAAGATGGCCCCTCCCAGGGTCAATGTAAACAGAGTCAGCAGCAGCCGCCCCTTGCGGCGGAAGGTATTGCGCAGAGAAAGCAACAGTGGTCGCGGTACCCGGCGGATTTTGTTCAGGTTGCGGTAAAACCAACTGTCCTGGCTGGGTAGTTTGGCCTGGCTGTAACCGCTGAGTGCCTCGACTGCCGTGATGCGGGTGCCCTGCAGGATGGGAATAAACCCCGCTACCTGTGGGATGATCAGGGCCATGATCAGGAGCAGGTACACCACCTGGGGCACGGAACGATAACCTTGCAAAACGATATTAATTTCGTTGGCCACCGCGCCTAACAAGGTGTAAGCGGCCCAACTGGAAAGAGGTTGGGCGATGACAAATGCGATCAAGCCGAAGAAAAAGATCTGGATCATGTAGATGACCATGATCTGGGCACGCCGCGCGCCGATCGTTTTCATTACCCCGATCTGGTGTACCTGCTGGTTGAGCAGGGCGGAAAGGGTGTTGGTGATCAAAAAACCGCTCAAAAATAGGACCAGGAAACCGAGTACCAGCAAGATGGCCGAAATGGCGTCCACGTAGACGCGGTTGGGATGGTCATCTGTGGCGCGGATAGAGGAACTGTAGACGGTCAGGCCGCTGTTTTCAATCGCTTTGGTAACCCGGTTGGATACCTGGCGAATGGCCTCGGTATTATTCGAGTCCCCGTCGACTGTAATGTACAATTGGTTCAATTGTGCCGGCATTTCGAGCCATTGCAGCGTTGCCAGGGTGGTGTAGGCTTGAACCGGGGCAAGGAAGAACCCTCCACCACCGGTTGTGCCGATGGTCTGGTCGTTAATCACCCCCACCACCTTGAGGAGGTGTGTTTTACCGGAAGGGAGTTCGACTTCGATCGAGCCGCCCACTCCAACCGGCAGGTCGCCCAATTTATACCGGTCCACGACGATTTCTTTATCGGCCGGCGGCCACTGGCCTTGTTCCAGGTGCAGCAGGTTGATCTGTTTGGTGTTGATATTGGGAATAGACTGGATGTCGATCGTCTTCCATTCGCCATTGGCCGAGCGCATGCGAAGAGTGACAATGAAGACACCCTCGGCCTGGCTTACGCCCTGTACGTGTTGGACATGTTTGACCAGGTCCAGGTTGAACAGACTGGTCGAGACCAGGATGTTGGCCGGATTAACCGCTTCGTAACCGGCGCGCATATCCTGTGAAATGATCACAAACATGCTGGTGATCAGTCCAACCGCAAACAAACCGACGCCTATCGAAGCGACCACCAGAAGTGAGCGGGTTTTGTTGCCTGCCAGGTCGGAGATCACTTTGTGCCAACGGGGCAACCTCATCATTTTGACCTACCAAACAGCCGCCGTGCCGGTTGCCGGCAGTACTGGTTGCTGCGTTCAACGGCCGCACTGCGCAGTGTGTGTTGTGCGGCTGGATAATCGCCAATCAATTGGTTGAAATGATCTACCGTCAGAACCAGGGCTTCGACTGGCTCTTGCCCGGATGCGCGGAAGGTCAGGTTACAATTATCGGTCTCCAATAATTCCAGCTCGCTGAAATACTGGCCTGTTGTGAGGGTGTTGACCAGGGTCGGTGAGCGAAAGCGCCGTTCGGTGGTAGCTTGAACCGCGCCGCGGGTAATCACATAAAGACCTTCATCAATAGCTCCCTGGCGTGCGATGGTCGTCCCGGCCTCGTAGGTGCGCGGGGTGGCCATCTTGCTAATCTTAAGCAGCAGGTTATGGTTGAGGAAGGGCAAGGCCTGGGCAACCATCTCGTTGACCAGTTCCCCATCCGAGATCAATACGCGCCGCGTGGAGCGTTTGGCCAGGGTTGGATCGTGGGTCACGATCAAGATTGTTTTCCCCTGGGCAGCAAGGTCTTCAAAGATGTGAAGAATTAATTTTTCGGTCTGGGAATCCAGGTTGCCGGTAGGTTCATCGGCCACGATAATGGGCGGATCGTTGGCCATGGCGCGCGCAATGGCCGCAATTTGCTGCTGTCCCCCGGAAAGGGCGGCCGGGAGTTTGTCGCTCATGCCTTCCAGGTCAAGCAGTTTGAGCAGGCCGTGAGCCCGTTTTTCACGTTCGGTCGGGACGAACATATTACAATAATCCATCGGCAGCATGGTGTTCTCGAGGATGGTCAAGGTGGGCAGGAGTTGGAAGAATTGGAAAACAATCCCCAGCGCGCGCCCGCGCCATCTGGCCATCTGGCCCTCTTTCATTTTATTGAGTGTGACGTCACCCACCCGCACAACACCTGAGGTCGGGTGGTCGATGCCGGTGATCATGTTGATCAGAGTAGATTTTCCACTGCCCGATTTTCCCATAATGCTGGTGAATTCACCGCTCTCAAAGGTCAGGCTTACATTATTGAGCGCTGAAAATTCACCGGCTGAGGATTTAAACAGCTTGACCACGTTTTGCAATTCGATTAATGGCTTTCCATTTTGGGGTGGAAGCAGCCCGGTCTGGTTATAAAGGCGTTGGCTCACAGATGTTTACCCCACTTCAAACTGTGCTTCGGAGGTGATTTTCCCTTCCGCAATCCACAAGGTGCGCGAATAACGGGTCACAAAACCCGGATCATGCGAGACCATCAGGATCGTCTTGCCGACGTTCACCAGGCTTTCAAAGATATGGAAGATGATATCTGCCGTGGATGAATCCAACCGGCCGGTGGGCTCATCGGCGATGATGATGGCAGGGTCGTTAGCCAGGGCACGCGCAATGGCCACGCGCTGCTGCTGGCCGCCGGATATGTCCGCGGGCAGTTTTCTGGCGTGGGCGCTCAGTTCGACCTGGTCGAGTAGTTCCATGGCCTGGTCGATGCTTTTCGCCGGGTTGAAGTGCCCGCTAAAGTCCATAGGCAACATCACATTATCCAGCAGGGACAGGCTGGGCATCAACTGGAAGGACTGGTAAACGACCCCCAAATTGCGCCCGCGCCATTGCGCCGCCTGGTCTTCTTTGAGCTTGTGCACGGCAACCCCACCGACCCACACTTCGCCTGAGGTTAAATGGTCAACGCCGGTGATCATGTTGACCAGGGTTGACTTTCCTGCCCCCGATTTACCTAAAATACCGATGAATTCGCCTAAAAAAAATTCAGCGTCAATGCCTCTCAAGGCGTAAAAATCGCCCGCGGGTGTTTTGTACGCTTTAACCACCCCGCGCAAGGTGATCAGCGGTTTATCAATTGCAGCCGTCATTACGAGGTACTTTCAACTTTCAGGCAGTGGACCGGTCTGGCGGATTATGTTATTTGTGACTTTAGACCCACCACCTAGAACGATTATACGCCAATCACCTCGCACAACGTTGTTATTTTGGGATATTTTATGGATTATTAATGATCATTAATCAGTTACCTGGTCAGCCAGCAAAGAAAGGCGCCGAATTTGAAGTTTTTGCGCGTGTTTCGCACCCGAAAACACTTCAAATTCGGGTCTTTTTTCACTGGGCTTGAGTTGTAACCATTAATCAATTCTGGCAGTCAGACTGCCCCGCCACAGGCGCGGGATAAAGCCGTTTTGCAGTGCATCGCTGGAGGGAACCATAAATTGATTGACGGAGCCAATGAGGGGTGGTGGTGGAAAAACCTTGGGATCGTCGATCGCCGCATAGATGGCCTCCGCGATGCGCCCGGCGAAAATCACCAGGTGTGGACGAGTGTTGCGCGGGTCATCCATTGGCAAGTAGGGCACGCCGGTGCGAAGCATGTGCCAGCCTGAATATGGTCTCGTCTGGCTGTTCAAGGGGGGGATGATGGCCAAGGCGTTGAGCAGCTCAACCGCCAGGGTGTATGCCTGGGCAAGATAGGCTTCGCGCTCCGGGTAGTTGGCTGCCGCGATGACCCCCTCGAGCAGTGGGCCCATCTGGGCGTATTGCCCAAGTTGTTTAAATGCATAGCCGAACCATTTGCTGTAAGGCGCATAGCGCTTTTCTAAAAGGAAACACAGGCTCATCAACTGCTGCACCAGCCGCGCAGCGATCACCGCCGAGCCCAATTCGTCTCCCACACTGTGGGTGCGGCCCACGAACGCTTCTTCCTGTGAGATCAACTGCCATTGCGATGCCAGAAGATACAGCCAGACATCGTGCGGGTAGTATGCAAAACGCTGGCGGACAGTCTCCAATCCCAATTCATCGTGGTAGACTTTTCCCGCCGTCAGGCTCAAAAGGGTTTGTTCTTCGAAAGTCAGCCAACTGGCCGGCGCCGGCGGCTGGAATGGGTCTGCGCCGAGGAGAGTCCCCCAGTAATGGGTGATCGTGTCGATGGCAATGAGGTGCTCGACCGGGCCCTGTTCGAGGTCACGCACCTGGCGTGTGCCGTTGTCTTGCGGATCGGGGGGGCTAAAGTGGGTCGAATAGCCGCGGAAACGTAACGGTAACTGTTGGCGAAGGGCTTCATTGACGGCAGGGCGTGCCTCCTCGAAATGGGCCGGCGCTAAGAAAAGGACCAGGCGCGGCCCCCACTCGTGGTCTCGCGATACGGGTGTGTCAAAACCAAGCACATCCGAGCCCGGACCCATTAATGCGGCTGAATGGGCAAGGCCTGGGAATTGGCAATCCAGGATCGGGCGGACAGCTTCCCAATAATATGCTTCATTGAGTTGTAGGCCAGGGATAAAATCGGGCATCAGTTAATCTTGGTTGTAATCAGGGGCCTGATCCAACGCGCAAAGGCCGGGAAAGCGACTTCAGGCTCAGGCAGTTCGGGATGCCAGCGCTTTTCGTGCTCGAACTGGAACCAGCCATCGTAGCCGCTGTGCTTGAGCAGGTCAATCGATTCGCGCAGCGGTAAGCTGCCCATGCCGGGCAGGACGTAATGCCAGCCGTCTTCCATAGCCAGGGGGTGGCTGGGATCGTAAACTGCATCTTTGAGATGGGTGTAGCCGATGCGGCCTTTCAACGCTTCAAAGGTTTCGCTCGGGGTTTCTTTGCCCACGCGGTAGGTATGCCCCATATCCCATAAGGCGCCAAACGCCGGATTGGGGATCTGGTCTAAAAGCAGCCGGGTATCCTGCGCGCGGATCCACTGGTCGTGCGTTTCAAACAGCCAGTGCAGACTGCTGGCGCCATCCAAGGCCAGGATTTTTTGCATGGCATCGCGGCCGATTTCGGCCAGCTCTGGCCGGCTGTGGGCATTGAGATCACCGCCGCCAAACACGCGCACATTGGTGCAAGCCAGGGCCTGGGCCACCGGGATCGTGCGCCGCGCCTCTTCCAGGTTGCTTTCCAATTTTTCGAGGACGCACAGGTTGATGCTCGAGCTGATTGCGCTCACTGACAGGCCAGCGTCTTTGAGCTGGCGGTAAGTGGCGCTCACTTTGCGGGTAAATTCCGGGCGCAAGGTGATATCGATGGTCTCGAGGTAACCGCGAAAATCCACACCATCGAAGCCGTATTTTTTTCCCCGGGCACAAATCGTGTCCAGGTCCCAATTGGGGCATCCCAGGGTCATAAAGCTGATCTTCATTGCCGGTCCTCCGTTGAAATCCATGCTAAACTTAATCGTAACTGCTCAGGCTTCTTTGAAAAAGACCCGAATTTCAGGTGTTTGCGTGTGCTTCGCACACGCAAACACCTGAAATTCGGCAACTTTTTTCTTATGGCTGAGCAGATGTATCACTTAATCTTCATGTTACTACAAAACCTATTGGCCTGATAGTTAAAACCTCGAGCGAACTGGTAACCCCCCGTTGAGTGTTTGTTACGAGAAGGAGTTGTAATATAATCTCTTGACAGGCACTATACCGAGCGGTATAATCGTGCGTATGGAAAACCGGGCACATCTCCTGGACTGCGCTTTGACCCTCTTTTCGGCGCGTGGCTATGACGCGGTGGGGGTGCAGGAGATCGTCGAAGCCGCGGGTGTGACCAAACCAACGCTTTATCATTATTTCACGAATAAGCGTGGTTTGTTGGATACACTGCTAGACGAGCAGTTTAAACCGTTGACCGCAGCCGTCCGGCAGGCTGCCGATTACCAGGGTGACCTGGTGATGTCATTGAGGAAAGTTATGCTGGCTTTTTTTAATTTTGCCGGCGAGAACCCGATCTTTTACCGCCTACAGCTGACCCTGTATTTCGCTTCCCCTGACAGCGAGCCCAACCAGGCCGCGAGTCATTTCTCCATAGAGCAGTACCACCTGGTGGAAGAGATGTTTGTGCGGGCTGGCGAGCAGCATGGCAACCTTAAAGGACGCCAAAGCACGTATGCGGCCACCTTGATCGGTTTGATTAACACGTATATTGGGCTCTTCTTGAACGGTTTCATTGTATTGAATGAGCCCCTGGTATACCAGGCTGTCCAGCAGTTTATGTACGGGATTTTCTCTTAATTTTTTGTTACCGCTCAGGCCTTTGTGAAAAAGACCCGAATTTAGCTGGTTGCGGGTGCTTCGCACCCGCAACCAGCTAAATTCGGCATCACCTTTCGCATGGCTAAGCGGTCGCAAATTTTTTTATCCTCATTATGTACCTAACGGTAGGTATACAGAAAGGATTAATTATGTCTCATTGGATCGACCAGGCTGTTTTTTATGCCATCTACCCATTGGGGTTTTGCGATGCGCTCCGGCGTAACGATTTTTCGGCGGCGCCGGTTCCCCGTCTCGAAAAGATTACGAGTTGGCTCGACCACATCCAATCCCTGGGCGCCAACGCGCTTTACCTGGGTCCCGTGTTCGAATCGTCCTGGCATGGATACGATACAGCGGATTATTACCATGTGGACCGGCGCCTGGGGACCGACAGCACCCTGGCCGGTCTGAGCGCCAACCTGCATCAGCGAGGCATGCACCTTGTGCTGGATGGCGTTTTCAACCACGTCGGGCGCGATTTTTGGGCCTTCCGTGACCTGTTGATTTTCAAGGAAGGCTCTGCCTACCGAGATTGGTTTTGCAAACTGGATTTTAACCGGCAAAGCCCCCATCAAGACCCTTTCTGGTATGAAGGTTGGAATGGCAATTATGACCTGGTCAAATTGAACCTGGCCAACCCGGCAGTAAGAGATCACCTGTTCCACGCGGTGGAGAGCTGGATCCGGGATAGCGATATCGATGGGCTGCGCCTGGATGCGGCTGACTGCCTGGATTTAGGCTTTATGCGCGACCTGGCGGCTTTTTGCCGGGGACTTAAACCGGAATTCTGGTTGATGGGTGAAGTTATTCATGGAGATTACCGGCGCTGGGCCAACCCCGACACACTGGATTCGGTCACCAATTATGAGGTATATAAGAGCCTTTATTCCAGCTTCGTCGATCGAAACTTCTACGAAATCTCTTATGCTCTCAACCGCCAGTTTGGCCCACAAGGTATCTACACGGACGGGCTTTTTTATACCTTTGCCGACAACCACGACGTCAACCGGGTGGCCAGCAATCTGATCAATCCAGCCCATCTCTACCCTTTGTACTGCCTGTTATTGACCATCCCGGGAGTGCCATCCATCTATTATGGCAGTGAATGGGGTCTGCAAGGCAAGAAAGAAGGCGGAAACGATCGCCCGCTGCGCCCGACCTTGGACCTTGCTGAGATGGTCCGGCGGGCGCCGCAGCCTGACCTGCCGCAAACGATCGCCCGCCTTGCAAACATCCGGCGAAATTGTCCCGCGCTCCAAAAGGGTAACTACCAGGAGCTTTTGCTCAGTCACGAACAATTGGTTTTCAAACGTGAACTGGTAGGTGAACGGGTCGCCGGCGCCTTGGTCGCTGGCGACCCGATCATCGTGGCGGTGAACGCGGCCAGCCAACCGGTAAAGGTCAGTTTTAAAGTTCCCATTGAGGACGGCAGGCACATGGTGGACTTGCTCAATCCTTCGGACAGTTTCCTGGTCCAGGCGGGCAGTGTGACGGTTGACCTGCATTCGTGCTGGGCTAGAATCCTGTGTTAAGATAGCCGTTGAAAATAATCCAGTAACCCGCTCCCCGACCTCAGGTACACCGGTATCCTGTCGAGGGGAGCGGCGGCTTTAACCACCTGCCCGCCCGCGACCGGCTGGCCGGTCCAGGCATCCATCCAACCGGTTCCGGCGGGAAGATAAACTTCGCGTTCGCGCTGGCCAAGGTGCAGGACCGGCGCAACCAGGATGTCCGGGCCGAACATGAACTGGTCATCCACCGCTTCACAGGTGAGGTCCGCCGGAAAATCCACAAACAGGGGACGCATGGGTGGCAGGCCTTCAGTGCTTGCGTGCTCCATCTGGGTTTGGATGTAGGGGCGGAGCGCCTCTCGCAGAAACAGCAAGGGTTTAATCATAGTGTACGCCGCCTCGCCGAAGGACCAGATTTCATTATCCCCACCGCTGTTTGGGAAGGGTTTTCGCCGCGGTGAGCGGTCGCCGTGCAGGCGGAAAATAGGGCAAAAAACGCCGTATTGGAACCAGCGCACGATCAGTTCTTTGAAATAATCCGTGGTGATGTCGCCATCGTGGAAACCACCGATGTCGGTCGTCCACCAGGGGATGCCGCTCATGGCCATATTGAGCCCAGCGCGCACCTGGGCTTGCAAGGCTTCGAAAGTCGAAGCGATGTCGCCAGACCAGTTGATCGAGCTGAAGCGCTGGCTGCCCGCCCAGGCCGAGCGCGAGAGGGTGACCACCTCACTCTCACCCGCTGAGCGCAGGCCATCGTAAAACGCCATCTGGTGCAGTTTGGGATAGATGTTGCCCACTTCCAGGCCGTTACCCAGGTAAAAACGCAGGTTATCCGGGTCCCATGGGGTGATATCCGGTTCGTCATTATCCAGCCAGAAAAGCTTAACGCCCTGGGCAAAATAGTTTTGCCTGACAATATTCCAGATAAACTGGCGCGCTTCGGGGTTGGTAGCGTCGTAGTAGGGGAAATAAGCCGGGCCGTTGATGCCGTGATCGGTGAAGACCTGCTGGGCGTCGGTGCCGCGTTCGTTGTTGACCAGTAAGCCGCGCTCGCGCATGGTCGCATAATTCTCGCTGATCGTACTGACGGTTGGCCAGATCGACACCATCAGCTTCACGCCCATCGACTCGAGCTCGCGCGTCATGGCGGATGGGTCAGGCCAGCAAACCGGATCGAAGCGCCATTCTCCCATGTGGGACCAATTAAAGAAATCGCTGACGATCACCGAGAGCGGCAGGCCGCGCCGGTGGTACTCGCGTGCTACCGCCATCAACTCGTCCTGGGTCTCGTAACGCAGCTTGCACTGCCAGAAACCAGTGGCCCAGGCCGGCATGACCGGGCTGTGACCGGTGGCGTCGGCGTAGCGGCGCAGGATCTCGGCATAGGAATCACCGCATACGACGTAATAATCGATCTGCTGTGAACCGTAAGCCACCCAGCGGGTGGCGTTGGCGCCCAGTTCTACTCGTCCGATACCGGGGTTATTCCACAGGAAACCGTAGCCCTGATTTGACACCATAAAGGGGATGGCGACCTCTGTATTGCGCTGCTGCAGGTCGATCACACACCCCTTGTTATCCAATTTACCGTGCTGATGCTGCCCAAGGCCAAAAAAACGTTCCCCATTTCGGGCCGTGAACCAGGCTTCAATCTGGTAAAGGCGGCCGTCTTTAGGCTTGAAATGCCGGTTGGGCGGGGCATAATAAGGCAAGGCCGGCTCTTCTAACAGGACTGAACCGGTAATGGCGTTGAAGAACTGGATCCGCCCGTTGGCCGCGATCACCACTTTAATCGATCCATTCCTCAGCCAGGCGTTGGATGGCTCGATGCCTGTCTCCAGTTCGGTATCCAGCACAGGTGGCATGACTAACAATGCCTGAGGAATATCCAGCGGCGTACCAGCAAGGTTGGCTCGGATGCGCAATCCATTCGTTCCCCAGGGTTGCACCCACACTTTTTGCTGGTTTTCCTGCCAGATCAGGTTGTGTTCGGATTGTTGAAAGATGCCCATGGATTTATCCTCCATATGTTGATTTTAAAATGCTTTAAGAGTCGTGTCCAGTTGTTCGCGCGCCCAGTTTTCTTGCCAACCATCCGTATAACGCCGGTAGTAGCACTCAATGATCATAATAAGGTAAAGATAGGCGTTGTACAACAGGCGCCGTCTGACCTGGGTCTCGCTGGTCAACACGTCCTGGCCAAACCCGCGGGAAAAATTGGACTGTGGATTGGTATCGCAAAAAATAACTTCGATCAATGGGTCGCCCCACAAGACGCGTTCGAAGTCAATCACCCCGCTGATCTGGGTAGAGGCCGGATCGATAAAAATGTTGCCATCCCACAGATCCCAATGCACCAGTTTGGGCGTTTTAACCTCGTTCAGGGCGCCAAAATGCGCTTCCAGGCATTGGAAAAGCGACGCATAAGGCAGGGGCAGTTTGACCTCAATTTCCTCTCCATCCTTCAGAATACCCTTTAGCATGGCCGCGAAGACGTCGCGCCACGAAACGCCTGGCGCCGCGGACTGGGCGAAATAACCAAAGCAGTCGCCGTTGATGCTGGAAATTTCCCGCGCCAGCCGGCCGATGGATTGGTCGATGGACGTTTGCGCCTCGGAAGGCAGGTCTTTACGCAGCTTATGCAGCGGCACGCCCGGCAGAAATTCCATCAAAAAATAATCGTTGTTTAATAGCTGGCGGGAGGTGTCATACGCGTAGATCTCGGCTACCGGCGCCTGGGTCTGGGCGCGCACCAGGCGCATCGCGCCCACCTCTGCCTGCATGATGTTGTGTTCATAACGCAACACGCGCACGTCGTCGGATGGAGCCACTTTTAAGACGTATTTTAAGTCATCGTCCAGTTCTAAGAGAGCCGCGGCATTGTAAAGCCCTTCTTCGAGCTCCTGGTAAGTCTTCAGGCGCCGCAGCGGGCCAAAATGGGCACTAATGATGGCCTGCGCCATGTCTTGAGTCAGTTTAGCTTTGGAAAAACTGTACATGTTTCGATTCTGAATGAAGCAAGCGTGATGGAATTTATGTAACTGCTCAGGCCTGTGGGAAAATGACCCGAATTTGAGTTGATTGCGTGTGCTTCGCACACGCAATCAACTCAAATTCGGTATCTTTCTTTGCATGACTGAACAGTTACGAATTATAAACCATCCTGGCCGTCAAGGATGACGATCTGGCCGGTCGACCCATCCATCTGGATCGTCTGGCCGGTCACCAGGCGGCGGGTGGCCTGGTCGACGCCCACAATCGCCGGAATTCCATACTCGCGCGCCACCACCGCGCCGTGGGTCATCATCCCACCCGTCTCCATTACCAGGCCCCCCGCGCTGAGGAAGAGCGGGGTCCAGGATGGATCGGTACCCGGACACACCATGATTTCGCCGTGAATCAGGTGAGCCTGGCGTGGATCCAACACCACCCTCACCTTTCCTTGAACGCTGCCGGGTGAAACCGGGCTGCCGATTAAGGTGTGGTCATCCCCTCCGGTCGAGATGAGCCCTTCGTAAAAGGCACGTCCATCACTGAGCAGCAGCCGTGGGATCTGGCGGCGCCGGCGTTCCCGCTCAAAAGTTTCCCGCCGGGTGACGATCAAAGCCTTCCAGTCCCGCTTTTCTCCTTTGGCAAAGGCGATCAATTCGTTTGTCGATAAGAAAAACAGGTCATCCGGATGGTCCAATTCACCAGCCTGAACAAATTCCTGCCCCACCCCCAGGAGCGCACGGCGCGGGATGGCAAACATGCGCACGGCGAAGAACTTGGGACTTTCGCGGATCCCCATCAGCTCGCGCGCGCGGTGGGCAGCCAGGCGCACCAGGCGCGCCTTGAGCCAGCCCATGCGAGTCTGGCTCACCGCTGCGGACAGTTCGTCGATGGCGACGGCGGCGCTTTTGGCGCTTTGCTTGAAAACGACATCTGGAGCCTGCTCTTCTTTATCGATATGCAAATAATTTGCCAGCATTTCGACCACTTGAAGCGGGTTCTCACTCCAGCGCGGCCGCCCGGCATCAATCTCCCCCAGGCCTCGCCCGCCGTACTGCGATAAGAAACGGTCAATCGCGGATTGTGCCAGACCGGGCAACTGCTTTTGCTGGTAGAGTGTGGTCAGTGTTTCGGTCGGGTTGGCCTGGAATACCTGGTAAGATGGCGGATCGCGGTGGATGGTCTGGGCGATATCCCACAGCCTCAAGTCCATTTCGGTGGTGGGGTTGTTTGGCAGCCCTCGTGTGATTTTCATAATTAAGTCGCCCCATCTGGCCGGGGTGCCGTCTGGCTGAGTTTTAGGCAGCTCAGAGGAGAGTTTGAACAGCAAGTTGAATGAGGCCATGCCCGCGGCAACGCCTGAAACAAACAGGATCAGAGTGCGGCGCAAATACTTATCTGCCAGTTCGGGTAGCATTTGCGCCAGCCTTGCCAGTCGTGACCGGCGATCCCCCTGGATGGCTGAACAACGGGCTGTTATAACGTCCAGCACGGTTTCCCCGTTGTGGACGATGGCTTCACGGCGCGCCGCGGGAGACAGCAGATTCAAGATCACATTGGCAGCCATCGGCAGGATAAACCGGGCAATTTGGGTGATGGCGCGCGGGCTCAGCCCGGTCTTGCCCGGCTTGAGGCGTGGATCGTCCCAGAGCTTATCCAGCGCTTGCAGGATGGTGGGTTCGATGAAGGGCAATATTGCGGGGATTAATTTTCGTCCGACGGAGTTGTGCATCAGGGTCGAAATATTCGCCCATAAGCGCTCCCCGGCGGTCAGAAGCGCGGTCTGCGTGTCGGCCGTTCTTTTGAGGCCGAACAACCCACTGCCTATGGCAAATGCCTGGTAAATCACGTCCCGGCCATAAGGGGTGATCGGATCGAGCATGCCCTGCACTGCTCCAAAAGAAAACATCACTTTTAAAGGTTCGGCGGTCATGCCCTCCGGCAAGGGAAACAGAGAGGTGATCGCCCGGCTTTGCAGCAGGACCAGCCGGTTATCGGCCCAGGCCCATTCGATATCTTGGGGCGCCTGGTAGAGCGCCGCCACCTGCTGGCCGAGCTTTGCCAGGGCCAGGATCTGTTCGTCGGGCAGGGCCTGACTCGGGTATGTTGCTTCCTGGATCACGGTAGTACCGCCATCGACCTTCCCGCGGATAGAAATGGCTTTGGCGCCTATAACCTTTTTGAGGAGATTATTTTGTGTTGGGTCCACCACATAATGGTCCGGCTCGACCTGCCCTGAGACCAGGGCTTCACCCAGGCCATAGGTGGCATCGATGACGGTTTCTGCGCGCAGCCCGGTCAGTGGGTTGGCGGTGAACATTACCCCGGACACCTGGCTTTCGACCATGACCTGTACCACCACGCATAAGGCGATCCCATCTTGGCAGATGGCGTTGTGGGCGCGGTAGTTGATCGCCCGCGCGGTCCACAGGCTGCCCCAACAGGCTTTCACCGCCTCCAACAGGGCTTCTTCGCCGATCACGTTGAGATATGTGTCTTGCTGACCGGCGAAAGAGGTTTCCGGAAGATCCTCCGCCGTGGCCGAGGAACGTACCGCTACTGCTGGGCGGCCAAGACGGGTATAAGCGCTGACCAGCGCGTCCGCCAGATCTACCGGCAACCTCCCGCCGCTAAACAGCGCCCGGATCGTAGCAGAAGCGGATTCGGTGGCTGGCGGGTCTCCGCCAGCCACCTGCGATAAGGCCGCCTGGATGCGATCTTCAAGGGCGTTAGCCGCGACGAACACCTGGTAGGCCTGGGTGGTCAATAAAAAGCCGCCCGGCACCGAGAACCCGGCCCGCACCAGCCTGGACAGGTTGGCCCCTTTTCCGCCGGCAGCCTGGAGCGTGGCCGCCTCTGAGCTGAGCGGCAGGATCAGTTCGGTTGAAGCGGGATGCGTGGGTATCATAAGGTCTCCTTGGGTGAAACGTTATCCAGTTGAGATGGCTGGCTTTCTTCTTGCGCGGCAGGTGCGCCATCTCTGGCGAGGATGCCATTTAAATAGATGTCGGTGAACTCACGCAGGGCTTCATCATCATTTGGCAGTTGGTCGCGAAAGATGACGTTGGTCATGAAGTATGAGAAAAAATACCCAAAAAATGAGCGGATCAGGGTTGGTCTTGAGATCGGGCGTAAATGTGCCCCCGGTTGAAACATGCCCGACATGGCTGAACCCAGGCTGGGGAACACCTCAGGGAAAATAAGGGTAAAATGCCGGCCTTGAAATTCAACCACCTCGGTGAAGAACAGGTTCAGC
Organism: Anaerolineaceae bacterium; assembly: GCA_036787065.1. Taxonomy (GTDB): domain Bacteria; phylum Chloroflexota; class Anaerolineae; order Anaerolineales; family Anaerolineaceae; genus JAJYIW01. The sequence goes on from DAIQPZ010000002.1 coordinate 56,594, forward strand.
GCTTCGCGCTGGCTGCCCAGGGCCGCGATCATCCCACGCGCCATGCTGTATACCAGTTCCTGGCTGGTTTCACCCCGCGCTGAAGCAATTGCCGGGATGACTTGCCGAAAGGGATGGTAGGCTTTAAGCACCTCAATGAAGATGTCTTCTTTCCCATTGAAATGTGCATACACACCGCCGATGGTCAGTCCGCAGCGCTGTGAGATATCCCGGATCGAAGCGGCGTGGTAGCCCTTTTCGAGAAAGATCTGGTAAGCGCTCTGGATGATTGACTGGCGCGAGGTTTCGCCTTTGGGTGTTAGTCGTTTGGTCATGCGGGTCTCCAATACAAATACGAACGATTGTTTTTATTATATATCGGATAATAACAATTTTCAACCGGTGTGGAGATTGGCTTGTAAGGAGAGGTAACTTGTGCTGGTAGTCAGTCGAACGTCATTCTATAATGGAATTTAGTGAACGGACGTTGTAAAGCATGTAAAATTAGAAGTAACTCAGCTTTACTATAGGGAATCGTAGGAAAGTTGCCGAATTTTGAGTGTTTGCGGGTGCTGCGCACCCGCAAACACTCAAAATTCAGGTCTTTTCACACGGGTCTGAGCAGTTACGGCAAATAAGGAAAAAAGCGAAAATCCACTCAGTGATTTTTTCGCATTAGTAGAGTCTTAGCTTTTGCCGATCAGCGCCCGTTTTTTGTCCAGCCGCTCGTTGAATCGGGTGAGATCAATGATAAAACGCTCGTGTTCGCCTTCACCGATCTTATCGACTTCGTCCCAAGCTTCGACTTTAAACCTCAAGCGGCGTCCATCCACTTCCAAAAGCTCGGCGCGGAATCGCGCTAACAT